>JAVBSX010000047.1:0-5943 GCA_031556455.1 Thermoguttaceae bacterium
GGGGGGGTTGAATTTTGAAAAATCCCGGTCAAAATGGTTGGCTCGTTGTCCTTGCACATCATTTTGAATCCTAGTTTGGGGCGTAATTTCAATGGAAGTGGAAACATTAACGGTCGAGCTGCGCGAATCGCTCGGCAAAAGGCGGAACCGGCGAATGCGGGAGAGTGGGCGGATTCCCGCCGTTTTGTATGGTCACAAAAAGGCGAATTTGAGCCTGTCGCTGCCGGCGGACGAGGTCCAAGCCGTCTTGCGACACGGAATCCGGTTCGTCCAGTTGAAAGGCGCTGTCAATGAAAAAGCGCTGATTAAGGCGTGCCAA
The DNA here is from genome assembly GCA_031556455.1 of Thermoguttaceae bacterium. Lineage (GTDB taxonomy): Bacteria > Planctomycetota > Planctomycetia > Pirellulales > Thermoguttaceae > JAVBSX01. The sequence goes on from JAVBSX010000047.1 coordinate 320, forward strand.
TGGGATACTTGGGGGCAGGAAGTCCAGCATATCGACTTTGCCCGGGTCAGCGAACACGAAAAAATTCAGGTTCAAGTCGCGATCGAACTGCGGGGAGAGTCCCCGGGCGTCCGCGAGGGGGGCGTTGTCAAACACGTCCTGCACACGGTCGAGTTGGAGTGCGAGGCCGCTTCGGTCCCGGAAAGCCTGGTCGTTAACATCAATCAACTGGAATTCAACCAAATTTTGCATGTCAGCGATTTGGTGCTGCCGCCGAAAGCTAAGGCGTTAGCCGATCCGACGCAGATCGTTGTCAGCTGTCTGCCTGCCGTCGAAGTCGCCGAAGAAGCCGAAGGCGAACCGGGCGAAGTCGAGCCGGAAGTGATTGGTCGCAAGAAAGCCGAAGAAGAAGAGTAACATTTGAATTAAGAATTAAGAATTTATAATTAGGAATGATTTGGATTTCCTGCGAACAAGCCTCTCTTAAGTTGAATCCATTTCCTCAATTCTTAATTCATAATTCTTAATTTGAAAAATGCGTATTGTTGTTGGTTTGGGGAATCCCGGTGAGCAGTATCGAGCAACCCGGCACAATATCGGGTATTTGATCCTCTCGGAAGTTGCCCGAAGGGTCGCATGCGAGTCCCCCAAATCGAAATTTCGAGCAGATGCCCTGAATATTCAGGTCCGGGACGAAAAGGTTTTGTTGATTTGTCCGACCACGTTTATGAACCGGAGCGGTTCGAGCGTGTTGGAGGCAAGCCGGTTTTACAAGGTGCCTCCGGAAAATGTTTTCGTCGTTTGTGATGATTTGAATTTGCCGTTCGCGAAAATTCGGATCCGTTCCGAAGGAAGTTCCGGCGGCCAAAAAGGGTTGCAGGATGTGATTCGCGTGTTGGGGACCGAAAAAATTCCCCGGCTGCGATTCGGGATCGGTCAACCGCCCGCCCATTGGGACGCCGCCGATTACGTCCTCGCGAATTTCTGCGATGCGGAAAAAAAATTGCTTCCCGAAGCCTTGAAAAATGCCGCCGATGCGGTCCTTTGTTACCTGAACGAAGGCTTGAACGAAGCAATGAACCGATACAATGGTAGAATTGAAAATTGAAAATTGAAAATTGAAAATTTTGGAGCAAGGATTTTTTCGAAACCGTAAGCATCCAACGTCTCTGTTTTCGGGTTCCTCGGATTGCGGATTTTTGCCCCGTCTAGCAAAAACCCGAAAAACGTAATGATTCGGCGCGTCGTGTTTTGAAAAAGGAGTTTGAAGGACGCCCCGCCCGTTGTTCCAAATCAATCGATTTTCAGTTCTTTTCGACAATTTTCAATTTTCAATTTTCAATTTTCAATTTTCAATTCAATAAACCGAAGGTGCTATTTTGACAGAGAACGTCTACGAAGGGTTGTTTATTTTGGATTCCGACATGTACGCTCGGAATCCGGACGAGGTGTCCGGGCAAATCGACAAATACATCGCCCAATACGAAGGGGAAGTGCTCGTCAGCCGTTTGTGGGAAGAGCGTCGTTTGGCTTATGCGATCAAGGGGCACCGTCGGGGAACCTATTGGTTGACGTATTTCAAACTCGACGCTGCCAAGGTCAAGGAATTGAACCGCCAATGTCAAATCAGCGACGGAATTGTGCGATTTCTGTTCCTGAAAATCGATCCCCGGTTGGTCGAAACGCTGGTCGAACACGCCAAAGCCGGACCGATTCGTCCGGTCAGTGACATCACCGAAGATGCGGCGGCGGAAGTACCGGACGTTTTTAGCGAAGAAGACGAAGATTCCGCCGAGGAATAAAATAGAATGGGCGTGATCGCAATCACGCAAAGGCACACTGCTCCTTGATCGGCAGTGTAGGAGCAGGTTCGTTTTTCTTTATTCAACACCTGAAATTCAATGGCCAGTTTCAATCGCGTCGTTTTATTGGGAAACCTGACCCGGGATCCGGAATGCCGGTTTCTCCCCAGCGGAATGGCCGTTTGCGACATCGGGCTCGCCGTCAACGACCGACGGAAGAGCCAAACCGGAGAATGGGTCGACGAAACGACGTTCGTCGACATCACTCTTTGGGGCCGAACGGCGGAAATCGCCTCCGAATACCTTTCCAAAGGCTCGCCCGTGTTGATCGAAGGTCGCCTGAAACTCGACACTTGGGAAACCGACGGACAAAAACGTTCGAAACTGAAAGTGATCGGCGAGCGAATGCAGCTGCTCGGTCGCGGAGGCGAAGGGGGCGGTTCGGCCCGCAATTCGGCTCCCGCCGCTTCCAATCGCAATTCCGCCGCCGCTCCGACGAGTTATGAAGACGTCGCCGCCTCCGGCCCGCCCGACGACGAAATACCGTTTTAAGAAAAGAATACGACCGAAGACACGCGAAAACAGGGAAACGGAATTATCTTTCCTTGACTCGAATTGATTTCATTTTGTGTCGTCTGAGTTGAATTTTTCCAAAAACCCATATTATTTCCTTTTCCTTTTCCTTTTTCAATGAGTACAGCACAAACCAAAACGGCCAGAAAATCCCGTCGACAAGGACAAGGAAAGCGGCTCCCGCTCGGTCCCAACGGAGGCATCCAATTACTTTTGATTCAAACGATCGATCCCCTTGGAAAGCAAGGCGATATCGTCGAAGTCAAGCCGGGCTACGCCAATAATTACCTGATTCCCCAGGGATTGGCGACGATCGCGAACGATCATCACAAACGGATGGTCGAAAAACACAAGGCCAAATTGATGGAAATTCAAAAGAAACGCCTCGTCGGTCTGCAATCCTTGGCCGAAGAATTGAAGAAGCGAAGTGTGTCGATCGAAGCCAACGCCAACGAAGAGGGACATCTTTACGGTTCGGTCGGTGCGGACGACATCGTCAAAGCGCTTCGGGCGGAAAACCTGGTGTTGACCGCCGACCAGCTCCGTTTGAGCGGCCCGCTCAAGGAACTCGGCTTGTACACGGTTCGGGTTTACCTTGGGCATTCGATCGAGAGCGAACTGAAAGTCTGGATCGTCCCGATCGTTAACGAAACGAAATAAGGTTTTCCCGGACACTCAGGGCCGATACGCGGAGCGCAGGCCCATTTAGCCGGTGCTCCGCGTATTTTTGAAAACGCTCCAACCGTTGGAGCGTTTTTTTATGGGCTGAGTACCTGCATTTTTTGACGCATTTCCTCCCATGATTCAGCGAAATCGAACCCGAACGGTACGAATCGGAACGATCCAAATCGGCGGTGCGAACCCGATTGTCTTGCAAAGCATGTGCGCGACCAAGACGACCGACGTTCCCAAAACCGCGGAAATGGCCCAAGGTTTATTCGAAGCGGGGGCGGCGATCGTCCGAATCGCCGTTGACACACCGCAAGATGCGGCGGCGCTCGCCCGCATCCGGGATCGGACCGAGGCGAACCTTTCCGTCGACTTGCAGGAAAACTATCGTTTGGCGGAAACCGTCGCCCCGTTCGTCGACAAAATTCGGTACAACCCCGGACACTTGCACCACGCGGAACCGGACATTCCTTGGCGTGAGAAGGTGAGGAAGCTGGCCGAGATCGCCTCGGAACACGATTGCGCCTTGCGAATCGGTGTCAACTGCGGGAGCGTCGATCCGGAGAAAAAGTCGCAACAGGGTATTTCGCCGATGCTCGAAAGCGCGCTCGAACACGCCGATTTTCTGGACTCGATCGGCTTTTTGCGGTATTGCGTTTCGATCAAAGGCTCCGACCCGGCGGTCGTGCTTTCCGAAAATCGTCGCTTCGCCCAATTGCGGCCGGATATTCCGCTGCATTTGGGGGTAACCGAGGCGGGCATGCCGCCCGAAGGGATACTCAAATCCCGGATCGCTCTTGAGCCGCTTCTCGCCGAAGGGATCGGCGATACCCTTCGAGTCTCGTTGACCGTTCCCAACGAACGAAAATTCGAGGAAATCGAAGCCGGTCGGCTGATCTTACACAACGTCGAAACGGGCAACCTCGTCAATCCCGAGGAATGGAACCGCGATCGACTCAACATCGTCAGTTGCCCGAGTTGTGCGCGGGTTCAAAACGAGGCGTTCGTGCGGTTGGCCGAAGAGGTCCGCGAAGCGACGCGATTCGCGGAGCATTGGCCGCTGAAAATCGCGGTGATGGGCTGTCGGGTCAACGGTCCCGGAGAGACCGACGATGCCGATTTCGGCCTTTGGTGTGGGCCGCACCAGGTCAATCTCAAGCGGGGAGAAAAGCTGATCGGTGCCTTTCCCTACGAGGAAATCGTTTCGCGTTTGGTCGAGGAATTGCATCAATCACGCGAAAAATCGGGCTGATCCCCGGCAACGCTTGAACGGATCCGATTTGATCTAAAAAATGCGGCTTCGGGAAGGGACTTGGGCAAAACCCCAAATCGTCTTCCCGAAGCCGCTTCGCGAATTCGATGCTTAAAGCAGCGAACGTCATTTTTTCCGGAAGCGGCGAACCGTCGGGATTGCCGCCAGCCCAAGGCCGAATATCAGTATCGTCGCCGGTTCCGGTGTGGTGGTCGTGTCCGGACTCAGGTTCGTCATAATCGCGACAAAGTCCTGGTAATCCCAATCGGCAGGCAAACCGCCTCCGGCCGCCGTCAGGTGCAGGTCTTCCCAACCGAACATGTAAACCGAATCATTTTTCGTGCCGTATTTCGCATTGTAAAGGTCCGTAATGTCCAACGCGACCATGTGAACCTTGCCGTCTCCCTTGAGAGAACCGTGATTTCCGTTCCCATCCGGGTCCGAAGACCAACTGTAAACCAACTGCGAGCCGTGGTAGGCGTCCAATTGGAAATTGACATGAAGACCGTCGGCGATGCCGACGACTTTATCGCCCGTCAGGTCCGTGATGCCTTTACTGATATTTTCCGTCCCGGAAAGGTTCATCAGGTTGGAGATGAATGTTCCCTCCGAATCGAAAACCGAGAAATCATGGCCGAGAGCGGCAACCTTGTACGCCCCGACCAGCTCGGAACCGTTCGTCGTCCAGTCCGTATACGGATCGACTCCCCGGGCGTTGAACAACTCGTTGCTGCTGGCAAACAAACCTTCGATCCCAAGCTGCTCGGCAAAGTAAGCGTTGAACAGCTGGAAAAAATTATTGCTGTCTTTGTATGGATTGCTGTCGTTGATATTGATCCCGTATTCCAAGGTCAGCAATTCCGCTCGGGAATCGACCGAGAGTGTCAGGAACAGCGACGCGGAAAGTAAAAGTGCGACGAATTTTTTCATTTCGATCTCCCCTTCTGATCGTGTATTTGGATTTTTTTGGTCTCAGAGAAACTCTCGGAGATTAGGAACTATTATAGAGCATTATTTGTGCCAGAAACAGTGTCGCGAAAAATTTTTGTGTTTTTATTTTTCAAAAAACCGTAAGCCTATGTTTTATATGACATTACGTCAACATAATATTTTGTTTTCGACGAGACTATTTCGGAAATGGGAGGGCTATAGAATAAGAAGTTCGTCGAAAAATGCAGCACTTTGAAAAAATATCTCAAAAGTGCATTATTCTGCAACAGAATATCCTGATGCTCGCTTTCCAATGAACATTTTCGGCCCGCAACGTTTGAGACACTTTAACCGTCCCGTTGTCCGTTTTCTTCGATGATCGACATCAGCTTGATGAGATGAAAGATCACGAAAAACAC
>JAVBSX010000274.1:0-7632 GCA_031556455.1 Thermoguttaceae bacterium
TCACCTTCTTGATCGGTCCGTTGACCCATTCGGCGGTGTCGATCGAATGAGCGAGCAGGTCCCCGGTAACGCCGCTGCCGGCGATCTTCGCCGAAAGCCGCCAAAGGGCGGCCCCACCCGAGGGGACATTCTCGCTGATCGTGTAATCCTGGTTGTAGGTCGCTCGATAATGGAACGGCCGACCGACCCGGCCTTCGTCGATGATCTGCTTGAACAGGCTGATCGCCGGGACGCGGCGGTAATTGAACGAAACCATGTTCGCGACGCCGGCCTTTTCAACGGCGTCGACCATTTCCTGGGCTTCGGCGAGGCTCATCGCGAGCGGCTTTTCGCAGCAGATCATTTTTCCGGCCTTGGCGGCGGCGAGAACCATGTCTTTGTGCAGGAAGTTCGGAGCACAAATGTCGACGATGTCGATGTCTTTCCGTTCGATCAACTTTTTCCAATCGGTTTCGATCGACTCGTAACCCCACATTTTTTGAAATTTTTCGAGTGCGGGCCGGTCTTCTTCCCGACCGTAGCAGGCTTTGAGAACCGGCTTGAACGGCACGTCGAAAAAGTGAGCGACCTGACCATAGGCGTTCGAATGGGTCCGGCCCATGAAACCGCAACCGAGCATGCCGACATTGAGAGTCTTTGTCATAGATCATCATCCTTTCAAAAAATGGGGAAACCGAAAAAGTACCACAATAGCGGGTACGATACCACAATTGACGCTCCAATTCAACACGAAGATCATTTAGCCGAAGAGAACTGCAAAGTCTCGTCATTTCGACTGAAGCGTAGCGTAAGGAGAAATCTCACCCTCGCGTGAGGGCCGGAATTCCTGCTTTTTCGGCGAGGGTGAGATTTCTCGCTCCGCTCGAAATGACGCCCCTCTTTTTCCCATCTTCTCACAAATTCAACTTTGCAGTTCTCTTGCCATTTCGCCGGTACCCCGGCGCTTTTTCAACGCTTTTCCAACCTTTCCGGCCCGTTTTTTTATGAAAAACGGCCTTGTTTTCGCGGGACAATTTTCTTTTTCCAACCTTGTAAAATCAAGGGTTTTCGGGTAGAATATCTTTTGAATTCGTGGCTGTTTTCCGGACTGTCGTTTGTGTTGCCGCCCGAGAAAAAATGCGAGTCGTTTTGTGTCGAAAACCGTTCCCGCCCGAGCCCCGAGAAATCGAACCTTAACGCTGTCCGAAAGCGAATCGCGGCAGTACGCGGCCCGGCTGTTGCGGCCGGAAGAACGACCGCTCGGCCCCGGAGAAATCGAAAATCGAACGATTTGCGGCGATTTGTTCCGGGTGCTGCCGCTCTTGCCCGATCGGTTTTGCGATTTGATCCTCGCCGACCCGCCGTACAACCTCGCAAAAGATTTCGGCGGAACGACCTTTCGCCGCCGCCCGGCCGGGGAATACGAGCGTTGGCTCGAAAGCTGGCTCCCCGAAATGCGGCGGCTGCTGCGATCGAACGGCTCGATTTACGTTTGCGGCGATTGGCGTTGTTCGGCCGCGATACAACGGGTGTTGGAGACGGCGTTTACCGTTCGCAATCGGATCACCTGGGAACGGGAAAAAGGGCGGGGCGCGAAATCGAACTGGAAAAACGCCTCGGAAGATATTTGGTTCGCGACCGTTTCGGAGGATTACACGTTCAACCTCGAGGCGGTGATGCTCAAGCGAAAGGTGATCGCCCCGTACACCGATTCCCGGGGGCAGGCGAAAGATTGGAACGAAACGGAGGCCGGCCGGTTTCGGTTGACGCATCCGTCGAACCTTTGGAGCGACATTTCGGTACCGTTCTGGTCGATGCCGGAAAACACGGAGCACCCGACGCAGAAGCCGGAAAAATTATTGGCGAAAATCATTTTGGCCGGTTCTAACCCGGGCGATATGGTATTCGACCCGTTCCTCGGGGCCGGGACGAGCGAGGTCGTCGCGAAAAAGCTCGACCGCCGATATTGCGGCGTCGAATTAAACGAGCGGTACTGCACCTTGGCCGAGAAGCGGCTCGAGTTGGCCGCGACCGACCGCACGATCCAAGGCTACGCCGACAGCGTATTCTGGGAGCGGAATACAGGCAAGTAAGAGCTCCTCAAAGAGCCGCGGACGAAGCGCATCGCAGTCCCAGGACCGAACCTGAACATACCATGACGACGTTATCCGTAAAAATTTTGAATCCGAAAGCGAGGAACATCCTCGACGATTTGGAAAGCGTCGGCTTGATCGAAGTCGGACCTTTCCCATCCGCGATTGCCGACTTTCAAAACGAAATGAAGGGTGTTGCCGAATCGCACGGGATTCGCGACGAAAATGACCTCGCCGGAATCGTTGCCGATATCCGCCGGGAAATGCGCGGCGAATACCAAACGAAGTAGAGGCGTTCGATGCGGATCATGTGCGATACCAATGTGTTGATTTCGGGGATTCTTTTCCCGGGCTCCGCACGGGGCAAGGTCCTCCGCGAGATCGCCGAGCGGGAGGTACTCGTCTTGGCGACGTACATCGTCGAGGAACTGTATCGCGTGTTTCAAAAGAAGTTTCCGGAAAAGACGAAAAACCTGGACCGTTACCTTGAACGAAAGGAATTTGAATTATTTGTTACGCCCCATGACCTGCGGCACGTCGTCCTGCCGTCGATCCGCGACGCGAAGGACGAACCGGTGCTCGCTTCGGCGATCCTCGCCGGGGTTGACCTGTTGATTACCGGCGACAAAGATTTCGCGGTCGTCGAGATCGCCCACCCGACCATCCTGACGCCGGCAGCATTCCTTGAACTGTTGAAACGAATATGAAATCCCCAAAGAGCCGCGGACGAAGCGCAGCGCAGTACTCGGACCGAACCGCTAACAGACCATGAACCTGCGAACCGCGACAATCGGAACGACGACCGTGATGTTGATCGGGACGGTTGTTGCCCCTTACATCCTGCTCCAGGTCGGTGTGTTTCAACCTCACGGATTCGCCGAAGATATTGGCTTTGCAACAGGCTTATGGATGTTTAGCGGGTCGCCGCTGCTTGTATCACTTGTTCTCGCCCTAAAATTGAAATACGATCCTTCCACTGTTGTTTTACTTGTTTCAACGATTGCCTACGGCGCCTGGTATATCATGGTGTGTTACGCGAGCTTCGACGGTTACTTGGGAATCCTTGTGCTTTATGCCGTCGGCATTCTGTCGCTTCCGGTGATGATTCCCGCCTGGGTCAGCGCCGGTTTCATGGAATGGAAAGCAAAATCGAATACCCGTCCGGGGACCGCGGCCCCTGGTTAGCATTTCAGCCGCTTCGTCCCCGGCTACTTTAGTGAATCAAAACACTGAGCCCAAAACACTCGTTGACGCTGAATCGTCATGAAACGTATCTATTTCGACATTTGCTGCTACAATCGACCGTTCGACGATCAGGGGCGGATTGAGGTTCGCTTGGAAGCTGACGAAAGGCGATTCCATGCGAACTGACACGGTACTGCGTTGCGACGGAATGAACCTCCTCGCCGAACATTTGGGAATCGTCGAAGCGGAGCGCTTCGTGGCGCTGATCCAGCGTGAGCCGTTTGATTACACCGAATGGCGGCAACACCTGTTCGACGCCGTGCCTCTGGAACAATTCCTGGAAAATGCCCGCCAATACGACGAAACGCAGAAAAAATAAACACCCAAAGAGCCGTGGACGAAGCGTAGCGCAGTCCCCGGACCGAACCGCCGAAAGACCATGAACCTGCGAACCGTGACAATCGGAATATCGAGCCTTGTGCTGCTCGGAACGATGGGCTTTGTAGGCACCCATGCATCCAAGGATGCCTGGTTCTACGCCTTGATGTTTTTCCTGCCGTTTTATGGTTTTCCGCCGGTCGTTTCGATTCTGCTTTCCGCAATGATGAAGAAAGTTGCTTCACAAATTATTTTGTCGATCGCCTCGATTCTTTACGGAGCCTGGTTTGCCTATGCCGTGTACGGTAGTTTTTATCTCCATCCTGATCCGCAAGGCGGCCTGATTATTATTTTTGTAGGGATCTACTTCCTTCCGGTGTTGTTGCCGCTTTGGGTCATCGCCGGTTTTATGGAATGGAAAGCAAAATCGAACGCCCGTCCGGGGACTGCGCGGAGTACGACTTCGTCCCCGGCTCCTTTGGAGAAGCAATAATTACCATGAACGACCATCCGAACAAAGAGATCCACGAGGTGGTCGATTACGCCTTGTCGAAAGGTTGGCAAAGACATGACCGAATATGATTTTGCCTTGTATTTGAATGAACTGACCGAACTGGACGACCGGGCCGTGGACGCCTTGTACGAAGCGGGCTGCGACGACGCGCTGCCGGGCTCCTCGCAAGGCCGGGCGATGGTTTGTTTCGCTCGGAAATCCGAATCGCTGGGAGCGGCGATCCGCAGCGCGATCGGCGATATCCAACGCGCCGGATTCACCGTTTCCCAAGCCGTGATCGAATGCGACGCCCTGACGATTTCGTAAGCACGATTTATCCCCCAAAGAGCCGTGGACGAAGCGCAGGCCCCGGACCGAACTGTCAAAAGACCATGAACCCGCGAACCGTGACATTGCGAACGACGCTGCTGCTGTTGGCGGCGACGTACTTCGCTTATGCCTGTGTCATGCTTTCGCCCTTGAACCCTTTGTTTTTTTCACCGTTTTACGCAACCCCTTACCTCATCACTTTCCTGTTGGCGAGATATCAACAACGCGGCATCTCGCAAATCATTTTGCTGTTGACCTCGCTGATTCACGGCGCATGGATCGTCTACCTTTTCGTCGCGGCGTTGATCCTTTATCCTGACCCGCAAAGCCCGATCGGGCTCGTTTTCGGCGGGATCGCGTCGCTTTTGGTGCTGTTTCCGCTTTGGATCATCGCGTCCGGATTGAATTATTATTACGTGAATAAAGAAATCACCCGTCCGGGGACTGCGCGGGGTACCGCTTCGTCTCCGGCTCCTTGAGAAAAATATAAAAAATTACCTTTAACCTCTATTACCTGAAAACATGACTGAAAACGCTGCTTCCGTGCCCGAGGAATTTCGATTCGACCCAAACGCCGAAAAAGTTCCGCTCCCGAGCGCCCACGAAGATTACACCGCCAAGGACCTCGAACACCTCTCCGACCAGGAACACGTCCGCAAGCGGCCCGCGATGTATATCGGCGACACCGGCTCCCGGGGTTTGCACCACCTCGTCAACGAGGTCGTCGACAACTCGATCGACGAGGCGATGGCCGGGTTCGCGAGCACGATCACCGTTACGATCAATCTCGACGGCTCCGCGACGGTCGAGGACGACGGCCGCGGCATCCCGGTCGAAGAGCACGCCGACATCAAAAAATCGACGCTCGAAGGGGTGATGACCATGCTCAAGTTCGGCGGCAAGTTTTCGAAGGGAGCCTACCAGGCGTCCGGCGGGCTGCACGGGGTCGGCGTTACCGTCGTCAATTTCCTCTCCGAATGGTGCGTCGTCGAAGTTCGCCGCGACGGGCACGTCTTCCAGCAGGAATACGAACGCGGCGTGCCGGTCAAGCCGGTTTCGAAAATCGGGGCGAGCGAACGTCGCGGCACGAAAACGACGTTTATGCCGGACAGCGAAATCTTTCCCGAGCGGAAATTCGACATCAACATTCTGCATCGCCGCCTGCAAGACCTCGCGTTCCTCAACCGCGGCATCAAGATCATCCTCCGCGACGGCCGGACGGGGACCGAAGAAATTTTCGAGTACAAGAACGGCCTCGTCGATTTCGTCGAGAACCTGAACCTTTCGACCGATCCGGCTCACAAGGAAGTGATTCACATTCTCGAAGAAGCCGAGGGCATCCAGGTCGAAGTCGCGATGCAGTACACGACCGAATACACCGAAAACATCCGCTCCTATGTCAACAACATTCACACGATCGAAGGAGGGACGCATCTTTCCGGATTCCGGACGGCGTTGACCCGGACGCTCAACAATTACGGCAAGGCCCAGAATCTGTTCAAGGATAAGCTCGCCCCGCCGACCGGGGAGGATTTTCGCGAAGGGTTGACCGCCGTCATTTCGATCCGGGTCCCCAACCCACGATTCGAAGGGCAGACGAAAACCAAGCTCGGCAACGGCGAGGTCGAAGGGATCGTCAACTCCGTCGTCGGCGAGGTGCTCGCGAAATTTTTGGAAGAGAACCCGAAAACGGCCCTGATCGTCGTCAAGAAAGGGATCGTCGCCGCCGAAGCCCGCGAAAGCGCCCGCAAGGCCCGGCTGCTGGTCCGCGAACGGAAAGGGGCTCTCTCGCACGGCGGGCTGCCGGGCAAGCTGCGCGACTGTTCCAGCCGCGATGTCGATAAGTGCGAACTGTACCTCGTCGAAGGGGACTCCGCCGGCGGAAGCGCCGAGGGGGGCCGCGTCCGCGAATATCAGGCGATCCTGCCGCTCCGGGGTAAGATCATCAACGCCTACAAGGCCCGGGAAGATAAGGTGCTCGCCAATGAAGAGGTCCGCAGCATGATCGCCGCCCTCGGGAGCGGGATCGGCGATGAGGTCGATCTGCAAAAACGGCGGTACGGCAAGGTCGTGATCATGACCGACGCCGACGTCGACGGTTCGCACATCCGGACGTTGTTGCTGACGTTCTTTTACCGGCAAATGTACGACCTGGTCAAGGCGGGGCACGTTTACATCGCCCAGCCGCCGCTCTTCCGGGTCCAGCGAAAAGGGCACAAGGATTATTACGTTCAAACCGATGAGGAAATGCGCAAGCAACTGCTCGAAGTCGGTCTTTCCAACGCGCAGTTCGATCCGTGCGACGGCCGGACATTCGAGGGGGAGGACATGAAGCGGCTCTGCGACGCGCTGGCGGCGCTCGAAGATTCGATCATCACGCTCGAACGCCGCGGGTTCGCGCTCCGGGATCATGCGATGCGGCAGGACCCGGTTACGGCCCGGCTGCCGATTTACCACGTTTTTTATGACAAGCAGGAGCATTGGTTTCCGGGCCGGGCGGAGCTGGACACGTTCCTCGCGAAAGTCGAGCAGGAATCGGGCAAGGAGGCGTCTTTGACCGAAGGGAACGGCGAGAACGGCCATTCCGAAGGCGAAATTGATGCGGCCTCGCAAGGACCGAAATTGCGAATCGTCGAGTTGCACGAGGTTCGTTCGATCAACAAACAGCTGCTCGCGCTCCGGGAGATGGGCTTCGAGATCGACGCCCTTTTGCCGCAGGAGCGGACCGGGGCCGACACCTCGCGGTATTACCTCCGGCGGGGCGAATCGTCCAAGGGGCTCGACGATCTCCGAGGGCTGCTCAACGCGGTCCGGACGGTCGACCCGAAGGTGATGAAGATCACCCGGTTCAAGGGACTCGGCGAAATGGACGCGGAAGAACTTCGCGACACGACGCTCGCCCCGGCGAACCGGACGCTCATCCAAGTCACCATGGAAGACGCCTCGGCGGCGGACGATCTGTTCCGCATCCTGATGGGTGACAAGGTCGAACCGCGACGCGAGTTTATCGAAAAGCACGCCCTCGAAGTCAAGAACCTCGACGTGTAGGGGGGCCGCTTTCGGGAAACGCGTACAAAGAGCCGCGGGCCACACGGGACGACTGTGGAAAAAAGCCACGAAACTCACGAAGCAGAGGAGGGGGGAGGGTGTGGGGAGGGCCGGGACCGGTGGAGC
>JAVBSX010000236.1:0-9537 GCA_031556455.1 Thermoguttaceae bacterium
GTAGAGCACTGGACTGAAAATCCAGGTGTCGCCGGTTCAATCCCGGCCCTGCCCATTTTTTTATTTCGTGCCGAATCAAGCGTTTATCGACGAGGCAATAAAATTTGCCCCGCGGATCGTGCCGCAATTTGGCATGGTCCGTGGTATTTTGAACTTTGTTACGCTTTGTACAAAATACCACTCCATTCATTTTTTATCACCAGCACGATAAGATACCTGCCGGTGATCGGCATCGCGACACCGAGTTTGTTTTCTAGGGGCCAACTTGACCCCCGGAACAATTCTTTCGAACCGAAATAGATCGGAACGGAAAAGAGTCGTTTTCATAATTTTCCTTTTCGAAATGGTGTTGTTGTTTCTCACAAAGGACACAAAGGAGTCGGAAATTCCAAATCTTCCTCGGTGTCTTTCGTGCCACTGAGTCCCAGATAAAAAATTCTGATTGTTTCACATTTTGAGGGGACGGTTTTTTGACAGGATCACAGGATTGGCAGGATGGGTTTGTCTTGACTCAAATCTTTTTTATCCTCCGGTTTAACGCCAAAACACGGTTCTTATTTTGTCTGTTTCATCCTGTTTATCCTGTAATCCTGTCTCATGATGATTGCCCTCAAAATACGAAAAGATCAGAAAAAATGAACTACAGTGCTCCGCACAAAAAATGAACCAAGGGGTTTCCTGAGCGAAGCGACGAAAGCCTCGAAACAGCGAAGGTTGAGTGTTCGAGGCTCCGGTTCAAATTTTTCGCGGAGTGCAATATAGACTTGATTCCACGGTTCAGTATTTTTTCTCACTAAGGCACAAAGATCACAAAGGAATTGAAATATTTGAGTTGTTCTTTGTGCCCTTCGTGCCTTTGCGAGAAAAAACAGGGCATTTGGGTAAGGCAGTAAATATCTCATTCCCAAATTTTTCGCGCAGACCAATTAGCACCGACCTCATCATGAAACAACCGACGTACAAAACCTGCCAAAGCTGTGCCATGCCGCTCAAGCACGACCCGCAAGGCGGCGGCACCGAAGCCGACGGCACGAAATCGCCGAGATATTGCAGCTACTGCTACCAGGACGGCAAGTTTACCGACGACTTCAAAACCGCCGGGGAGATGCAGGAGTTCTGCAAGGCGAAGCTCGTCGAGATGAAGTTCCCGCGAATCGTCGCCTGGCTCTTCACTCGCGGCATTCCGAAACTGGAGCGATGGAAGACGAAATGAAGGAGCACAACCCAGAGGCGGGCGAGACGCCCGCGTTCCAACGAAAAAACCGTGAACGGTTGCAAAACGATCCTTTTCGGAACAAAAGCCATGATTTACCTGGATTGCTTTCATTTGATGGATGAAGATCGAAATGCAAAGGGGATCAACGAACTTTGTAATCAGCAGACGCCGGATGAGCATTATCCGGTCGGAATCTTTCCGCAAAAACAATTGACCCGATTGAATTTTGAACCGATTACCATTTTGTACGGCGGAAACGGCTCGGGAAAAACGACGCTTCTCAACATCATGGCGGAAAAACTCGGTGTGTTCCGGCGAAAAGAATATCTTCAAACGGAGATGTTTTCCTATTATTTGCATTGCTGCGATTGTCAGCCGGAAAGCATTCCGCCGAACAGCAAATTTCTTGCGTCGGATGATATTTTTCAGCATATCCTTTCAGTGCGCGAAGATAATTGGCAGGTGAAAGGAAACAAGCGCAAAGAATTGGAATTTCTTGAAACGGCCCGGTATCGTCCTGAACGGATTTATTCCCAGGGAAAGGTGAACCTCGACATGGACAACGAGGAAGAAATGGAGACTTTCTTCCGATATGCGGCCGCGAAGCGGAAATCCAAGCGTCAATATGTCCGCTCAAGAGCGGGCGAAATGCAGCGGCAGTTTTCCAACGGAGAAAACGCGATCATGTTCTTCGATCATGAAATCACGGAAAATGCCGTCTTCTTTCTGGATGAACCGGAAAACAGTATGTCCCCCAAGTTTCAGGTGGAACTGCGACAGCTGATCGAGGAGTCCGTTCGGTTTAAGAATTGCCAGTTTGTGATCGCGACACATTCTCCGTTCATTCTTTCTTTGAAAAACGCTAAAATATACAATCTGGACGTTTCACCGGTCACGATGGAGAAATGGTACGACCTGGAAAACGTGAGGTTTTTTTATGATTTTTTCAAGCGGAACGAAAAAGTGTTTGAGTCGTCATCCGCTCATTCAGTCGATCATTCTCCGCAGCGACAACACGAGCGGACCGCCGCAAATCCGCCTGACCGACCTGTCGATTTCGACGGTGGTCGGTAAAGCCTGCCACCACTTCATCGAGCCCTGCCTAATTGATTATCACGGCTTCGCGGCGGATCGTCGTA
Source organism: Thermoguttaceae bacterium (assembly GCA_031556455.1). GTDB lineage: Bacteria > Planctomycetota > Planctomycetia > Pirellulales > Thermoguttaceae > JAVBSX01. The sequence continues at coordinate 2,356 of JAVBSX010000236.1, forward strand.
ACTTCTTGCGTCATGGCATGTTGGTGAACGAATTTATTGATCTGCGCGAAAATTTTGATTCGGTTGACAAGCGCGAACACTCGCGATCCCTTGATTTTTGAGACTGCGCTCCGCTACGTTTTGAAAATCAAGGGCCAAATTTTATGCACAGACCATTAATGCAAAACCTTTTTGTTATTGGTTTGGAGATACCAAACGACGAAGACGGCACGGAGCAATGTCGCACCAAGCATGACCAGAGGAGGCTGCCAGTGTTTTTTGGCGATTCGTTCATGATTGTTCTTCACCTTTGTTCAGTGAAAGAAGAAGCAGAAGAAACGCTTTGCACGAGTTCGGTGCGGTCGGGACCGCAGGTCCCGGCTCGTTATACCGTAGCCGGTAGCGGCCGTAGGCTGTAGACCGCGGGGAACGGTTGGAAACCTGGTCTTACAGCCTACAGTCTTGCCCCAAAGTTCTGTTTCAGTAACATGCGCAGTGCAATTAGACCATTTCCTTCAAACCTTTGAGGGCTTTGATTTTGACGCGGAAATGAGCCGGCTTTGCTTCGCTGTTGATGAATTCGCCCGGCCGTAGCGGGTTCGGGACGTTCTTTTTCGCCGGCCGGGCCTTGACGAGTTTTTTCTCGACCTTCAAAAGTCCCGGGAGGGTAAAGACGCCCGCACCTGTTTTACCCATGCTCTTTTTAATCTCTTCGCAAAGGGCATCGAGAACGTCGCCGACCTGTTTTTTGCTCAGTTCGGTTGCCGTCGCGATTTCCGCGATCATTTGTGTTTTCGTCAGCGGTTTCTTTTCAGTGGTCTTGTTCATAAAACAAAATCCTCCTTGCACAAAAATGTTGAATGAGGGTAATTCTTTCGCATCCGATCGTCGGAGGAAAGACAATAGCGGACATCTGTCCGTGATCAAAAGGAACGGAGCAATTCCAAGGCGCCGTTTCCGTTGTCTTTGGGCACGAACGTCTTACGCATCACGAATTCCGAACGTCCGATCGATCGTTTCCCGAAAACATCGCTATCTTGCAGGAAACCGAGCGGTTGGGAAGCGGCTTATGGGCCGGAATTAACGATCTTTTCCCATGTTTTCCGGCTTTTTTCAAGAGGGCAACCGCCAAAACTTTGAAAAAAACCGAAAAAAACGCAAAAAAACGGCTATAAACCGGTTTCGAGGCCGGAATTTCAGCCTCGAAAGACTCTTTTCGGTTTACGTGAGAACATCTTTGCCGGTTTCCGAGAGAAGTGATAAGAATTCTTTGAAACCCTATCGAATTCAGAAAAAAAACAATCCGTAACCTGGAAGCGACAACCCGTCGCGGCAGTGCAGGGCTTCCGCCGTTGCGACGGACAACAATCTCACAAACCGCTTTCGGGGGGACATTCCGTTTCGTTCGACCAAAAATCCTATCGTTTCTTCCAAAAAAACAGGCGGCGGAGAATACTCCGGATTTTACTGACGATCTTGTTTTTCAAGCGTCGTCCAAGTGGAATTCGCCAACCCATCCCTTCCATTTCCGACATGTTGCATACGGAACAACACCCACACGGTGTAATTTCCGGTTCTTCGCCGAAATTCTTTTTCATGATCGGATAATGGCAAAACCACGACAGATTCAAAAGATCGAAAAAACCGTGCTGTTTTGCAATATCAAACATTTCTTCTTTGGAAATATCCAATAAAGGAAAGCGGTAAAATCCAAAGATGGGATACTGAAGGGTGTCTCGGGCGGATTCGTCAAATTGGTACCAACAGTCGCCTTCGGCCTCGCAGCGAACCAGAAAATCGTCGATGCTTTTTCGGAATCTCTCGTCCGTTTTTTGGATTCCCAATTCCAGGTAAGGGAAATTTTTCCATTTTTGAAGCTCGGCAAGATGAGTATACTGTTCGCCGAGCACCAGCGTTTTTCTGAGCTCTGCTAAATTGTCCCGGATTTGAGGACAAACAGGGATCTCGTTGTAATCGTAGAAAATGGTCGGCAACACTAAATCGCGCGTCCACGGAAATTTTTCGAACAGGGCGTTTTTGATTTGCCCCATAAAATAAATTTCCGCGTAGACGGATCTCCTGATTGAAAGAATGTAGTGGGGCTGTACCTTCTTCCTGAGGAGAATGGCAAGCTGCAGAAGTCGAAACGTCGAATCACATCCCCCCGTCCACAAAAGATCAATAGGACGAGCGGGAGTGGGGCAATCCGCTATGTGCTCCATTTTTTTATTCCTTGATTTGTTGCGATTCCGTCATATCATTTCAGAGGCTGTCGAGGCTATATACTGTGCTCCGCACAAAAATTGAGCCAAGGGGCTTCCTGAGCGAAGCGACGAAAGCCCCGAAACCGCGAGAGTTGAGTTTGAAGCTCCGGTCCAATTTTTTCGCGGAGGGCAGTAAATTCGTAAACGCTCACGAATTTTTCATTCCGCGATTATTCGCGATCGGCTCCCAGCTCGCGTTCAATCTCCTCGAATCGCTGCCGCTGTTCCGGAGAGCCTATCTCCGGATGCAAGAGCCGGAAAAGCTCGATCATCTTCTTCGCCTGCTCCCGATTTCCCTGCTTCAAATGCAGTCGGACAATCCTTTCCTTCGCCTTCCAATTCGAGGCGGAACCGTCCGGAGAAATTTTTTCAAGCCGCCGCCAGTAATCCAATGCCGCTTGAATCTCTCCCGGACTCTCCCGGTCCGCGAGCCAATCGCCGTAGGCTTCCTGCAATTCCCCGTCCCCGGGATTTTCCCGTAGGAGTTCCTCGAACCGGTCTTTCGCCGCCGATAGGTTTCCCTGTTCGGTCAGGCTCCGAATTTCAAGCATCTGCCGCGCTCGCCCCTCGAACTCGGGGCAGATTTCAAGGGCTTCCTGATACCGGCCTTCATGCTCCAGCAATCGGGCCGCCTGTCGGGCGATATCCCCCTTTTTGGGAGAATCCGGCCAACGGACCAAAAATTCCCGGAGCAGTTTGATATAATCCGCAACCGGCAGTCGCTGTTTCTGCACGAGCCGCCCCGCCTGCTGGACCGCCGCGAGATAAGCGGTTTCCGCTTGAGGCTGAGATTCCCATTTCCGCGAGGCATCACGAAAACGCTGCATCGCCGCCTGTCCATGAGACGAGACCGTCGCCGCTTCTCGCGCAGCCTGCCGCTCCTCGATCACGGCCGCTTTGATCGCCGATTGAAACGCGAGACCGACATTCCCGACCCGCTCCGCCGCCTGCGAGGCGAGGTCGAACCGTGCAATCGCCTCGCCGAAATCTCCTCGCCGATACGCTTCTTCCGCCAAAAGCGAAAAAACCTCCGCGTTCTCAGGGACACGGGTTTGCACCGTTCGGGTCAACAGCCGCCGGGCGACATTCCCCCAAACAGGCCCGCATTCCCGGTCGAGCTTTTCGGTGAGCTGCATCGAGCGGTTCAGCCAATAAGCCGAATGGGCCGGGTTCTTGTTTTCGCTCGCCCCGGAGTCGGCCGGTTTTTCTCGCGAAGTCTGTCCTTCGCTCGAAACCAGGTGGGCCCATTGTTCGAGAAAGGCCTCCAATCGGGCCAAATCGTAATCCGGAACATCCGGAGCAGGCGATTCGACCTCCGCCCAACGAATCGCGTTTTCGAGATTCCCCTGCGCGAGGAAGAGCCGAATCCCTTCGGCGGTCGCCTGTACCAGGTCGGTTCGCGGCGTGTTCGGGTCGGCCAACAGCCGGTCCAACAGCGTCGAAGCCTTGGCGTTCTCTCCCAGCAGCCGCAAACAAGCGATCCGTTCGATGCGACTTTGCCAAACGAGCGGATCGTCGATTTCGAGGACGCCGAGTTGGTCGAAAAGCCGCAAGGCCCGGTTGAGTGCATCGGAAAATTCGGTGTCTTCCGGAGCAAAGCGAAGAGCGAACGATTTCCAGGCCAAAGCCGCCCGAAACTCGGCGCTGCGTCGCAAACCGAGCAATTGCCGCGACTCTTCCGGCGAGGCTTGCAGGGCATCGATCGCCTTGAGCAAGGCTTCGCAACGTTCGATACACCGCATCGAACGATCCGATTCGGGGTCCGGATCAACCGCCGGGCCGTTCCCTTGTTCCAATCGCTCACGTTCCCCGAGCGTCTGATCGACGATCGCCTGTTGCAGTTGGAAGCGAAAAGCGTCTTCGGCCGATTTCAGCAGCGGGAGCCGTTCGGCTGCCAGCCGTTCGAGCCGCTCAAGAACCGCCGCCCGCCGGTCGCCGGCAACGGCCAAGGCCCAGCGATTCAAAATCCGCACCTCTTCGGCGGAGAAAAAGCCAAGCTCGTCCGAATTCTTGCGAATCCGTTCTTCGCAAAAGAAAAGAGCCGATTCGAAGAGCCCGTACCCCAACAGTCCGTCGACGAAGCGGGTTTCGAGAGCTCGATCCGGCTCTTTTTCCGCGCCCGCAAGCGGCGCGAGAAAACCGCAAAGGCCGAGAGCCAAACCGCTGTAAAGAATCAGGTATCGGGAAAACACGATTTTATCAAAGGAATATCGTCCTCATATTCGGGATCATTTTGCCACGGAATAGCACGGGATACTGAGTTCCAGAAAAATTTGAGCCTTGTTTTGGATGATACCGTCATCCCCGCGAAGGCGGGAATCCAGAGATTACGGTTTCCCTCTGGACCCCCGCCTACGCGGGGGTGACGAAGGTTATTTCATATCTGCAATACTTCAGCCGCGTGGGGTTTTGGCAGCAAACCCCCTCAACTCGTCATTTCGAGCGAAGCGAGAAATCTCACCCTCGCCGGAAAAGCAGGAATACCGACCCTCGCGCGAGGGTGAGATTTCTCCTTGCGCTACGCTTCAGTCGAAATGACAAAATCACCATTCGGCGGAAATGCTACCAATAAACAAACACCGGTTTTTTTGCCGCCTCTCTCAATTGCGGTACCGCCGCCGATCTTGAAACGACTCGTCCTGCTGTTCCGGCTTGGCCTCGGGCTCCGTCTTGCTCATCTCCTCATCGTAGATGCGGTAGGCGTTTTTCCCTCCTCGCTTCGCGTGATACATCGCGATGTCGGCGTATTTGATAAGAACATTGAAGTCCTCCGTATGATAGGGGAACAGCGCCACACCGATGCTCAGGCCCACCTGATACTTCTCGATATAACGGTAAAGGTTTTTCGTGCGAAAATTGTCAAGCACCTTTTTCGCCACCAATTGGCCCTCTTCTTCCGTGCTGACGCCGGGGATGATTTGAACGAATTCATCACCCCCGATCCGGGCGGAGACATTCAAAATTCCGGCCGAAGGGCGAAACGATTTGGCGTCTTCGTGAATGTCGTTCAAGTAGGCCCCGATATGACGCAAAAGTTCATCGCCCGCGTCATGACCGGCTTGATCGTTGACGGTTTTGAAATTATCGAGGTCGATCAGCAACAACGCGAACGACGTCCGGTTTCTCAACGATTTTTCCGCGATCTCCGGCAGGTACGCCATCAGGAACTGGCGGTTCGGCAATTTCGTCAAGACGTCGTAATTCGCCATCCGGAACAGCGTGTCCTGCATTTTCCGGACACGATACAGCAAGAGCGAGACGATGCCGGTCATCACCCCCATCGTGAGAGCCAACGTGAGGATCAGCGTCGCGGCGTTCCAAAATGAGGCGTTGTTGCTTTTCTGGATATACGTATCTTCGATGTCCGTGCAGATGATGCCGATTACCTTGCCGTTTTTCCGGATCGGGACCGCCCCGGTGTTGAAATTGCCGTATTCGTCGCTCACGTTCATGATGCCGGCGGCATCCTCGCCGCGAAATGCCCGCTCATACACCGGAGATAAAACGTACTCCTTGAAACGGGTGTCCTCCACATCTTCGTCAACGTCGAACAGAAGAACGTACTTCTCGCCGATCGGCTTCAGCGCGTAAATGTATTTGGCGCCGACCCGATCCCGCAAGGAACGCAATTCGTTGAGGGTTCGCAGATAGGATTCGACGTCGTTCTCGATGTCTTTCGGACTGTTGTAGGAATCGAACTTGTCGATATCGAGCAATTCCCGCGCCGCGACGGAAATGGAAATCAGCTGGGCCTGAACGCTCTCTTCGAGGACCTCCATTAAATCGCCCGTGTTTTTCAACGTCATAAAGACGGTGATGCCGATAACGACAACGGAAAACCCGATAAACGAAAGGATCGAAATGCACTGGAACCTGCTTTTTCTCAAGGCGATTTCTCCGCTGAGGATCATGGGCTGCTTCGGCCGACGATGGAATAAAGACATTTTCGATGATTGTAGCGGTTTTAGTGTCGGAAACAAGGCGATCCGGGGCGACCGATTTTCGGATGTTCGGGCAGGTACTTCGCGTGCACAGCACGCGGCTCTGTTATCGTCAATCTTTTTTGAGCAGCGATTTGCCGATGCTCCAGCCTTTGCCGAGCACCCGTCCGATGCCGTAATAATTTTTTGAGCCGCAATCGAAAATGACCGGCAGCACCTTTTGCACGTCCGGGAAACGACCGCTCGGATCGAGGCATTCCTCATCGGCCTTGACGTCGCGAATCTCGGCGATGATCACGGTATGCGAGCCGACCGTCTGGTGATGCGAGAGCGAACATTCGAGGATTACCGGGCATTCGTCGATGTAAGGGGCGTCGACATGCTCCGCCCGGACGGCGGTAAAGCCGCAGGCGGCAAACTTGTCGTTTTTCTTCCCGGACACCATGCCCGCGAAATCCGTTTCGGCAATTTGTTTTTCCGAGGGAACGCAAACGGTAAACCCCTTGCGGGCGAGCAGGGCATCGTGCGTCCAACGCGGCGGCTGAATCGCGACCATGAGACTGACGGGATCGGAAGCACAAATTCCCGCCCAGGCCGCGGTCATCACATTCGGTTGACCGTTGGCATCATACGTCGCGATGAGCAGGGCGGGTTCGGGATACAGCAGCGGTTGGGCTCCCAGAGAACGTTTGAGTGACATGGGCGTTGGTCTCCTGGATCGTGTGATGTTTTTTGTTGGTCAATCGTTGCTTTGCTTTTTTCGCAAAAGGCCGCCCATTATTATACTCGGTTGGCAGATATGTGGAAAGTTGTGTGCCCCTCGTCCAAGAGAACTGCAAAGTTGAATTTGTGAGAATATAGAGAAAAGAGGATGCGTCATTTCGAGCCCCACGCTTCGCTCAGGGCAGGCTCCGCGAGAAATCTCACCCTCGCCGAAAAGGCAGGAATCCCGGCCCTCGCGCGAGGGTGAGATTTCTCCTTACGCTACGCTTCAGTCG
>JAVBSX010000153.1:0-12755 GCA_031556455.1 Thermoguttaceae bacterium
AAAATACTATCCCCCGCCGAAGTCCGAGTCGGAAAGAACGGTTTCCGAATCGAAAGAAACGGTCGCCGAAGAGACACCCACTCTCCCTTCCCGGCGGCGCGAGGATCCCTCGAAAATGGAATCGTTCAACGGGATCGACGAGTCGCTTTTTCTCAAGATCACCCGGGAGATGACGCCGCTCGCGAAATGGTGTCCGGTTTTTGATTCGGAACCTCCCTTGAATCAACCGGTCGTCGAGCTTGAAAACACCAGCATCGTTCCTCTCGATTCCTTACGCGGAAACCAAAACCAGACCCCGGCGGTTCTGCCCGGGACCCGGATCGTCCCGCTGCGGCAACGCTCCTTTTTCCCCCGGTGATCGGCGAACGGACAAATCGTTTATTCCTCGAGAAACTTTTTCGTCGAAAGGTACGGGCTGTCCCGAATCACGAATCGATACGGATACGAAGCGGCCTCGCCCGCGTAATCGACATTGATTCGCGGCGTCGCCGAAACGGCGGAGCTTGCGATCTTTTCTCCTTCCGTCAAAAACAGCTCGCTGCCGCACAAGTCTTGCCCGTAATGCTCGCGGGTGATCCCCATCGCGATACAAAGCTTGCCCGGGCCGCTGCACAATTTTTTCGGGGCGTCCGAAATTCCGCGACGCCGGCCCATCAATTCGATTCCGACGAGCGGCCGGATCGCCCGGATCAACACCGCTTCGGGCCGATCTGTTTCGTTGACGACGACGTTGAAGCAGTCGTACATGCCGTAAATCAGGTAAACGTAGGCAAAGCCCCCGGGACCGAACATGATGTCGGTCCGATGCTTGCCTGTCGCTTTCTCCCGACGATAAGAATGACAGGCCGCGTCGTCCCGCCCGGTGTAGGCTTCCGTTTCGACGATGATCCCGTCCGTCTCTCCCGCGGCGCTCCGGTGTACGAGCCGCTTGCCCAAGAGTTCCCTTCCGACGCTCACGGCGTCGCGGAGATAAAAATCGCGTTCGAGCGGTCGGTTCGCTTTTTTGAATCGCATGAGAAAAAGTTTAAAATCAAAACCGAATATCGGAAACGCGGAGTACCGGCTAAGCGGTTTTCAGTATATTCCCACCTCCCCCGCTCTTCGATGGGGGGTGGTGTTCGCAACGCCGCTTAAAATGTATAATTCGAGCGTTTTAAGTTGTATTAAGGCCCTTTGCCGGGCCCTTCCCAACCGGCTTTTCTCCTACCCCATTCCTCTTGACATCCTACGAACAATGTCGCTCAAAATTTCGAAACTCGTTCAGGCCATGGAACCTTCGGCAACCCTTGCAATGGCCGCAAAGGCCAAGGAATTGAAGACGGCGGGCAAAACCGTCTACGATTTGAGCGTCGGCGAGCCCGATTTCGGGACGCCAAAGCACATCTGCGAGGCGGCCGTCGCGGCGATGAGCGCCGGGCACACCAAATACCCGATCGCGAGCGGCATCCCGGAACTGAAAAACGCCGTTGTCGCCGAATACAAGGCCCGGTTCGGGCTCGATTACGCTCCGACCCAGGTTTGCGTTGCCAACGGGGCGAAACACGCCTTGCACAACGCCTTTACAACGGTGCTCGATCCGGGCGATGAGGTGATCGTTCCCGCCCCGTACTGGGTTTCCTACGCCGAGCAGATTAAGCTCGCAGGCGGCGTCCCGGTGATCGTCGAGACGAAGGAGTCCGAGAATTTCCTGCTCTCGCCCGCCGCGTTTCGGGCCGCGATCACCCCGAAAACGCGGCTGCTGCTCCTTTGCAACCCGTCGAATCCGACCGGGACGATGTATTCCCCGGAACAGCTCGGCGAATTGGCCGATATCGTGCTCGAAAAAGACCTCGGCGTCGTTTCGGACGAAATTTATTATCAACTAGTGTACGGCGGCGGGACGTTCGCGAGTTTTCCGACCGTTCGGCCCGGTTTGCAAGACCGGACGATCCTCATCAACGGCGTGAGCAAGACCTATTCAATGACCGGTTGGCGGGTCGGCTGGAGTTTCGCCCCGGAGGCCGTCGCGAAAAAAATCGCGGAACTGCAATCGCAGGAAACCTCGAACCCGTGCAGCATCAGCCAATATGCGGCCCTCGCGGCGCTCAAGGGGGATCAGGCCTGCGTCGGGGAGATGCTTGCGGAATTCGCGAAGCGGCGGGATTACGTCCGGGAGCGGATCGCCGGGATCGACGGTTTTTCCTGCCCGGAAATGGGCGGGGCGTTCTATGCTTTTTTCAACATCAAGAAGCATTTGGGTCGCAAATACAACGGCGTTCAAATCGACAATTCCGAGCAGTGGTGTTTGGAACTGCTCGAAAAGAAGTGCGTCGCGACCGTGATGGGCAGCTCGTTCGGCTGCGAAGGTTACGTCCGGGCCTCTTTCGCGGCGAGCCTGGACGTCCTTGAAAAATCGTTCGACCTGATCGCGGAGTTTATTGGGTAGAGGTATAGAGGACAGATGAGAGAGGACAGAGGACAGAGGACAGAGGATGGGAGAGAGAAGAAGCAGGACTGATATAAGAACAACGACCGCACGTCGAACCGCGAAGCGGTTCTTACCTGTCCTCCGTCCTCTGTCCTCCGTCCTCTAACCATGCTATTCCGATTCGCTTACCGGGGATTGACGGAGGTTGCTCCGCGACTGAACTATAAAGCGCTGCGGCTTTGGGTTTGGAAGGGGCTTTTTGCGCTCCGGGCCTACAAAAAACGGCTCAAGAACGAGGAACTCTTCCCGCCGTTTTTGTTTTTCGCGCTGACCGATGCCTGCAACCTGCGCTGCCGGGGCTGTTGGATTTCGAGCGGCGGCCCGCCCGAAACGCTCCCTTGGGAAACCGTCGACCGGGCGATCCGCGAAGCGGCGAAACAGGGCGTTTACTTTCATACGCTTTTGGGGGGCGAGCCGCTGCTGTATCCGGATCTCTGGAAAATCGTCGAAGTGCATCCGGAATGCTATTTTCAAATCATCACGAACGGGTATTACCTCGACGCCGAAAACGTCGAGCGAATCCGGCGACTTGGGAATGTTTCGCCGCTCTTGAGCATTGACGGCACACAGGCGGAAAACGATGCCCGACGCGGGGCGGGGGCTTACGAAGCGGCGATCGAAGCGGCAAAGCGGCTGCAAAAGGCGAAAATCCTGTACGGTGTCGCGACGGTGATCACCGGCCAAAACGAGCGGGAAGTGCTCACGGAAGAGTACGTCCGGCGGTTTATCGACCTCGGGGCGATGTATCTTTGGTATTACGTTTTCCGGCCGACCGGGCCCGATCCCTCGCCCGGGCTGTGCCTTTCCCGCGAAAAAATGGCCGAGGTCCGAAAGCGGTTGCTCGTGCTCCGGAAAAAAATGCCGATCATTTTGATCGACACCTATTGGGACGCGGCGGGCAAGGCCGTCTGCCCGGCGGCGAAAGGGCTCGGCTTTCATATCGGGCCGAAAGGGAGCATCGAACCGTGCCCGCCGCTCTCTGTCGCACGGGAATTTTTGGACGACAACCGCGGCGATCTGTTCCGGACGATCAACGAGAGCGATTTTCTCCGCCGTTTTCAGCAGTTCGTTTCCGAACGGTTTGAAGGCAAAACCGGCGAAGGTTGCGTGATTTTGGAGCATCCGGCGGCGTTGGCCCGATTTTTTCGCGAGCAAGGGGTCGAAGACCTGAGCAACCGCGATCTGCTCGGCGAACTGGAAGCGGGCCGGGAGCAGCCGAGTCATAGTTCGATCGAGCCGATCCCGGAAGATTTTTGGCTCTACCGTTTTTTGAAGAAAACCCTCTTTTTCGGCATGGGCGGGTATGGGTGAGGAAAGTGGGAAGTGGTGAGTGGGAAGTTATTTTCTCAAACTGTAAACAGATTTGAGTCTATTACTGATATCCAGGAAAAAATTGAACTCATTTTGAAAGTATCGCAAAAAAGTTAGGCGTCGGTTTTCGCTCTTCGGCCTGTAAGGCCGGTGCGTTACAGCCCAGGGCAAAGCCGAAGGCGACGCCCTGGGTGATGAGCCCCACGACAATCAGCCGCCCTGAAAGGGCAAGGGAACAGCGGGTTTTGCGTCGGCCTTACAGGCCGATGGGTGCGAGGGCGTCCGTAACCCAGGGCGGCGCTTCGCTTTGCCCTGGGCTGTTATGCGCCGCCCTTACAGGGCGAATTCGGAAGACGCAACCACTTGCAAAAAAGTCGTTTTTATCTGGAACTCAGTAAACTGTTTTTTTTGCAAAAATCAGGACAATGAAAAAATCCGCACTCCCCACTTCCCCTCCCCCACTTCCCACTTCCCACATCTCACTTCCCACTGATATCGGCGTTCTTCCCTTGAAATGCCGTTCTTACCATACGCGAACGGCAGGCTCCGATTCTCTCGCCCCTTCGGATCGCGGGTTTTTCGTCGGCCCGGAAAACCGGTTGCTCGAAACCGTCGTCCAATGTCTTCTCGGGGAAAAACAGGCGCCGACGCTGTTCGAATCGCATGGGATGCCGATCACGTTTTACGGGCCGAGCGGTTGCGGCAAAACGCATTTGGTTTACGGTCTTTTCCAAAACTGGAAGCAGCAACATCGCCGCGACAAGGCCGTTTACCAGAGCGGAGCCGATTTTGCCCGACAGTACGCCGATGCCTTGGAAACGCGAACGATCGAAAATTTCCGGCAGCGTCTTCGTAGGGCTCCGCTTTGGGTTGTCGATGCGATCGAGGAGTTCGGCGCGAAGGGGGCGGCGCAGGAAGAATTCCTCTATTCCCTGGAATATGCCGTTCAATCAGGCAACACCGTTTTGCTGACGATGAGCCGTTTTCCGGGGGATGAGAGCTTGTTTTCCCCGCGACTGACGGCCCGGCTGCTCGGTGGGCTGACGGTGCCGTTCGTTCCGCCCGTCCCCAAGACCCGGTTGGCGATGCTGCGGGAAATCGCCCATCACTTCCGAATTACCTCCGCTCCGACAGCACTCGCGTTTCTCGCGAAGAACCTCGATTTGCCTTACCCCGGCTTGTACGGAGCATTGACGCAGGCCTCGTTGGAAGCAGGCGAGCGGGCTTTGGACGTGCCGCTGCTCCGGAAGTTTTTGAAGAACCGGGACGAGCGGACCCGGCCGACCCTTGCGGAAATCCTGCGGCAGACGGCCCGGTATTTTTCCCTGAAACAGGCCGATCTGAAAGGCAAGTCGCGACAAAGCGAGATCGCCCGAGCCCGTGCGATGGGCATTTACCTTTCGCGGCAGTTGAGCGGCAAAAGCCTCAAGGAGATCGGCCAATTTTTCGGCGGCCGGGATCACAAAACCATCGCTCATCACTGCGAGGAAACGGAGGCGAAAGTCGCGACCGACCCGCTTTGGGGCGATGCCGCCGCCCGGATTCGCGAGCGGATCGCGACCGGAAGCCGGGGTACCGGCTAAGTGAAGGGGAGCGTGTACGATCTTTCGAGTTTTACCCGGGGGGCCAGCTCATAGGGCGACCGCCCAGCAGGTGATAGTGCAAGTGCGGCACGGTTTGACCGGCGAGTGGGCCGCAGTTCGAGACGATGCGGTATCCCTTTTCGTTAAGGCCGTACTCTTCGGCCAATCGGCGGATCACGCGAAAAAGATGACCGATCAGGGGAATGTCCTCTTCCTCGATCTCGTCGATCGAAGGGATCGGTTTCTTCGGAATGACGAGCAAATGAACCGGGGCCTGCGGGTTAATGTCCGAAAAGGCGAGCGAGAATTCGTCCTCGAAAACGATCTTCGCGGGAATTTCCCGGTCGATAATACGCTGAAAAAGTGTCTTTTCCTGCATGGGAGAATCTCCTGTTGAAGAGGTATTGAGGACCTGCCGTCCAGGCGAAATGGGCTTCACTCTCCGTCAAACTGCCCGCGGCCTCGTTGGGCTGCTGACCGCTAAGCTGCCAATAGATCACCCCGCGCTGACGCTTGGGCGGTATTTCAGTCTCTCTAATTCTTAATCCCCAGTTTCCGGTTGTCGGTCACACGCTGGGCCTTCCCCTCGAAACGTTGCAAGGATTTCGGCGGCATCAGCTCGATATTCATATGCAAGCCGGTGATCTGTGCGATCGCGTGCACGATCCGGTCCTTCAGTTGGGTCATGTCCGAAAGCTTGTCCGAAAAAACCTCGGGCAACACCTCGACCCGGACGGTGATCTCGTCCAGCGTTTTCGGCCGGTTGACCTCGATCTGGTAATGCGGGGCGGCCCCTTCGACCGCGAGCAGGGCTTCTTCGACCTGCGAGGGAAAAACATTGACCCCCCGGAGAATGAGCATGTCGTCGCTCCGGCCGACGACCCGGGACATCCGGCGCGTCGTCCGGCCGCAAGGGCAAGGCTCGTCGATGATCCAGGCAATATCGCGGGTCCGGTATCGCACGACCGGCATCGCTTCCCGGGTTAGGGTCGTGATCACCAGTTCGCCGGTCTCGCCGTCGGGAACCGGCTCCAACGTGTCCGGATCGACGCATTCGAAAAGGAAGTGGTCTTCCTGAATGTGCATGCCGATCTGCGTCATACATTCCCCGCAAACGCCGGGTCCGATCACTTCGCTCAGTCCGTAATTGTTGAACGCCTTAATCCCGAGCGATTGTTCGATGCTTTCCCGCATTTGATCGGTCCAAGGCTCGCCCCCCAACTGGGCCATTTGCAGCGGCAAAGACGCCGGGTCGATCCCTTCCGCCTTGACCGCCTCGCCGATCGTCAAAGCATAGCTCGGCGTGCAGACGAGCAAATCGGCTTTCATATCGGCGAGCAGCATGAGTTGGCGTTTCGTGTTGCCCGAGGCCGCCGGAATGACCGCGGCCCCGATCCGTTCGACGCCGTAATGCAGGCCGAACCCGCCGGTAAACAGCCCGTAGCCGAACGCGATTTGGACGGTGTGATGCGGTTTCAGCCCGCCGGCGACGAGAAACCGGGCGCAAAGATGGCTCCAAAGTTCCAAATCGGCGGCCGTGTAGCCGACCATCGTCGGTTTCCCGGTCGTGCCCGAAGAGCCGTGATACCGGACGACCTGATCCTTCGGTACGGCCATAAATCCGAGTGGATAACCTTCCCGTAGGTCCGACTTGGTTGTGAACGGCAGTTTGACGATGTCTTCAACCGATTGGATCGATTCTGGTGTGATCCCCATTTCCTTGAATTTTTGCCGATAGAACGGGATGTTGGCGACCCGGCGAACACATTCCCGGAGCTTGAGAAACTGGAGCGCCTTCAATTCCTCTCGCGGCAAGGTTTCGTTACGGTCCAAAATCAGCGGTCGATACGGTTGAATCAGATGCATGGGAAGCGGGGAGGAAAAAGGAGGTGAACCAAAGGCCAATTCTTCAAAATGAAGTATTTTCCGTCACTCCCGCGTAGGCGGGAGTGACGGAGAGTGTGTTCCATGTGGCAACGCAGTTGGTGAGTTTACCACAACGCCCCCTGGGATTGCAACCACTCTCGGACGGTCGTTACGGTCTTTTTCTTTCGGAATCGGCATATTTTAACACGGCGGTGGAAAAATCGGCGATCTCGCCACCGCCCGGCAAAAACGGGGTGTTGCTTTTTCTTTCGGGAATTGCTCTAATGCCGGGAGGAAATTTTTTGGAGTATCGCCCCCATTTCGCGAAGTGTCGAGATTTCGCGGAGTACCGGCTAAATTTTTTGACACCTCATTTCAGGAGAACGATCTTATGTCCCAACTTCCCGATTATGTCGCTTCGGCGAAACCGAATCCGAAAGACAACCGCGCTCCGTGGTTGACGACGACCGCGGCGACCTATGCCGGTATCATGCTCTGGTTCGCTTTTTGGCAAGACGTGCCTGGAGGAGGAGGAGCTTTTGTCGGGGGAGTGCTGACACAAGGATTGGGGATTGCAATCGCCGCTTTGGTACTTGCCTCTTTCCTGTGTTATTTCTGTTGTTTTCTGGTCCCGGGTCTTCTTGGGATGAAAACCGGCCTCGGATTGTCTGTCGTCGGGACATCAACCTATGGTGTCAAAGGTGGTTACCTCATGCCCGGTTTTTTGATGGGAGTTCTCCAGTTCGGGTGGTTGAGCGTGAATGCTTATTTTGCCGGATTACTGTTGACAAGTATTTTTGTGGGACAACCTCTTTTGATTGTGGAAAACGCAGGCTGGTTATCCGGGGTCGGAATCATACGTTGGGGTATTGGGCTCTTGTGGATATTCGCGGCCACGTTTGTCGGAATGAAAGGCGTTAAATATGTCGGTATGGTTTCTTCCTTTACGCCCATTATTCCTATTGCGGTTTTGGTGCTCATCTTGGTTTCCACCTACGGAGGTATGAAGGATTTCAGCAAAGAGACGTTGATGAGCGGTTCGGAAAAAGCAAAAACGGCTTGGAGTGTCAAACAACAAGCTGATCCTCAAAACGAAGTCATCAAAGATTCCGCGAACAAAGCCGCGATTTTTCACGAAATCGCGAAACCGGCATCGCTTTATGGAAACGAAAAATTAGGGGTTATTTCCTTGATCTGTGCTTTTGTGTTCGGTTTTTTCGCGACGGCGGGAGCCGCGGGCGTGGACTTCGGTTCGAATAACAAAGATGCCAAAGCCGTTCAGCTTGGAGGAATCTTCGGCATTGTCTTGGCAACGATCCTGACGGGGACCATCGCATTGATCGCCGTCGTAGGAATACAAGGGAAATTGGTGGGAGAATACGAGCATCTCCTTGCGACCTATAAAGTCACCGCTTTGTTCGAAGTGATTATGGGCAATAGCCTCGGCAATGTTTGTATGCTGCTCCTTTGTCTTGCGGCTTTTCCCTCGGCCTGTTTCCCGACGTTGGTGGCGTCTGCGGCGTTCAAAACAACGTTCCCGAAAATCAATCCCTTGTACACATGCGGGCTCGGTGTTCTCGTTGCCATTGGATTGGTCGTCAGTAGTGCGGCGGGACAAGCGGGAGCCGTCTTTGGCGTTGTCGGTGCTTCGTTTGGACCGATTTGCGGGGCGATGATGGCGGATTACTTGCTTTCCGGCTGCAAATGGGCCGGGCCGCGGGAAGGATTCAACCTCGCCGGTTGGATTTCCTGGTTCTTCGGATTCCTTGTTGGAGGAACGCAGTTGGCTCTATCCAATTTCTTTGGCATGAGTTTGCCGTTCGAGATTCCCTGCCCGCCGCTTGCCGCGTTCGTTGTCGGTTTCGTCCTGTACATCGTCTGTGCGGGAATCGGCTTGCAGTCGAAAACCATCCCGATGCCGCAGCGCATTGATTCTTAAAGAGTGTTTGAAATAACGAGCCGGGACCTGTGGTCTCGACTGCGTTTACCGCTCAAAAACGTCGCGACGCGAACACGAGTTGAGACAGTCGGGGGCACAGCCCCCGGCTCGTTGTTGTTTTTCAACTCAACGAAGTTGCTCAAGCGGGTCGGTTTCTTGTTCGCTGGCCCAGCACTCGATATTGGGAAACGTCTCGCCGATCCGAAGGGCGAGACGCTCCATGGCGAAGCGTTCGCTCGCGAAGTGCCCGGGCAGGATGAGCGAAACACCGAGCGCTTGCGCTTCCAGATAGGTGTGAAACCTCGTTTCCCCCAGCAAAAGCGCTTCGGCCCCGACCGCGGCGGCCGGTTCGAGGAATTCTCCCGCCGCCCCGCAGGCGATCGCGAGTCTTGAGATCGTCGCCCGGCCCGCATCGACGTATTGCAGGTTCGGAATCTTGAGGGCCGACCGCACGTTTCGGAGCAACTCGAAAAACGGCTGCGGTTCGGTTAAGCTCCCGAGCCGGCCTGCACTGCCGCTGAGCGGGACGATTTCTTGTAAGCCGAGTTGTTCCGCCAACTGCCGGTTGATCCCCCGATCCGCGTTATCGTGCGAAGTGTGCGGGCTGTAAAGGGAAATCTTCGCCCCGATCAGCTCCCAAAGCAACCGGCCGGTCGGCGTTTCGACCGTGATTCGCTTTAGGGAATGAAACGGGAACGGATGATGCGCAACGACAAGATCGGCCTCCCGCTGGATCGCCTCGCGGGCCGTCTCCGGCGTCAAGGTGAGGCAGGTCATGATTTTTCGGACCGACCGGGCCGGATCGCCGATCAGGAGGCCGACATTGTCCCAGGTTTCCGCGAGTTCGGGCGGAAACCGGTATTCGAGGTAGGCGAGGATTTCCTGGAGTTTGGGCATGGGATGGGGGCAAAGTTAAGAAAATTGTCTTCGCCATAAAACAAAAAACAAGGCTGTCATTTCGACCGGAGCAACGCGCAGGGAGAAATCTCACCCTCGCGAACAGGCCGGAAATTCGAGTCCTTCGGCGAGGGTGAGATTTCTCGCTCCGCTCGAAATGACACGGTGTTTTATCCGTTTACACGAATCTCAGGTCCGGTACTTCGTCCTTGCAGAGTTTGTACTCGATGCTCTCGATGAGCGCTTCCCAAGATGCCTCGATCACGTTTTCGTTGACGCCGACCGTTCCCCAGACGTCCTGTCCGTCGGTGTTCTCGATCACGACCCGGACGCTGGCGCCCGTTGCTGCTTCCGAATCGATGACGCGGACCTTGAAGTCGATCAGCTTGAGTGTCGCGAGGTTCGGAAAATGCGGGTCGAGCGCCTTGCGGATCGCGTTGTTGAGGGCGTCGACCGGGCCGTCCCCTTCGGCGACCTCGTGCTTGATTACATCGCCGATCCGGAGTTTGACCGTCCCCTCGGTGATCAAGGCCCCGGTTTTGTCCGCTTCGACGTTGACGTGGTAGTTGAGTCGCTCGAAATGCGGCTTGTACGTCCCGGTACACTTGCGGACCAGCAGGTCGAACGAGCCTTCCGCCGCCTCGAACTGATACCCCCGGGACTCCTTGGAAACGATTTCCGAGAGAATCCGCTGCATCAACTTTTCGTCGTGCTGGATGTTGTACTTCGTCGTGACGGCGACGATGTTCGAGCGGCCGGAAAGTTCGGAGATCAGGACCCGGCGTTCGTTGCCGACCGATTCGGGGGCGATATGTTCGTAGGCGGAGGTGTTGCGGGCGATGCCGCTGACGTGCATTCCCCCCTTGTGGGCGAAGGCGCTTTTGCCGACGAACGGTTGGTGCAAGGGGACGTGCTTGTTCAGCATTTCGTAAACGTAGCGGGAGAGCTCCGTCAGTTTCCCGAGCGAATCCTCGTGCAGCAATTCGTATTGGCCTTGCTTTTTCAGCAGCAGGTTGGCGATCACGGCGATGAGATCGGCGTTGCCGCAGCGTTCGCCGAACCCGTTGATCGTCCCCTGCACCTGGGACGCCCCGGCGTCGATCGCGGCCAGGGTATTGGCGATCGCGAGGCCGCAATCGTTGTGCGTGTGTATACCGATCGGGACCTCGATGTTGGCGATCACGTCCTGCACCGCGGCGGTGATTTCCTCCGGCATGCTCCCGCCGTTGGTGTCGCAGAGGACGATCGTCTCGGCTCCGGCATGGGCGGCCGTTACGAGCGCGCGGATCGCGTAGGCGGGGTTCGATTTCCAGCCATCGAAAAAATGCTCCGCATCGAAAAAGACGCGGCGGTTCTGGGACCGGAGGTATTCGACCGTTTCGGCGATCATCGTGATGTTTTCCTCGAGCGAGGCTTTGATCACCTCTTCGACCTGGAAGGCGGAGGATTTGCCGACGATCGTGATGATCGGTGTTTCGGCCCCGATCAGGGCGCGGAGCCCTTCGTCGTTTTCCGGCTTGACTCCTTTCCGCCGGGTCATACCGAAGGCGGCGATCCGGGTCGTTTGAAGCGGCGTTTGGGCGATCTTCGGGAAAAATTGAGCGTCTTTTTCGTTGGAGGCGGGATACCCTCCTTCGACGAAATCGAAGCCGAGGGCGTCGAGCCGCTGGGTCAGCATCAGTTTGTCCTGGAGCGAAAAATCGATCCCCTCGGCCTGCGAGCCGTCCCGTAGCGTCGTATCGTAAACCTGAATCCTGCGCATGGTGATTTGTAATAAAGAAGTTTTGAAAAATTATTCCGTGCCGAGTTTTTCGAGCTTCTCTCGGTAATTCGCTTCGGCACGGTTCCAGTAATCCGCCGGAATCGCGGTCGTTTCTTCCAGTTTGGCCGCGATGTTCGGCGAGAGCGGCAAGCGGCCTTTCAGGAGTTGGATCAGGGCTTCGACGGACATGCCGGCCTTGTCGGCGAAATCTTCGACGTTCATCCCCATTTCGCTGATTTTCTCCCCCAGCGTTTCGCCCGGCGGTACGATGAACGGCGAAACAAACGGCACTTTGGTTGTCTTATTCGTGTCCAACATATCAGCCTCTGTTTAGTGATAATCGGTGATTTCAATGATGAGAACCGCCGTGATTGGCTTCCAATCCAAGCCCCCGTCCGGTTTTGTCGGGATCGGATCGTGGTCAGGTTCGAAAACCAAACGGTTGGCTCCGTCGAGATTGGCGGCCAACTGTCCCCAGCGTGTTCCTTTCAATTCGTGCCAATGGCCCGGCAAAACTCGCATCTGGTCCAGATCGGCCGCGTTGGTCAATTGTTCCAGCCGATGCTTCAGAATTTTGGCTCCCGCCTCGCCAAATTCTTTTTTTCTGGCTTTGTCGGAAAGACAGATGTCTCTCAATCGGCTGTTGGCGAAGGAAATAATCATTGGTGCTTACGAAAAAAGTGAGCTTTTCTCATTTTAACACAAGTCGTTGTTCCGTCCAGTCAAGGAGAGTGTTTCTTCGACCGGCTTTTGGTCTTTTATTAGCGTACAGCATGCGACCGGATCGCTAATTTTGGGAACTATATACTTGACTCCACAGCTCCTTTTTTCTCTCACAAAGGCACAAAGATCACAAAGGATATTGAGAAATTCGAGTTGTCCTTAGTGTCCTTCGTGCCTTTGTGAGAAAAAACAGGGAATCGAGGTAAG
>JAVBSX010000382.1:0-27656 GCA_031556455.1 Thermoguttaceae bacterium
TCGATCGGACAAGGGGGTTACGGCATGGTCTTTCTCGCGAAACACGAATCGTACGAGCGAGCGCTGCCGCTTCTCGGGGAAAAGCGGCCGCTGTTCGCCGTCAAGGTGATGCCCGGGGCAAAGGCGACGCCGGAATTGATCGACCGGTTCCTCCGGGACATCGAGATACAACGTGGCCTCTCGCACCCGACTCTGGTCCGGTTTCTCGATTCCGGGTACGACGGGAACGTACATTACATGGTGCACGAATTCCTGGACGGCGGCAACCTGCGGCAATCGATCCGCGAAGACGAACACCCCCCTTTGGACCGTGCGGTCCGCATCATTTCCGATATTGCCGCCGCGTTGGAGTATTTGCATTCCCAAAATGTCGTACACCGGGACGTCAAGCCGTCGAACATTCTGTTGACGCGGGACGGTGTCGCGAAGTTGGCCGATCTCGGGCTCGCCTGTCCCCTCGCCCGGCAGCTGACCCGGACGGAAGATGCCCTGATCGCCGAAAGCCTGGACGCGATCGAAGAAGAAACGTCTCGGGAACGGCAGGGGGAGGAATCCGGCCTCGGACGGAATTTGGCTCGAAAAATTGCCGGGACGGCGGACTACCTCGCTCCGGATCAGATCGCCGACCCTCACCATCCGAGCAGCCTTTGGGACATCTATTCGCTCGGCTGCACGTTTTACCAGCTTGTAACCGGAATCGTGCCTTTTCCGGGAGGCGATACGCGGCAAAAAGTTTTGGCGCATGTGCAGCAGACCGCGCCCGATCCGAGAACGTTCGCCCCGGCGTTGCCGCTCGATGTCGTCGCGTTGATTTTGGAAATGATGATCCGCAACCCGAAGGAGCGGATCGATTCGCCCCGGGAGATCATCGAACGTTTGGCCCCTTGGACCGAACCTTGGGATGCGCGTTCGGACATTGACGATGCGATCGGTTCGTTTCAAGTGCCGGAAATCGAGGTCGATGCAAAGGCGGAAGACGATGTTTTTCCGGCGACCCCCGTTCGCGAGACGGCGGCGACCGGCGGGGATTACGTCGACATTTTCTTTCCGCGAACCCGGGAAACGCTCCGGGTTTTAGCCCCCCCCGTCGTCCCTTTGCCGAAAAAAGCAGCCGTTTCCGGGCTCGACGAAAAAGACGACCCCCTTTTTGCGAAGGTCGTCGCCCCGATGATCGTGATTCTGGCCCTGATTTTGGTAGGAATCGCGGTCCGGTTATTCTGAAAACGACCCGCAAAGGCATTTCTTTTCAATCTGGTTGATCTTATCAAGCCGCGACTGATGCCGTCCGCCGTCGAAATCGGTTTCCAACCATTTCTTTACGAGAGAAAGACAGGCCCGTTCCCCCAGCATGTCGCCGGAAAGGCACAGAACGTTGGCATTGGTGTGTTGGCGGCTGAGTGCGGCGGTTACATCATTTCCGCAAGGCACGGCCCGGACATCCGGAAATTTGTTGGCGACGACGCACATTCCGATTCCTGTTCCGCAAATCAAAATTCCGTATTCCGCTTCTCGGCGGCTGACCAGTTTCGCGACCTGCGACCCGATTTCCGGGTAATCGACGACGGTATGGTCGTTGGAACCGAATTCCGTAACATCATAACCGTTTTCAGTCAGGTATTCGGCAATAACGCGCCGCAAGCCTACACCTCGATGATCACTTCCCAAGGCTATTCGCACTTTAGCGTCCCATTATTCTAGTATAAGAAATTGTTTTCGGAGAAACTCCCCCACAGTACCGGCGATGTCGTCAATACTGTTGTCAAATAATTATAACCGCGAAATCAACTTATTGCAATAAAAACGGGGAAAAATATCTTCTGAACCATCAATAACATAACAAAGCCCGAAGCGAACGGAGCCCGAAGCGTTAGCGAGGGACCAAAAGCACATTCCCTCGCTAACGCTTCGGGCTCCGTTATATTGCGACCTCCGCGTTTCCGTGCAAAATTTTGTCTTTGAAATTTTCGCGTCCTTCAACCCTCTCGATACCGTGATGCGGTTTGCGAGGAAATCATGCCGGAGCGGACCACTTCGTCGAGGGACTGGTTCAGCGTTCGCATTCCGAGATCGTAATTCGTTTGCATCACGTTGTTGATTTTGAAAATTTTCTCTTCCAAAATCGCGGCCCGAACCGCGGAGTTGACGACCAGGATTTCGGCGGCTAACGACCGACCGCCGCCGCCGTCCCAAGGGATCAGCTTTTGGCAGATCGCGTATTGCAACGCCAAGGTGAGGCGGACGCGAATCAGGCTCTGCTGGGCGGCAGGGAAGGAACCGATGATCCGCGAAATCGTTTGGGCGGCGGTCGAGGAATGCAAGGTCGCGAACGTCAAATGCCCGGTTTCGGCCAACGTCAAGGCGGCGGAAATCGTTTCCATATCCCGCATTTCGCCGACGACGATCACATCCGGGTCTTCGCGCAGCGATCGCCGAAGCGCTTCCGCGAACGTCGCCGTATCGGGACCGACCTCGCGCTGGGTTACGAACGATTGGGCGCTTCGATGCCGGTATTCGACCGGATCTTCAATCGTATGAATATGGCAACGCCGGTTTTGGTTGATCCAATGCACGAGACTCGCGATCGTCGTCGATTTGCCGCTGCTCGTCGTTCCGGTAACCAGCACCAGACCGGAAGAGAGCCGGCAAATCCGTTCTAAAACGTCGATCGGCAAACCGAGTTCCCAGAATTCGAAAAAGCGGTTCGGGAGCAATCGCAACGCCGCCGCATAGGTGCCCTGTTGACGGTAGGCGTTGATCCGGATCCGATATCCCCCTTCCCATGCGATCGCGGCGTCCAACTCGCCGGTGTTTTGCAGTTCCCGAACGGCCGCCTCCGGGAGCAACCGCGAAAGGAATTCGAGGATTTCGCCGTTCGAGAGCACCGCGTGCTCGGGCAGCGGCGCCAGCATCCCGTGCACGCGAAGGTGCGGCGGATTGTCCGCCGCCAAATGCAGATCGGAGCCGTTCTTTTCAATCAGGATCCGCACGAGTTCGCCGATGTCGTTGCTCATGTGATTTTCGGAAAGAGTGTATGGTTTTACTGATCCAATCTTAAAATTTGGCCCCGAGAATAACAGCCCGAAACGAAGCATCGCGGAGTGAGGGTTGGAAACACCTATCCCTCACTCCGCTGCGCTTCATTTCGGGCTGTTATTTTCAGGCCAAAAGTTTCACAAATCCGTCGTCGCGCTTTTCGATTTTGTCCCCGCATTTTCGCGAATGAGGCACAAGAGGACAATCCCCGCGAACAAAGTGAGCACGAGAAGAAGCGGCGATTGGGCGACCCGGCCGATCGGCTCGGCGGCGACGACCGCGAGCGAGTTATGCAAAAAATGAAACGTGATGCAGGGCCAAAGCGTTCCCGAGCGAACGGCGATGTAACCGAGCACGCAGCCGACGACCGTCGCACAGATCGATTGCTGCAAAATCCCGTGCGTGATCCCGAAGAAAAACGCGCTGATCAGGATCGCTTCAACCGTCCCGCCGCGAACGGCCCGTTTCGCATTGGGCAAAAGTCCGCTCAAAAGGAACCCGCGAAAGGTGATCTCTTCGCAAAACGCGGGCAAGACGGCGAGCAGCCCGACCAGAACAAACAGCGGGGCCAAGGCGAACAGCTGCTGCAATGCCTCCAACTGCTCGGCGAGCGCGTCATTGTAAGAGTACGTTTGCGAGACCCAAAACCCGAGAATTTGGTTGGCCGGGTTCAGCATTACGGCGGCGGCTCCCGCGAGGAGCACGTTCTTGAGGCAAGAACCGATTCCGCCCGGGCCGACCTTCAGCCGTAAGGTTCCCCAGGGATCCGTCGTCAGGCAAAAAGCGAACAGGACCGCCGGGAGCAAAACGATGCCGATTTGCAGCAGAGACGTCGTCAAGGCGACGTCGCCGAATGTCTTTGGGGCGGGAAAGGCGAAGTTGGCGAAGTACCGGATCACGAGAATTACCAAGCCGCACAAAATCGCGGTCGCGAATGTCGGTCGTGCCGCCCGTTTGCGGAACAATTGCCGTCCCCAAAGCAGCGGATCGAATTTTTGCGAATCGCTGAAAAGGAGCGTCTCCTGGTTGAATTGCCGGATTGCGAACCGAACCGAAAAATAACAGCAGGCCAACGTGATGCCGATCACGATCGGAGAAAAACGAAGGACGTTGCTCCAATCCCCTTCGAGCAATTGCCGCAGGATCATCGCGATTCCGGTAACCGGCAGCAGGGCGGTCCCGAGCGTTAGTTCCGTGCCCGGAGCGATTGAAAGGAAGATGAGCGGCATCACGAACATCATCATCGGCAGCAGATAATACTGCCCTTCTTTCGTGCTGCGGGCAAGCGACGCGAGGGCCAAACACAACGCGCTGAAAATCATCGAGACGGGAATGAGCGGGAGCAGCATCCAAAACATGCCGAACAACGGCGGAGCGGAGATTTTCGGGATTTGCGGGGCGACCATCGCCCCGGTCGCGCCGAGGCAGATCACGTTCGAGATCGCGGTCAGGATGCTGAAGCACATCACGGTCAGCATTTTGCCCAGGACGATCTCCCCACGCGTGCTCGGGGAGCAGAGGAGCGTTTCGAGCGTGCCGCGTTCCTTTTCCCCGGCACAAAGATCGATCGCCGGATAAAAGGCCCCTGTCATCGCACTGAGCAGGAGCAAAATCGGGAGCATCTTCGACCAGAATGAAACCCCTTGAAGGCCGGTTTTGACGGCTATGTCTTCGGAAAGCGTCGGGACGGGTGTAAGAATCGCCGGGTCGATCCCCCGTTTTTCCAGATCGGCGATCCCGAGGGAACGGCTCCAGGCCCCGAGCGTTTGCTGTAGTCGCGATTGAGCCAACATCGATTTTTCGACCGCCGAAGAGTAAACGATCCGCAGCGGTTCGGTTTCGTTTTCCGCAGTGTCGCCGTCCGGCTCCTCGGCTGCCTGATTGCCGGAATCGGGAGGGCTGTTTGTTTCTTCGCTCTTGCCAAGCTCGTCCGAAAGCTGCTTCAAACGCAACAGCGTGCCTTGCGGAACGATCAAAACGGCGTCGGTTAACTTGCTGTCGAGCATTTCTTCGGCGAGGGTCGCGGGATCGCCGTGCGGGACGCCATGGGAAAAAGCATAATGCAGCAGTTTCGATTCGGGGAGAACGGGATAAACGGCCTCTTCGCCTTCCTTTTTGTCGAGGAGCACGAGGATTGAACTCGGCTTCTCGTTGACGAATTGTAGCACTTGAAAAAACAAGAGACCCAGGATCGGGTACAGCAACAACGGGACGACGAAAATCATGAACAACGTCCGTCGATCGCGGAATTGATCGATGATTTCCCGCCGAAAAAGAATCCGAACGCTACGAAAATGCATTTTCAAATCAAGAATATGGGAAGAAAGTAATTGTTCGAGCGGTTAGGAGTTTTTTGAAAAAAACCTCTCTGTTCGTCATTTCGAGCGGAGCGAGAAATCCCACCCTCGCCGAAAAAGCCAGAATCAACCCCATTCGCGAGGGTGAGATTTCTCCTTGCGCTGCGCTTCAGTCGAAATGACGAAAAATACCACACGGCAGAAGCGTTGCGGAAAAAACAATTCTTAATTCTTAATTCATAATTCTTAATTTTCCCATCGTCCTACCATTCAATCGTGATCCCTTGCTTCGCGCAGGGATAAATCCCGTCCGGTCCCGGCTTCGGTCCCGGCTCGGCGTCCCAGGCCAGCGTTTTCGGGAAAAGGTCGACGTTGGAGTTCAGGGCTTCTTCCCATTTGACGACCCGACCGCTGTAGGAGGCCATTCTCCCCATGATCGCGGTCATTGTCGCGATCGCCCCGCGTTCGCCGAGATTCATGTCCTTGCCGTGGGCGATCGCATCGAACATCACATCTATTTCCGTCTGGTGCCCGTCGTAAGTCCGCTCCCAGGAAACCGGCTCCTTCCCTTGGGCGTAAAGCGTAACCCGGCCGTGTCCGTCCATATCGACGTGCCCTTTCGAGCCGTAAGCGTGTTCACTGAACGAATTCCAGCAGTTCGGAATATGGCGGCAATTGCTGACGCCGGTGATGCCGCCCGGATAGGTGTACTCGACGGTGTGGTGATCGAAAATCTCGCCGTATTCCGGTCCGATCCGAACCTGCCGGCCCCCCATGCCATTCGCTTCGATCGGGTGTCCGTCCGAGGCGATCCAGTTCATTACATCGATATCGTGCACATGCTGCTCGACGATGTGATCGCCGCTGAGCCAGTTGAAATAGTACCAGTTGCTGACCTGGTGCTGCATCTCGGTTTGTCCCGCCGTACGCGGTCTGGTCCAAAGCCCGGCGTCGTTGTAAAAGATCCGCATGTAGAGCAAATCGCCGATTTCCCCGTCGTGTATCCGCTTGATCGACTCGAAATGTTTCGGCTCGAAACGAAGGTGGTGCCCGACGCAAATCACTTTCCCTTTTTCCTTCGCTTTCTTGCTCGCTTCCCAAAACATCCGGACCCCGGGCGCGTCGGTCGCGACCGGTTTTTCCGCGAAAATGTGCTTGCCCGCTTCGACGGCGGCGACGAAATGCCGCGGCCGGAACCCCGGCGGCTCACAGAGCAGAACGACATCGACATCGGTCGCCAAAAGTTTTTCGCAGCAATCCAATCCGGTAAACCGCCGCTCTTCGGGAACGTCGACCTTCCCGGGAAAGCTGTCGCTCATCAGCTGCACGGTCCCTTCGACCATGTTTTTGAACGCATCGCCGAGGGCGGTCAACTTGACGTTCGGTGCCCCGGTATTGGAAAGGGCGTTGGCAACGGCCCCGCGACCGCGTCCGCCGCAGCCGATCAGGCCGATTTTGATCAGATCGCTCCCGGCGGCGTAAGCACTCCGGGCAAGGGAAAGGCCGAGGCTCGCAGCGGCCGCCGCTCCCGTTGCGGCGGAGAGGACTCGAGGCTTTGCGGGACGATCAGACGTCGAAGAGGGGATGTGCTGGTTTTTCATCGGTTTTCACAAAGAAGTTCGGGGAAGATGGGAGAGGTGGGGGAAAAACAAGACGCCGCCACAATTCCGAAAATATAGATCGTCCGTTTCGAAAAAACAACCTGCCGGGAAAATTTTCAACGCCTTGACAACGAGCCGCATTCTGTGAGTGCGGTTTGCAACCACCTATTGCGTAACCGCGTTCGCGGAACGCGGCTCGTGCAAACGGCAGGTTCCGGGGTTGTTTTTTTGCGGTTTCCTTTTACAATGAATATTTGGTAAGATTATCCCTATCATCAACGTCGATTTGAAACGGTTTTCCTTTCATGCAAACGGAACTACGAAACAAGGCGAAAGAGCTTCTCACGGAAAAAAAAGTCGATCTCATCATCGGATACGGTCCGACGGAAACCGGTGCCGTTGGAGCGGTTTTCATCACCCGGCCCGAAGATTGCGAAAAACTTCTTTGGAACGACCGGTGTACGACGAACCTGACCGTTTACCTGAAAAGGAAAGAGTTTAAAAAACATGGAAAAATCGGGATCGTCGTCAAAGGCTGCGACGCCAAGGCCCTGGCCGTCCTCGAAATCGAGAAACAGTTGGACCCCGAAAACCTGATCGCGATCGGCATGGTCTGCGGCGGCGTCCTCGATGATCCGGCGAATCACGGGAAAGACGGCCGCCTCGCCGCGAAATGCGCCGTCTGCGACGTTCACGAACCGCCGCATTGTGACATCGTGATCGGGACGCCGCAGAGAAAAGACTCGAAGCCGACTACCGAGGAACGGTATCGCAAGCTCGAACAGATCATGTCGCTCGGCGTCGAGGAACGGCTTGAGTATTGGAAAAAGGAATTCGACCGCTGCTTCAAGTGTTTTGCGTGTCGGCAGGTTTGTCCGATGTGTTATTGCGAAGTGTGCGTCGCCGACAAAAACCGGCCGGTCCGGTTTGACACCTCGGCGACGTCGAAAGGCAATTTCGCCTGGCATATCGTCCGCGCCTTTCATTTGGCGGGCCGCTGCATCGGTTGCGCGGCGTGTTCCGCAGCCTGCCCGGCCGGGATCGACCTCGATCTGTTGAACCTTTCCCTCGCCAAGGCGGCGGAGGAGCAGTTCGGTTTTCGTGCCGGCCTCGACCGCGAAACCCTGCCGTTGGTCGGTACTTTTTCCCAGGAAGACAGCGAAGAGTTTATCCGTTAGCAAAGGACAGGAGAACGATCAATGGGAACGCGTGTTCCAATCAACAAATCGTTGCTGAAAGAAAACGAGATCGAAAAAAAGCTGCAAATGAGCACTGCCGAAATCGGTCTGCCGGTTCGAACGACGAACTGCCTCGACGAGCAAGGGATCTCGACGGTCGGCGAATTGCTCCGCTGTACCCGGGAAGATCTGTTGGCCGTTCCGAATTTCGGGGAAAAAACCCTCGAAGAGGTATACAAAGCCCTCGAAAAACTCGGCTTTTACCGTCAAGACCGCTAAAGAGCGATACTCATCGAACGCGGTAGCAGCAACCTGAAGCGTCAGCGCCGGGTTGGCCCCGCGTTTTCGTATTAGATAACCGGGCGCTGACGCTTCAGGTTGCTGCCCGATTCGAAGTTTTATCGGATGATCGAATCGTCAAAAACACAAGGCTCCGTTAGCGCACTCTATTTCTTGAGAGTTCCAATCATCGTTGTTTCGTCGTTTTCCGGAGGACAAAGTGCTCGGTCGCTTGCGAACAGAATTATCCCGAAAACGTAAGAAGCGGCCGTTCTCGCGTCGGAAAAACATCGGCGAATTGTTTCTTTACACGATTCTCTTTTCGATCGGCTTCGTTTTCTTTCTCCTGCACGGAATTGTCTGGGTGCTCCCGGAATGGAAAACGCTGCAAAATTCGGTCCCGGCAAGCTGTACGATTTTGGAAAACCGGATCAAAACGGAATCCCGGGGTGAGGAAAAACTTTTTCGGCCCGAAATCCGCATCTCCTTTTTTCTCGGCAAGGAAAAATATGTTCTCTGGACGTTGGATACCGACACCTTGACCGAGGGCAAGGGCTTTTCTCCCGACCGGGCGAAAGCGGAGGAAGCACTCGCACGATACGAAGTTGGAAAAACCTATGATTGTTGGTACCCCGACGGAAAGCCGGAAGCAGCCGTATTGGAACGGAAAACCTCGATTTGGGGCTGGTATTTTCTCGCGATCCCGATCTGCCTGATGATTTTCGGGAGCACCGGCATCTGGTGGTCGTTGCGGCATTGGAGCATCTCCGAGGAGAGAAAGGCGGTGCTGTCCGCCAAAAAACGGCCGTCCCCTTTCATTTCCGGAGAAGCCCCGCAACCGGCGAATCTGCTTCCGACCGTTCCCGATCCGAAAATCATCAACGACAGCCCCGGCACCTATTTGTCGTTTCGCTTGCCTGTCGTCCGGCAGGCCTCGCTCCGGCTGTTCGTGCTCGCCGTTTTTACAATACTTTGGAATGTCGTTTCCTGGTCGGTTTTAATCGGCTCGCTTTACCGTTTCAACGGTACAGAAACCGATTTTTTCTTTTCGGTCTTGTTCGGCGTCTTTTTCTGCGGCTTTGCCGGTCTGTTCCTGGTCGTTTGGATTTTGCACCATTTTTTGGTCGCGTTCGGCATCGGGCCGACGATCCTCGAAATTTCGGATCACCCGGTGTACCCAGGCCGTCGGTATCGGATCATCATGATTCAAAGCGGGGCGCTCCGGTTTCGGCGGCTCGATCTCAAAATTCAATGCGAAGAGATTGCCCGGTTCCGGCAAGGAACCGACACGATCACGACGCGCAAAGAAGTTTATTCACGAATCCTGTTTTTTCGCGAGGATTTCGAAATTCTTCGGGACGAACCGCTCAAGAAGGAGCTTTTCCTTCGGTTGCCGCTCGGGGCGATGCACTCGATGCGGTTGGAGCATAACGAAATCGCCTGGAAAATCGTGATCGACGCCAAACTGATCGGCTGGCCCGACCTGCACTGCGAAACCCCGATCATCGTCAATCCTGCCGCGATTACCGAACGCTCGATTGAATGAGCCTTATTGCGGTCGTGATTCGGTTTTCCCGCGATTCGCTCTAAATCGCTTTTACCAACCCGTAAACAATGAGGACGATTTCCGCTGCGGCGGCGCAGGACAACAGCAGCGGCAACAGGCTGCGGAAGAAGGAGGCCCGAAACCGGCCGTCCGGCTCGGAGATCGTGATCCCTTTCGGCAGGGCTTCGAAAATCACGCCGCTGTCGGGCCGCACCGGATCGTAAAACACGATCTTGTTTTGCCCGTCGGTCAAATGAGCCGTTTCGAGGGACTGAATATGAACCGTGTGCGTCTCTCCGTCAATTATGTGTTGGAACGCGAGTTTCATGACAGAGCGGTCGTTGACGGCGACCAAGGTCGGCTGCATGTCGATAAACCTCGCCGTTCCCGCCTCGCCGTCTCGCAGCAGGCGAATCGCCTTGAGTCCGGAACACACCGACCAGCCGGTGGTCCCCAGCCCGATTACGCCGAACAACGAGCCGATGCCGAAAAAAGCCCAAGGTCCCCAGAACAGCTTCATTCCCTTGATTCTGTAACGTTCTCCGGAGCGTTCGACGCCGATTTCATCACCCGGTTTATGCCGTCCTTTCGGCCGCCGGACCGTCGCCGTCGTTTCCGTGCCGTCCGGTTGTGTGACGGTAAAATGGTAGCGGGCGTACGGCGTCTCGTTAACCGAGTAATTCAGATCATCGACTTGAAAGATTTTTCCTTTTCCCGCATCACTCCAGCGGCGGGGAATTGCGCTCTCAAACCCGATCACATAGATCGCGATCAAGGCGAAGACGAGGCCGAAGGTGCCGAAAAACAAGCCGAAAATCGAAGCGGCTCCGGAACCGAACAGCAGCCGCAACCGGACCGGCAGGGACAGTTCGCGCGGCGGCGTGGCAATCCGGCCGAGCAGTTCCGGTTCGGTTTCGTCCCAAAGTTCGCTCTCGTCCCACGGCTCGTCTTCGGCCAGCACCCATGTTCGACCGTCGATAATTTTGAACGGTCGGGGCTTTGTGTTTTGTTCCGGTTCGCGCATGTCAGTTTCCGGTGATTCGCAGAGGAGAGAATGCCCAAAACCGATAAACTATCAGCCTAAAGATCGACTGTCAAGCCGAAAAGATAAGAGATGACGGCCTGTCCGCTTAGCAACTGTGCGCAATTAACTACGTCAAAAGCGCGAATGTCATTTCGACCGGAGCAACGCGTAGGGAGAAATCTCACCCTCGCGAGTGGGCTGGGAATTCCGAGTCCTTCGGCGAGGGTGAGATTTCTCGCTCCGCTCGAAATGACGCGGTAATTTGTTTGCTGTCCGCTCACGGATAGACGACGAACTCGACGCGGTTGTTGCGGTCGCGGCCTTCGGGCGTTTTGTTGTCGAGAATCGGTCGGGCGGCCCCGTAGCCGACGACCTTGATTTGCTTTGTGCTCAGCCGCTTTTGGTCCAAAAGATATTGCGCGATCACCGAGGCCTTGCGGGAGGATTGCTCGACCGCCTGCATCGGGTTTTGAGGGTTTTCGGCCAGGGAATCGGTATGACCTTCGATCCCGATCGTGTTCGTCGGATAGTTCGTCCGAATCTCGTTGATCACCGTTCCGAGCACCTTCTCGGCGTCCGGCAGCAGCTGCGTCGTTCCGGGATGAAACAGGACCGAATCGTTGACGGCGACGCGAATCGTTTCCCCGTCGCGCGGGAGAACGCTCACCCCGTCGAGCGGGATTACCGGCGTCTGCTTCAAGAGCGAATTGTTCGGCGTGATCGTAACCGTCGCCTGCTTTTGAAAGGACGCGTTCAAACTCTGGACGGTCTGTTCCTTGGCCTGGAGCTCCGATTGCAGCCGGGCGACCTCGGCGGTCAGTTGTTCGGCCTGTTGCTGGACCTCGGCCATTTTCGCCTCGGCCTGCTTTTTCGCCTGATCCGCTTGGGCGATGATCATCTGCTGCTGCTCGTTGTCCTTGCTCAGTGTCTCCGCCCGGGTAAAAATATCCTGGTTTTGCCGGGTCAGGGCGAGCGTTTTTTCCTGCTCCGATTGCAATCGGCCCTGCTCGATCGTCGCGCAGCCGCCAAACGCGGCGAGCCATGTCGCGAAAAGGGTCGTGGGGAGGAAACGTACGATTCGCATAATTCGATTATGAAAAGAATGTCTTGGCAATTATTGACGATGGTTAAGCGAAAGTCCGCTCGAAAAGCCTTTTTTTCGAGAAAAAAAGCGGCCCTTGCTCCGTTTGTAACGGTGAGGGAATATGGCCGGGCGAGCAAGGCAGCCGATCAATCTTCGCGAAAAAATTTTGTAACACTTCAATGATCGTCATTTCGACTGAAGCGCAGCGTAAGGAGAAATCTCACCCTCGCGAGTGAGAAAAATTCCGGCTCGTTGGGCGAGGGCGAGATTTCTCGCTTCGCTCGAAATGACGACTGGGGGACACTCTCGACAAAAAATCTGGCGGTTGCAACACCGCAAAAATTTTCCAAAAAATCACTTGACACGACATTGTCGTATGGCTATAATACGACAATGTCATACGGAGTAATTTTTTCTCGCAAAGGCACAAAGTTCACAAAGAATACGAAACACAAGACTTTGTGAGCTTCGTGCCTTCGTGAGAAACAAAATTTGACAATATTTCATTTCCATGAAAAAGCCAAAAACCACTTTAAAAAAGCTCTCCCCAGGCGAGGCGGAACTGTTGGAACTGTTTTGGGAGCATGGGCCGCTCACCTTGCCGAAAGCCTACGAACTGTATACCGGCGGGGAGAAGAAGCCGGGCTATTCGACGATCCAAACGCGGCTCAACCGGATGGTCGAGAAAGGGCTGCTCGATCGTAACACCGATTTCCCGGCCGTTTACACCTCGACCGTTGCGAAAGAAGAGGCTCAAGGCAAGTACTTCGAGTTGCTGGAGCAGCTGGCCGGTCGGAATTTCGCCCCGCTCATGCTGCACCTCTTCGAAAAACGGTCGTTAAACGATGAGGAAATCGTCGTGATGCGAAACATCTTGAAAAAAATCGAACAGGAAAAGGAGAAATAAGATGCTATTTTCAGACGTTTTTCTGTTCAACATCGCCCGGGCTGCCGTGTTGGCGGCAGTCGCCGTCGGGCTGCTCGGGTTGACGCTGCGAAATTTCCGCCGACTTTCGCCGACGGGTCATCGCCGGGTCTGGTTCGGCATCCTGCTGCTGGGGCTCTGCGTTTTCCGGATTCCGATCGACATCCCATTCTACAAACCGGAGCCGGTTGTCCTCGCTCCGCAAGTCGAAGCACCGCTGATGATGCCGATCCGCGAAGAATTGCCGCTGCCCGAAATGCGGCCGGTCGAGAGTAGCGTTCTTCCGATTGCGACACCGGCGGAGACGCCGCCCGAGCCGGGTTGGCAATTCCCGGAAACCGCGACGCTCCTGCTGTTCGGCTGGGCGGGCGGTCTCGCCGTGCTGCTGTTGCGGCGTGCTTTCCTCGCGCTGCGGTTGCATCGTTTGTTGCGGCGTGTTGAAAAAGCCGACGCGGACGACGTCCGGCCGTGGGCCGAGTTGCTGAATCATTACGGCATTGCCGGAGATCGGATACCGATTCTTTGGACCGACGAGGCGGGACCGGCGTTGGTCCGGTCGTGGTTCGGCGACCGGCTGCTCTTCCCGCGATCGTTGTGGGACGAGCTTTCGGAGCGGCAGCGGTTGGGCGTGTTGCGGCATGAGCTGTGTCATTACCTGCACGGGGACGCCTGGGCGGATGAGATCGCGCGGCTGCTCGCGATGCTGCAATGGTTCAATCCGGCGGCGTGGTTGGCGCTGCACAAATTCGCGGAGGCGACGGAATGGCGTTGCGACGATTTTTCGTACAACGGCCGCGAAGGCCGACCGGAGGATCTGATCGAAACGCTGCTCTCGGTTCACGATTCGACGGAATCGCTTGGACTGTACCTTTCTTCGTTCGCGCGGCTGAACGTCCTGCACCGGATCAACCGCCTGTTGGAAACACCACAACCCCAGGAGAGCTCGATCATGAAAAAGACGCTGCTGTTCGTATTGCCGTTGGTCCTGTTCGCCCTCGGCCTGCTACAAATCAACCTCGTCGCCCAGCAGTCAGCCCCCGCGACAACAGAACCCGCGCAAACAGAGCCCACAATCACAGAGCCCGAAGCGTCAGCGAGGGACCAAGCACAGCCTTCAGGTTCTGATCGTTTGGGCGTGTTTGAAGCGGAGGAAAACGGCGAAACCGTTTGGAAGATTCGCGGGCGGGTGCTGTACCCGGACGGGCAACCGGCGAAGAAGATCGAAATTTCCTTCAACTTCAACAGTTCGGCCCTCCTGAGCGATACGGACGAAAACGGTTATTTTACGCAATGGACGCGCCACTGGAGGCCGGGAAAATGGCATGATGAGGATTTTTATATGGCCGGTGTTTCGCCGAACCCAAGTTCCGATCCGGAATCCTGGCCGTGGGCGGTCCCGCCGATGGTCCTCAAGAACGCAAAGGACCAGTCGCCGGAGAAATTTATTTTCCGGTTGCAGAAAGCCTGCCCAATTTCC
Organism: Thermoguttaceae bacterium; assembly: GCA_031556455.1. Taxonomy (GTDB): domain Bacteria; phylum Planctomycetota; class Planctomycetia; order Pirellulales; family Thermoguttaceae; genus JAVBSX01. The sequence goes on from JAVBSX010000382.1 coordinate 14,445, forward strand.
GTCGAGGTTCAATTCGAGCGTGAGACGACGCCGGGCGATGTTAACATTCTGTTTCTACCGAACGGGGATCAGGACATTACATTGAATAATAAAATCCGTGTTCCCAAGGATAAAACAGGCCTCTATCATTGTGCCTTGCTTCCCGGGAAATATGGCCTCAACTGGGATCAGGTTCCCTGGCTACCTCCGGAGACCACGTTCACGATTTCGGAAAAGGATGCCGCCGAGGGTGCACCGCGAAAGATCGTGCTGAACGTTTCCGCCCCTTCGATCATCGACTTGGGGGAAGAAAACGGCAAGCACGATTCTCTTGAGCTGCAACAGTCGCTCACCGCCGAGGACAGACTCTTTCTTCATCCGTCTCCGATAAAAGAACGCGATCCGGAAGGCCGGTTTCTCGTGCAGCTTTCTCCCTACTGCAACTTCATCACCTGTGATGGCGGGGAAAAAGCCGGATTCCTTAACGTCACGGACGCCGAAACCGCGGGTAAACCGTACTCGTGGGTCATGAACCGGAAAGCGACGGGGAAGGTCCGGCTTATCAATAAGCCGAGCGGAAAACCGATCGCCGATGTCAAAGTGGAATATGCTTTTCCGTTCGATTGGGATGGAGGTAGACAATATGGCGGCATACCGACGGAAACCACGACGGATCACGACGGTTTCCTTGAGTTGAAAATGCTTCCCGATGTCGAATATCGAATCCTGGTTTACGAACCCGTCCAAGAGACTTCGAACGAAGAGTCCCGCATTTTCCAAGCCGAACGAACCCTGACCGCGACGAAGCCGGGCGAGCTGAACGATTTCGGTGATATCGGGCTCGACGTTTCGCCCGATGTGAAGCCCTTTACCGACGCTTCAGGTTCTGGCGGGAATGTCGAAAAGAAGACCATCGAACGAACGGTTCTCCTCCCCAACGGCTCCCCGGCGAAAGGGGTGAAAGTCTGTCTCGGAACCGCTTGCTTGCGGATTTCGCCGCCGGATTTGGTCGTCGTCGCCACGGGACCGACTCCCGACCAAATTGTCGTCGCCGAAACCGACGCTCAAGGGAAATTCCGATTCACGTTGCCGGAAGCGAAAAAGTACGAACTCACGCCGCTTGACGTGAAGGATTACCAACTTTGTTTCGTTCATCCCGACGGCTACGCACAGGTCAACAACAAGGTTCTCATGGAGAAGGAGACGTTCACACTCCGGAAATACGGCTCGCTTGAAGTTCGGATTCCTTTCGACAAGAAGCCGGGGGCGTTCAATATCGTCGATCTGGGGCAACCGTCCACGCCGGAAAACCGGGAAAACGATCCGACGTTCCCGCAAGTGGATTATCAGGGCAAAATCTCCGAAGACGGTTTCGTCAAATTCGACAAGATCGCACCGGGCGAATACGTCCTTTCAACTTGGGGACAAAACGCGACGAAAACATGGCTCTATAGCGCGATGGACACGAGTACGGAGATCATGCCGGGCGAAACGACGAAACTCGATTTGCGGACTCCGATCAGCGTTGCCGTCACGGGAAAGGTTCGGTTGCCAAAGGAATTCGACGGCGAAATGACCGACGATGATTGGGCGAGAAGTTTCATCGAATTCGCCAGTGATTCACGGTTGCCGAAAAAAGAACAGCGGGGATATGTGAAAACGTTTGAGCTTTCGAAGAACAATCCGAGGGAAAGCTCGTTCAAATTCGACGCATTGGCTCCCGGTGGTTGGAATCGCAGGATCACGATCTACAAATATGAGCCCGAATATAGAATTCTCGCCTATCATCTGGATTTCGTCACGATTCCCGCGCCGGAGAAGGGAGCCGAAAACAGCGCCACCGTCTTCGACATGGGAACGATCGATCTGACGCTCGACAAAAATTTTAAAACAAAAAAAGATGCCGATCCGCCGACGGTCACGGTTCACGGCAAGGTTTTTCTGCCGGACGGTTCGTTGGCGAAGAATCGTTGGGTGACCTTGAATTACACGTATTTGACTCAAAACGCCGGCTCCGGCGGCTTGACGCCGGTGAACGAGCAAGGCGAATATTCCGTCAAATTACAGGTTGGAACGCGGATGACGGTGATCGCCGCGAACCGGGAAAAAGGTTCCGAATGGCTCGAAGACGGTCTCGCCTCGCCGATCGTTTCCGCCGTCGTGACGGAAAACCCGACTGCCGGTCAGTACGATCTCCGCTTGCAAAAAGGAATACGCGTTTCGGGAACCATGCGGTACGAAGATGGAACCGCCGCCGTCGGAAAATCGCTCTTGGTTCACATGTACGGCTTCGGAGGCGAGCGTTTTCCGCTTCCCGAGAAAAACGAACTGGGAGAAACCTGTTATTACCGACCGAACTGCTATCAGCGTGTTTGGACGGACAAAGACGGCCGCTATACGCTTTGGCTCCTGCCCGATCAGGAATACGAGCTTGAGCAAGAAGATTCGCCGGGCGAGAATCGGCAACAATCGCTGAAGCTCACGGCCGACGAGAAGGAGCGGACCATCGACTACACGCTCCCGCAGCCGACGGCGTTCCGCTTCGTTCTTCCCGACGGCAGGGCGACCTCGGAAGTCGTCGTTGACATTTGTTCCCGAATGGGTGAACACGACAATCGAAATATCGTTCGTTTGGAGCCGGAATCGGACGGCGTTTTTCCTGCCGTTCTTTCTCCCATCGCCAACTTGGTGAGTGCCAAAACGTACGACGGCAAGTTCGGAACGAATCGGCTGATCCAGGGCGATGAACGGTTGAAACCGATAACCATTCCCCTCCAACCGGCCGCGATCGGCAAGGTTCGTTTTGTCGACAAGGGGACAGGCAAGCCGATCGTCGGTCGAAAACTCGGCTACTATCCGTTTAGAAAGATCAACGACAATCTGCTCCTGATGAACAGCGATCGGCCGGAGGACGTTCAGACGGACGAAAACGGTATCGCGACGTTGCCGCACTTGTATGTCGGTGCCGATTACAGTCTATACGACGGTTACGAGATACAACCTAAAATGCCGTCCGTCGATTTCACGGCGCAAAAGCCGGGCGAAACCGTCGACCGCGGAACCGTCGAAGTGCCGCTTTCGCCGAAGCCTACAGAGCCCGAAGCGTCAGCGAGGGACCAAGCCCAGCCCCTCGCTCACGCGTCGGGCTCTGTTGCCTCAGGCTCTGAACGGTCGGGCTCTGAAAGCGATTCGAAAAAGCTGGTCGTCGTTCGCGGGCGAGTTACGGATCCGGACGGCAAGCCGGTCAAGGGAGCACTGCTCGTTTGGGAGACGACCCAGGGCCAACAGCGCGAGAACCGCGATAAAGCGGCTCGAACCGACAAGGACGGGCGGTACAGCTCTCCTCCCTTGCCGCCGATGAAAGGGAGTATCACGGTGATCTCCGAAGGATACGCTCCCGACATGAAGCCGGTCGATTTCGCAACGGAAAAAGAAGTCGACTTTTCGCTCGAAAAGGGAAAGACGCTGCAAATCCGCGTCGTCGACCAAAACGGTGAGCCGATTCCCAACGTCGGTGTTACGATCGACGCCCCGCCGTTCCAAACCTGGCGGGTTGGGGCCAACATTTTCAACGGCAGCGCCGAGTATTCGTACAACCCCCGTTCCGGCATTCCATTTCAAACGGACAAAAACGGGCTGTACCGCTGGACCTGGGCTCCAGCCGATGCGATCGGGTTCTCGTTCGATAAAACTGGCTACGAAACGATCGTTTCAGACCTCACCAAATCCGACCTCATGTTTACGGCCCGGGAAGAACCGTACACCGTCGTCATGCGGAAGGCGTTCACGATTTCCGGAACGGTCGTCGACGACGAAACCGGCAAGCCGATCCCGCGGTTCCGCTTTTATACGGGGGACATCGTCGGCAGCCATCCGTTTTTCGGTCGCATCGCATGGCAAAAAAAACATCGCGACACCTCCGTAATGAACAACGGCAAATTCGAACACGTTTTCACTTTTCTCAATGACGAAGGTTACGTGTTCAGCATCGAGGCGGACGGTTACGAAGCGTTCGTTTCGCGGGACATCCTGCCGGACGAGGCGAATCCGACGTTCGCGGTGCGGCTCAAGAAGAGCGACGGCGTGAGCGGGGCGGTCGTGCTTCCCGACGGCTCCCCGGCGGCCGGGGCGATCGTTTACCTCGCGGAGCCGGGGGCGTACCTCGGCGTTCGTAATCCGCCGAAGGACGATTATCTCCGGCAGAGCCGTTCGGTGACGAAAACGGACAACAGCGGCCGTTTACACTCTTCAACGACCAGAAGGAGGCGTACGCCGTGTACGTCGAGCACCCGAAAGGGCTCGCTTGGGTCAATCGGGATGATTTCGTGAAGGACCGGAGAATCCAACTCCGGGGGTTCGCGAAGCTGGAATTGATGCTGCCGAAAGAGTTTTACACCGATCCGGAAGATTCGTTCGAGTTGCATAGCGATCTGGCGACGCACATTCCGGGCGGGCCCGATCTCGGCGGCGTCCGTTACACACGCGAGCTCACCGAGGGGCAGACCCGTTACACCTTCGATTCGATCGTCGCCGGGAACTACACATTCGTCCTCAAGCGGATGAAGGCTCGCGAAAACCGGAGAGCCGACGGCATGAATTCTTTTGATGCCGTCAAAATGTCGTTCGATGTCGCGGCGGGGGAAACGAAAACGCTCGATTGGAGCGACCTCCTCAAAACGCCCGAGATGTAAGTGAGACGCAACGGAATCATTTTGCCACGGAAGATCACGGAAACACGGAATTTTTACACTTCCGTCTATTCCGTTATTCCGCGTATTCCGTGGTTAAAAAAGAACGATCGTCAAGGTTGTTTTGTTGCAAGTCCTCAGAGTAACACACAACCCTCCCGGCGGGATCGTTTTTACTTTCCCACCGGAAAACGTGAGCGGGGGGGGGACCGCACCCGCGAAGGGCTCAATCACCCCGCGCTGACGCTTGGAGCTAGTTTTGTCCCGTCGGATGCGATTCTCCCGTTGCGATTTGCGGCATTCCGTGGTATGATGCCGACTTGAAATGCAAGGGTCTCGACCGCCGTGTCACGCTTGTAGGCAGGCATTCCGCGGTCGAACAGGATAAATAACGCACAAAATTAGTGAGCATGCCGAATTATTTTCTCGACAATCAGGATATTCTTTTTCATTTTGATCACTTCAATCTCCGGGAAATCGCGGAAGTCCAGGAACGGGATACTCCAGACGGAACGGCCGATTACATTCCGGACTCGCTTGAGGATGTGGTCGACAACTACCGCAAAATCCTCGAAATCGTCGGGGAAATCGCCGCCGAAACGCTCGCCCCGAGTGCCGAGCAGGTCGATGCCGAAGGGAACACGCACAACGTCGCCGACGGGACGGTGACGTTGAACCCGCTCGTTCAGCGGAATCTCGACCGGCTCAACCAGGCGGACATGCTCGGGTTCACCATCCCGCGAAAGTACGGCGGGCTCAACTGCCCAATTCTTATTTATACCATGGCGACGGAAATCATCGCCCGGGCCGACTGTTCGTTTATGAACATGTTCGGTTTACAGGGGATCGCCGATACGATTTACGCGTTCGCTTCGGAGGAACTCAAGGACAAATACCTGCCGAAATTCTCGACCGGGGAAGTAACCGGGGCGATGGTGCTCACCGAGCCGGACGCCGGGAGCGATTTGCAGGCGGTCCGCCTCAAGGCCGAGCAGGAGCCCGACGGGACCTGGCGGCTTAACGGCGTCAAGCGTTTTATCACCAACGGCTGCGCGGAAGTGCTCCTGGTGCTCGCCCGGAGCGAGCCGGAAATCGTCGACGGTCGCGGATTGAGTCTGTTCCTCTGCGAACGGTCCCCGGCCGTCAAGGTCCGTTGCCTCGAAAAGAAACTCGGCATACACGGCTCGCCGACCTGCGAGCTGGTGTTCGAGAATACCCCGGCCGTGCTGGTCGGGGAACGGCAACGCGGTCTGATCACCTACGTGATCGCGCTGATGAACGGAGCCCGGCTCGGGATCGCTTCGCAATCGCTCGGCGTCGCGGAGGCCGCCTTCCGGTTGGCCCGTGCGTACGCCCATTCGCGGGAGCAGTTCGGGGCTCCGATCGAACGACTCGGCCCGGTCGCCGAAATGGTCAGTGAAATGCAAATCGCGATCGAGGCCGAACGGGCCCTCGCCTACGAAACGGCCCGGATTTTCGATTTGGAGAACAACACGAACCGGCTCTTGGAGCAAAAACCGTGTACGCTCGACGAATCGGAAAAGAAAGCGTTCAAGCAACAGTCCCGGGCCTACAAGCGGCTCAACGCGATGCTGACGCCGATGAGCAAGTACTACGGGAGCGAAATGTGCATCGAAGTGACGAACAAGGCGGTCCAGGTGCTCGGCGGTTCGGGTTACATCAAGGATTACGCCGCCGAGCGGTATCTCCGGGACGCCCGGATCACGAGCATTTACGAAGGGACCAGCCAACTGCAGGTCGTCGCGGCGATTCGTGGGGTGACTTCCGGGGTGTTCGAGAATTACGTCGCGGATTATGAAAAAATTTCTTATGAGCAGCCGCTGTTGGAAGAGTTGAAAAACGAGTTGATCGAAGATCGGAAAAAAATCGTCGAAGCGGTCGAATTCGCGAAGGGAAAAGGCGGGGCGTTCGTCGAACTGGTCGCCCGACAGCTGGTCGATGCGGCGATGTCCGTGATCATCGGGCATTATTTCCTCGGCCAGGGGGCGAAAAACGACCGCAAAATGCGTGTCGCGAATTACTGGATTCGCAAGCACCGTTCTTATATCGAGATGAAGTGCGAGGAGGTCAAACTCGGCAACACCCAGGTCGTCGAAGAGTACGAACTGCTCGCCGGCCCCGTCCCGGTCCTGGCGTAAGCGACAGGCGGGTTCGGACATAAATGCCTCAAAATCAAGGCCGTCATTTCGACTGAAGCGCAGCGTAAGGAGAAATCTCACCCTCGCGAGGTGGACAGAATTCCGACTCTTTCGGCGAGGGTGAGATTTTTCGCTTCGCTCGAAATGACGAAATCGAGAAAATCGTACCTCCCGCCGTTATTGCCGTCAACCGATCACCCCTATGTCCTCTTTTCGCAAAATCGCCGTTCTCGGAGCCGGAATCAGCGGACTCTCGGCCGCCTACCGGCTCGGCCGCTCCGCCGAAGCCGATCGGCTCAAGATCGACGTTTGGGACCGGCGCGATCGGGTTGGCGGTGTGCTGACGACCGATCACATCGACGGGTTTCAAATCGAGCAGAGCGCCGACAACTTCATTACGACGATGCCCTGGGGGATCGAGCTTTGCAAGGAACTCGGACTTGAAAACGAGCTGGTGCAGACGAACCCGAAGTTTCGCCGTACGTACGTCGTTCGCAAGGGCCGGTTGTATCTGCTGCCCGATGGCTTTCTGATGATGGCCCCGACGAAACTCTGGCCGATGGCGACGACGCCGCTCCTTTCGCCGTTCGGGAAACTTCGGGCCGGGCTTGAGCTCTTTATACCGCCGCGTCGCGAAGAAACCGACGAGAGCATGTCGCAGTTTGTGCGGCGACGGCTCGGCCGAGAGGTTTTCGAGCGGCTGGTCGAACCGCTCGTTTCCGGGGTTTATGCCGCCGATATGGAAAAGTTGAGCGTCTTGGCGACGCTGCCGCGATTCCGGGAAATGGAAAAAAAATATGGCTCGCTCATCCGGGCGATGCAAGCCCAGCTGCGGGCCAATCGGGCGGCCCATCTCGAAGAGCAGAGCGGCGCCCGTTACAGCATGTTCGTAACGCTCAAGCAAGGGCTTTCCCATCTTTGCGAGACGCTCGCCGCGCGGCTGCCCGCCGGTTCGCTCCGGTTGGGGACAGAACTCGCGAAAATGGAGCGGCTCCCGGTCGAGGGCGAATCGGGCCGGTTCTTTTGGCGGCTGAGTGATTCCCGAGGTCGGACGGAAGACTATGACGCTGTGATTTCGGCGCTGCCGGCCCATGAGGCGGCCCGGCTGCTTGCGACCTCGCTGCCGGAACTCGGCGAACGGCTTGGCCGGATCGAGCATCAGGGGACCGCGATCGTAACCTGGGCGTTCGAGGCCGATCAGATGAAGCAGCAAGTTCGCGGCATGGGGTTCGTCGTTCCGACGATCGAGCGCAGCCCGATTTTGGCCGGGAGTTTCAGCTCGCTCAAGTACGAACATCGTGCTCCGGCGGGCAAGCTGCTGATCCGGATTTTCGCCGGCGGGGCGAGGGGTCCGGAAATGGCCGAGATGCCGCGAGAGACGTTGGTTCCGTTGTTGCTCAAAGAAATGAAAAAGATTCTCAAGATCGAAGGGGAGCCGCAGCTGACGACGGTTTCCCATTGGCCGCGAACGATGCCGCAGTATCATGTCGGGCACCTGGAGTTGGTCGGCGAGATCGAACGGCTCATCGCCGCCCTGCCGGAATTCGCGATCGCCGGGAACGCCTATCACGGTGTCGGCATTCCCAACTGCGCCCGGAGCGGACAGCTGGCCGCGGAAAAAGTATTGACGAAAGTCTCAATACTAGCCCCAAGCGTCAGCGCGGGGTGATAGAACCGTGCATCCTAGCGACTTAGCAGCTTAGCGGCTTCGATAACAGTCTTCCAAGTTGCTAAGTCGCTGACCGCTAAGCTGCCAATATCACCCCGCGCTTACGCTTGGGGCTAATACATAAAAAATGAAAGCCATACTACACATCGGGTTCCCGAAAACGGGGACAACCACGATCCAGGATTTTTTGGAGGCGAACCGCGATGCGCTCGAAAACCAGCGGATTCTCGTGCCGTCCTACAACCGCTGGGAGTCGCTGCCGCCGAATCATTTCGAGCACACCGGGCATCTGCCGCTTGCCTACGCCGTCTACGATCCGGCGGTTCCCGACCCTTATATGGAATATCTCCTGAAGCTCAGCCGCATCAAACCGAGCCAACGCGATACGACGACCCTTTCGATTCCCTGGCAAAAACTGCTCGAGGAAATCCGGGAAAAACGGGACAAAATCGACACGGTGCTTTTCACTTGCGAGATGCTCTCGTTTTGTACCCCGGAAGCGACCGGGCGGCTGCGAACGCTGCTCGCCGGGCTTTTCGACGAAGTTCAAATCATCGTCTATTTGCGGCGACAGGTCGAATCGCTCCTCAGCGCCTATTCCCAGATCCAAAAAATGGGCTTCGCGTTTCCGACATTCGACTCCTATTTGTTGCTTTTGCCGGAAGTCCTTGAAACCTATTACATGAATTACAGTTATTTCCTGCGGCGTTGGGGAGAAAATTTCGGCAAGAAAAACGTGCATGTCCGGATTTTTCATCGCGCAGAAATGTACAAGAACGACTTGCTGTCCGACTTTTCACGAACGGCCGGGCTAGACGATTCGCGGCTGCACCGGGTCGAGCCGTCCAATGCCTCCCTGCCGGCCGAAGCGGTCGAGTTCTGCCGGATTCTCAACAAAACGCATGGGGCGTTCCTCCCCAACGGCGAGCCGGATGTTCAGCGGTTTACGCTCAGCAAGGCCCTCGTCGATCATTATTCCAAGCAGGGCAATCGCCCTTACAACCTCTCGCGGAAGCAGGCCGAAAGCCTCGTCGAACTGTACCGCGATTCGAACAACGCCGTCGCCCGGGAATTTTTGGGCCGCGAACGGCTGTTCGACGAAGACTGCTCGCAGTATCCCGAGGAGGCCCCGCCTTCGCAACTGACCGTCGAACATTGCGTCGAAATCGCGGCATTCCTTTGGGGGTGTTGCCAATCGGGCGAAAATCGTTGAAAATGGTGCTCAATTGTATGCGGATTGAGCCGTCGCGGCGGCTTGGCAAATCTTGTTTTCTAAACTGCTAAGCCGCTGACCGCTATCCGCTCATATCACCCGGCGCTTACGCTTCGGGCTGCTGTTTTATTGACAATGCAACACAACACCTTTTGATACCATGCCAGAAATTCAACCGTTTGCCGCCTATCGTTACAACCTCGGAAAAGTCGGTGCCCTGAGCGAGGTTGTCGCCCCACCGTATGATGTGATCGACGAGAAATTGCACGATGCCCTGCTCGACCGGCACCCGAACAACGCCGTGCGGCTGATCCTCGACAAAATGACCCCGAGCGACGGGCCGGACGACAACCGGTACACCCGCAGCGCGAAAACGCTGAAAGAGTGGAAGGAAAACGGCGTTTTGACGCAGGACAAGGATGCCGCGATTTACGTCTATCATCAAATTTATACCGTTGACGGCAAGGAATATGTCCGAAAAGGGTTTATGTGCCGTTGCAAGGCGGTCCCGTTCGGCGAAGGGATGGTATTCCCGCACGAAATCACGATGAGCGGTCCTAAAATGGATCGCTTGATGTTGACGACGGCCTGCAAAATGAATTTCAGCCAGATTTTCGGGCTGTATCCGGACGAAGAGACCAAGGTCCAAAATCTTCTCGAAGAAGCCGTCCGGAATTCGGGCGCTCCGCCGGTCGAGGCGACCGATCATCTCGGCGTCGTCAACCGGATGTGGGCGATCACCGATCCCGAGGTGATCGCCGCCGTCGTCAAGGAAATGGCCCAGCGACCGATCTTCGTCGCCGACGGGCATCACCGATACGAAACGGCCTGCAATTACCGCAAGCAGATCGCGGAGCAAGGGCTGTTGAAACCGGGACATCCGGCGAACTACGTGCTGATGGTCTGCATCGCCCTTGAGGATCCCGGGCTGATCGTTTTGCCGACGCACCGTTTGTTCCCGGGCATTCCGGCATTATCGCGGGAAGAGCTCGCGGAAAAACTCGGCGAGCATTACACGCTCGAAACGGTGGGGACCGGCCCGGAAACGGCTCACCAGGTTTGGGAGCGGATCGAGCAGTGCGACGATCAAAGCGTTCTCGGGCTTTACACGGCGAAGGACCAAACCTGGGTGCTCGCGAAGCTGACCGCGGCGGGCCGCGATCGAATGAACTCGGTCGCGAACGACCATCATCCCGGCTGGCGGGAACTGGGGGTCGGCCTGCTGCACCGGCTCGTGGTCGAAACGCTGTTGGAGCAGCCGGATCATCCGAAGCCGACGTATGTGCATCTGGTCGAGGAGGTCGTCGAAGGACTGAAGCAGGGGGATTACCCGTTGGCCGCCCTCGTGATGCCGGCGACCGTCGATCAGATTCGCGATTTGAGTTTGGACCGCGAACGCATGCCCGCCAAAAGCACGTACTTTTACCCGAAGCTGCTGACGGGCTTGGTCTTCAATCCGTTGGAATAAGAAGCGTCGCCTCGTTTAGCCGGGCGGCGCAGACGCCGGTGCCGCCTAAAGGGAACCTCGAAAAATACTTTTTTCAAGAGCCGGGGGCCTACGCCCCCGGATGGTCGATCAAATTTTTAGAGGTTGCCTAAAAAAGTGCCGAATCGCGTCATTGGCAATTTGAATATGTGTTATGAAGACATCGGGTCGGGTGATCCGGTGATCTTCCTGCACGGAAGCTTGGCCAAGGGACTTTCGACGTTCGCCGCTCAGATTCAAGCCTTTGAACACTCCAACAGGGGGATTTATCCCGACATGAGGGGACATGGGAATACCTCTTGCCCTGACCCTTGTTGGACGCCGAAGCAGCTCGCCGATGACGTCGTCGCACTGATGGACGAGTTGAAAATTCCCCGGGCCCATGTCGTCGGCCACAGCATGGGCGGCGATGTGGCGATGTACTGCGCGATCAATCATACCTCGCGAATTCGTTCCGTGACATCGATCAGTTCGGCGGGCGCGGTCAACGAGAGCGTGACAGAATACCTGAAAAGACTCGATCCCCGAAGCATGGATCGGATCAAGTTCCGGAGTTTTATCGAAACGATTCAAAAAGAGCACTTCGCCGCACACGGCGGCGACTGGCAGGCGTTTTTAAGCCAAACGATCTCGAACTGCGATACATACCCTGATTTTTCCGAGGAGGAACTGCGAAAAATCACCATGCCGTTTATGCTGATTTACGGCAGCCGGGACGCGATGATCAAGCCTCATGAAATTCAACGGCTCGCCGAAAACATCGAAAATTTTACGGTCAACGTCTTCGAAGGAGTGGGACACTTTCCCCACGTCTTCGGCCAACGGTACGCCGAAGTCAATCAACTCATCAAGGACTTTATCGGCGCTTGGTGAGCAGGACCAGCAAGGTTTGGTCCTACAACCGAACCTTGACGCCTTTGCTTGCGAGATACTCTTTCATTTGCCGGATCGTGAAGGTTCCGTAATGGGCGATCGAGGCGACGAGCACGGCACTCGCGTGTCCCTGGTCAACCGCTTCGAAAAGATGTTCGAGCGTTCCCGCCCCGCCGGATGCGATTATCGGCAAACGAACGGCATCGGCGATCGCCCGGGTCATCGGCAAATCGTAGCCGGTTTGACGGCCGTCGGCGTCCATACTCGTCGGCAAAATCGTCCCCGCCCCGAGCGATTCGACCTGTTTCGCCCATTCGACGGCGTCTAGGCCTGCCCCTTCGGTGCCCCCTTTGACGACGACTTCGTATCCGCTGGGAAACACCGCCGAGCTGCGGGTATCGATCGCGACCGTGATTCGATCGGAGCCGAATTTTTCGGCGGCTTCCCGGACCAAATCGGGATTCCGAACGGCCGCGCTGTTCATTGAAATTTTGGAGACCCCGAGGTCGAAAAGGTCCTGCATTTGCGAAATCGAGCCGATCCCGCCGCCGACCGTGAGTGGGATCGTGATTTGCCGGATCGTTCGCTTGACGGCTTCGAGCAACGTCTTCCGCCCTTCAAGCGTCGCCGTAATGTCGAGAAAAACGAGCTCATCGGCCCCGGCGTCGTTATAGATCGCGGCGTGTTCCGCCGGATCGCCGAGCTCTTTCAAATCGACGAAATGCACCCCTTTGACCAAACGACCGTCTTTCGTGTCGAGACACGGAATGATTTTGCAGTATTCCATTTTTCCTGTGGGTAAGATTGTAACAAAATTCTCAAATCAACATACGCATTTTATGTTAATGTTAATCCCGCCAAAAAAAAAGTGCTGAATCTCAGAAAAATCTCAAACTCACCAACACGAGCCGGGGGCTGTGCCCCCGACTGGTCGCCCTTTGAGTCGTTATCTTTTTTCGTGTGCAATGCAGTCGGGACCACAGGTCCCGGCTCGTAGGCAAATGCGTTGTTATCTTTTTTCGCGGTTCGATGTAAGAGAACTGCAAAGTTGAATTTGTAAGAAGATGGAGAAAAGAGGATGCGTCATTTCGAGCGGAGCGAGAAATCTCACCCTCGCCGAAAACGCAGAGATTCCGGCCCTCGCG
>JAVBSX010000067.1:0-5817 GCA_031556455.1 Thermoguttaceae bacterium
CGGCCGGAAAAAGGGGAGCGAAGCGTCGAGGAGAGGGAGATGTTCCGTACCCGAATACGGAATCGTCCTGTGATCCCGCCCTGTTCTCTCGACGAGTTGGAGTTTTGAGGTAGAATAAACGCCTGTTTGTGCGCGGAGTACCGGCTAAATAATCGTTAGTATGTCGTATCTTATCGGATTTTTCGCGGCCTTTTTGATCGGGCTTTCCAAGACGGGCGTGCCGGGCGTCGGGCTCGCGAGCGTTGCGATGATGGTGTACGCCTTTCCCGGTTTGGAAAAGCAGTCGAGCGGGGCCGTGCTGCCGCTACTGATCCTCGGCGATATTTTCGCCGTCTGTTACCACACGCGGGACGTGCATTGGAAACGGCTGCGCGGGCTGTTCCCGCCGGTACTGCTCGGGCTCATCCTCGGCGGGTACGTGCTGCAACGGATCGACAACACGCAATTCCGGGTTTTGCTCGGCGGGTTGATCGTCTCCCTGCTGATCGGCGATCTGATCCGCAGCCGCCTGAAATGGGACTCGCTCCCGAAGTCCCGCGTTTTCGCCTGGGCGATGGGGCTGCTCGCCGGGTTTACAACCCTCATCGGCAACGCCGCCGGGCCGGTGATGAGCGTGTATATGGCTTCGCAAAATCTCTCGAAAGACCGGTTTATGGGGACCTGGTGCTGGTTCTTTTTCTGCGTCAACCTGAGCAAAATCCCGTTCATGGTCGGGCTCGTCTATCCCGATTTGCAGATGATCACTTTGCAAACGCTCCGGTTCGACCTCGCGATGATCCCGGCCGTCGTGCTCGGGGCGATCGTCGGCCGCCGGGTCTATTCGCTCATCCCCGAAAGCCGGTTCGTCGGCCTCGTGCTGCTGCTGAACGTGATCCCCGGCATCGAGATGCTGGTGCGACCGTTATTGTGATGCGCGGAGTGCGCGCCGGAGTACCGGCTAAATGGGGAGTTAGCGGCGGTATTTTTTTTGGTACTCTTCGCTCGCTTTTTTCAAGATGTCCCGCTCTTCGTTCGTTAGACTCGACTCGCCGTAACGGGAATATTTTTTAAGAATCTCGTCGACCTTTTCGCCCAGCTTTTCGTCGTCGGTTTTCCGTTTCGGAGCTTTGTCTTCTTCGGGCCGATAAATGTTGAGCTTCGGTTTTCTCGATTTCCAACCGGCAAACGGTCGCGTCAGGGAGCCGAGCATGTTCCCGAAATCCCAGCGGAAATAGAAATACCCGACCGCGAAGGCTGCGCCCGCGAGGTGCACGGCGAACGCGATCCCTTCTTGGCCCAGCCCCATCGCCCCGAACAGGTCGGACCCGACGACGAACGCCCCGATCGCCCAGGCGGGAATCGGAAGCACGCCCCAAAGCAGCAGCGTTCGATGCGGAAAATAGAGGGCGTACAAGACGACGACCCCGACGACCCCGCCCGAGGCCCCGAGGCAGGCGCTGTGCATCGATATGTTGGCCAAGCCCCAGCAGACTCCGCCGAAAATGATCGTCGCGAGATAAAACCGAAGAAATTCCCGCGAGCCGAGACGGTACTCGACGTCATACCCGAGGAAGAACAGGCTGAGCATGTTGCCGCCAATATGCCAAAATGTTTTTGGAGCATGCACGAAACCGTAAGTCAAAAACTTCCAGTAATTCCAAGGTTCCCGGATCGTATTCGAGGTGAGACGCAGCAGTACTTCGAGCGCGTTATTTTCCGTCAAGAGGCCGTTGATCAAAAAGACGGCGACGTTGAGAACGATGATTTTCGTAACCATCGACCAACTGCCGATGCCGGATCGGCTCCGCCGGGAACGCGGGCCGCTTTCCTGGTACCAATTACGATCGTAAATGCCCATGTTTGAGAGCTTAGAGGACAGAGGACAGAGGACAGAGGACAGAGGACAGAAAGTCGCAAACTGCTACCCCAAACGTCGGCGCGGGATTGGTTCGTCTTTCCGCTACGGTATGACCGGGCGCTTACGCTTCCGGTTGCTGTTCGGATTCGGGTTCCGGGGGCGCTTCTTCTCGTCGTTTCTTTTCGTTTTGGGCGGCGACGAAAATCATTCGCAATTCGTGCAGAATCGAGTCGATCGTCTTCGCCTCCGTTGGGTCGAGGTTGCCGGCCGTTTTTTCGACAAGCAGCCCGACGGTGTCGATCAAATGTTTCGCCTGGTGCAACAGCATCGTCGCCTTGCCCGTGCCGGGATTGGGAAAGACCCCCATCGAAATCATCGCTTGGGTTGCAAGTCCGGAAACCAGAGCCGTGATCGTTGGCTCGGGGAGCGGAACGTCTTGCGGTTCGGTGTCGGTTGAGTGGTTTTCTTCGCGGGGAAGTTCGGTCATTTTTTGGAGGATAGAGGATAGATTAGCAACTGTGCGCAATTAACTACGACACAATCGCGGGTGTCATTTCTCGCTCCGCTCGAAATGACGCGGTAATTTGTTTACTATTCCTTTTTATTTGCCGCAATAGTCGATTGCGCGGGCGATTTCGCTTTTCAGTTCCTGGCGGCTGACGATTCGGTCGATAAAACCGTGCTCCAACAGAAATTCGCTCGTTTGGAACCCTTTGGGCAGTTCGATCCGGATCGTTGCCTTGATCGTTCTCGGACCGGCGAAACCGATGAGTGCTTTCGGTTCGGCGAACACCAGATCGCCCAGCAAGGCGAAGCTGGCCGCGACGCCCCCCATCGTCGGATTCGTGAGCACGGAAATGAAAAGGCCGCCCGATTCGTGAAACCGGGCCAACGCGGCCGAGACCTTGGCCATTTGCATGAGGGAAAGGATCCCTTCGTGCATTCGAGCCCCGCCGCCGGAACCGGAGATGATAATGAGCGGCAACTTCTGCTCCGTCGCTCTTTCGATCGTTCGGGTCAGCTTTTCGCCGACGACCGAGCCCATGCTCCCCATGATAAAACGGGAATCGGTAACCCCGAACGCGACGCGGCGGGCGCGAATCCGGCCGGAACCGACGACGGCGGCATCTTTGAGCCCGGTTATTTGCTGATCTTCCCGAATCCGGTCCGCGTAGGATTTGCGATCGAAAAATTGGAGCGGGTCGGCCGATTCGAGGTCGGCGTCCCATTCTTCGAACGTCCCCTCGTCAAGAACCTGTTTGATCCGGTCCTGGGCCGAAACATACCAATGGTAATCGCATTCCGGGCAGACGCCCATCCGTTTTTCGGCTTCTTTTCGGAAAATCGTTGCCTGACAGCCGGGGCAGCGAACCCAAAGCCCTTCCGGGACCCCGCGTTTTTGACGCCGAATGGTGTCGGTCATGCTTGTTTCGTCGGACATATTTTAAAATTGAATTGACGGAGAGATTGAAGAGACGCGGAGTACCGGCTAAAAGGGGGATGCGTCCTCATGATACCGATTCGCAACCTTTATTTTAGCAAACGCAGGCGGAACCGTCTAGCGAAGGGGCGCCCGCCTCACGAGGATTGCAAAGTCGGATTTTTCTTTCAACGCGGCGATTTCCCTCGACGTTCGACAGCCGTAGCGTCATTTCGAGCGGAGCGAGAAATCTCACCCTCGCCGAAAAAGCGGGAATTCCGACCCTCGCGCGAGGGTGAGATTTCTCCTTGCGCTGCGCTTCAGTCGAAATGACGATCTCACTTTTGCGCGACCGACGGGTCACAACGACTTTGCAATCCTCGTGTCGCCCGCTTACGCTTCCCGCTCCGAGGCGGTAAGGCCGAAAACGCGCTGGGCGTTTGCCGTCGTTCGCGCAACGATTTCTTCGAGCGGGCAGCCCCGCAACTCGGCGAGCCGCTTCGCGGTAAAAGCGACCATCAGCGGCTCGTTCCGCTGCAATTGGGAACGATAAGGATGGGGGATCAAATACGGGGCGTCGGTTTCGATCAGGAGCCGATCTTCGGGAACGATTTTCGCGGCCTCCCAGAGCGGAGCGAATTTTCGATTCGTATAGGTCAGCGATCCGGCGAAACTGATGTCAAAACCGTATTCGAGACACTTTTCCGCGACCTCCCCCCCGGAACTGAACGCGTGTACGATGCCGCGAAGCCGGTTGCCGCCGCCGGCGGTTGATTCCCGTTTCAGGATCGGGAGCAGGTCGTTGTCCGCCTCGCGGGAATGAATCAGGATTGGCAGGTTGCGCCGCTTCGCCAAATCGATATGCTTTTCAAACGATTCGATCTGCGAGGCGAAGGGGGTGGTATCCCAATACCGATCGAGCCCGGTTTCGCCGACGGCGACGGCGCGGGGATGCTCGGCCAACAATTCGATTGTCTCCCAATCGCCCGGAGCGGTTTTGGGGATCGAATTCGGGTGTATCCCGACGGCGGCATACAGGATCGGCGAACGCTCCGCGAGCACGAGGCATTCCCGGCTCGAAGCCGCGGAAATTCCCGGAATCACGACCGCTTGCATTTGAAAAGAATGTTCCGCGGTCCGCTCAAAAATCTTTTCTTCAACCGGCTCCGGAAAAATTCCCCGCTTGCAGCGATCCAACAGCCCGGACAATTCGTCGCTGAAGTGCTCCAAATCAAGGTGAGCGTGGGTATCGATCAGTTGCAACGGCATTCGAAAAAGGGCGGGGAAAAGGGGGGGATGAGCGGATAGCGGCTTAGCAGCTTAGAAAACAAGATTTGGCAGCTGCTAAGCCGCTGACAGCTATCCGCTAATATTCCCCCGCGCTCACGCTTGGGGCTAGTACAAATTATTCCGTTGAACGCGCTAACCCGCGAGCCGGGAAAAATGAGATTCGGCAAAAGCGTAATCGTCGGAATAAGCCGGTTGCTCCTGGTGTCGGTACTGCATCAGGTAGGCGTCTTCGGCCGTCTCTTCGTAAAAATTTCTCAAGATTTCCGTTGCACGAAATCCGGCGGAACGGAGAAAAAGTTGTGCCGCGAGATTGGTTTCCCGCACTTCAAGAGAGATGCGATTACGCCGCTGATTTCCCAGCTTTCCGATCAACTTCGCGATCATTTGGGTGCCGATTCCCAAACGGCGGTATTCAGGCAACGTCGCGATATTGAGCAAGTGTATCTTGGTTTTGGGAAGTTCGTAAATCATGAAACCGGCAACCCGGCCTTCGTACTCGGCGACCATTCCGATACAGTTGCGCTGTCGCAAACATCGCAAAAATTCCTCTTCACTCCAGGCAAATTCAAAGCACTCCTTTTCAATTGCGAGGACTTCGGGCATGTCTCTTCGAACCATCCAGCGAATATGAACTTTGACTTCGTTGCGGCACGATACTCTCATATTCAGCAAGTTCTCCATTTGTTGACTCCTCCATGAAAAAGCGACATTTGCGGCCTTGAAAGATTCCTTCCCGTCAAGGCAACCGTGCCCGTCGTTACGGGCAAGGTGTTGTAGGGTATCAGATTTTCCCTTTTGATCCAAGAGGGATTTTTAAAAATAAAATATTACCGATTACGCTGAAAATAATAAGGCATTTGAGCTTGGGATAATACTCCTTTCCCATTTAGCCGGTACCCCGCGTTTTTTCGGGTTTTATAAAAATCGAGATCATCACAAAAGACAAAAGAGTTAAAATGGGGAAGAGGGCCAATAAAAAATCGAGGTTGCGGACTACCGGCTAAAAGCGTTTTTTTCGTTCTCCGTCCCCCGTCTTTCGTTCTTTTCCGAAGGTCGTTTTTTTTCTCAAGAGATGATGATAATGTTGGGCAAAGCGATGGGCCTCGTCCCGGACGGATTGCAACAGCCGAAGGGCGAAGGAATGACGGCCGATCTTGATCGGTTCGTCGCTTTCCTGCGAAAAAATTTCCTCTTCCCTTTTCGCGAGCGAGAGGACGAATTTCGGCCGTGTCGGCGTATGCTCCAACACGCTCAAGGCGGCGTGCAGCTG
>JAVBSX010000180.1:0-23858 GCA_031556455.1 Thermoguttaceae bacterium
CCGATCCCGAGCGGGACCGCCATCAAAATGATGATCGGGGCCGACCAGCTTTCGTATTGGGCCGCCAGCACGAAGAACGCGAAGATCACGGAGAGGGCGAAGACGTATCCCGTCACGCTGCCGACTTTCGCCTCCTGGTACGACATGCCGGTCCAACCGTAATCGAAACCGCTCGGCAATTCGGCGGCCAGTTCGCTCAGCATCGCCATTCCCTGGCCCGTACTGATTCCGGGCCGGAGCTGCGCTTGAACATACGCGGCCGTGTACAGTTGGAATCGCGGCATGATCTGCGGGCCGACCGTTTCCCGCAACGTCGCGATCGCCTCGACCGGGACCATTTTTCCGTCCGGATTCTTGAACTTCATTTCGAGGACGTCTTTCGGTTTGTCGCGGAATTCTCCCTGGGCCTGGACCATGACATGGTAAACGTTGTCGAAACGATTGAAATCGTTGACGTAAACCGACCCGTAATACGCTTCGAGCGCCGCGAAGACTTCGTTGAGCGAGACACCCATTTTCTTGACTTTTTCGCGATCGATGTCCAGGTAAAGTCGCGGCGCGTACGGACGGAAAGTCGTTTGAATTCGCGAAAAGAGCCCGGTTTCCACCGCCTGGTCGACGAGATCGGTCGCGGCCTGCGACAAGGCCCCGACGCCGTTGTCCCGTTGGTCGAGGATCTGCATCTCCGAACCGGCCGAGTTGCCGAGCCCGAGAATCGGCGGCGGCGGATAGATCAGGACCATGGCGTCCGGGATCGTCGAAAACTTCTGCGTCCATTTCGCCAACAGCCGCTCCATCGACAGGGCAGTCCCGGGGCGCCCTTTCGCCGGTTTGATGCCGAGGAGGGATTTGCACTGTTCGAACAGCGTCGGGTACCGGTCCTTCCAAGGTGTCAGGACGAGCAAGCCGAACACGGAATTCGTCGAGTTGGCATTATCGAGCAACGAATGTCCGTTGACCGTAACGACGGTTTCGATCCCTTCCATGTCCGCATCGAGCATCGCCTGCATCGAATCGATGACCTCTTGGGACCGTTCCTGCGAAGCCCCTTCCGGTAGCTTTGCTTCGAGATAGAGCACCCCCTGGTCCTCGTTCGGAATGAACCCGGTCGGCAGGTACATAAACGCGGCATAAAGCCCGCCGAGAAGTCCGAACCAGAGCAACAGTACGAGAAAACGGCCCGAGATCACTCCCTTGACCGTTCCGAGATAGAAATTCGCGTAACCGTTGAAGCAGTAATTGAAGGCCCGGAAGCCGATGTTTTTCTTTTCGTCGGGGAGGCTTTTCCGCAGCATGATCGCCGCCAACGCCGGGGCGAAGGTCAACGCGCACATCGCCGAGATGCAGACCGCCCCGGCGATCGTCAGCGCGAACTGCCGGTAAATGTCGCCGACGATTCCCGGGGTCATCGCCGTCGGAATGAAAATCGACATAAGCACGAACGTCGTCGCGATGATCGGTCCGGAGACCTCGTTCATCGCTTTTCTCGCGGCCTCGACGGGTTGGAGGTTTTCCGTGTCGATCAGGCGTTGCGTGTTTTCGACGACGATGATCGCGTCGTCGACGACGATCCCGATCACGAGGATCAACCCGAACAGCGTCAGCGAATTGATCGAGAAGCCGATGCACCACATCAGGAAAAAGCAGCCGACGAGCGAAACCGGGACCGTCAAACACGGGATCAGGGCCGCCCGCCAATCCTGGAGGAAGACGAAGACGATCAGCACGACGATCAGCACCGCCGCGAAGAGCGTCTGTTTCACCTCTTCGATCGAAACGCGGACGAATTTGGTCGCGTCGTGACTGACGACAGCGGCGACCTCTTCGCCGAGAATGGTCGACATCGCCTTGAGTTCCTTCGCGACGCTGTCGGCGACCTGGAGCGAGTTGGCGCCCGGATTTTGATAGATCGCCGCCGTCGTGTTCGGCAAGCCGTCCCGCTGCGATTTCGTCAGGTACTTGACCGCGCCGAGCTCGATCGTCGCGACGTCCCTGAGATACAGGATGCTCCCGTCCGAGGAGGTCCGGAGAATCATGTTCTCGAATTGCGAGGCGTCGGTCAACCGGCCCAGCGTCGTCAACGCGACGTTCAGTCGCGTTCCGCGCGGCGTCGGCGGTTCGCCGATGCGCCCGGCCGCGACCTGGATGTTCTGCTCTTCGAGCGCCGCGGTGATCTCCTGCACGGAAATATTCCGCGAGGCGAGAATGTCCGGATTGAGCCAGATCCGCATGCTGAACGTCGTCGTGTCGAAAATCGTCACATCGCCGACCCCTTCGACCCGGGCGAGCCGGTCCTGCAAATTGGCTACGACGAAATTGGTCAGGTAGAGTCCCCGGGCTTCTTTTTCCGCGTCGGTCATCTTGAAGGTGCCGGCCTTCTTCGCTTCGAGATCTTTCGGCTCGTAGAAGTTGAGGACGACGACCATGTTGGGGGATTTTTTCTTGACCGTGACCCCTTGCCGCGTCACTTCCTCGGGAAGGACCGGCTCGGCGATTTTGACCCGATTCTGGACGAGGACCGTCGCCATATCGGGATCGGTGCCGACTTCGAACGTGACGGTCATTTGCATGTCCCCGTCGCTGGTGCTGGAGGTCGTGATATAGAGCATCCGGTCGACGCCGTTGACCTGTTTTTCGATCGGCAGCGCGACGGTATCGACGACGGTTTCGGCGCTTGCCCCGGGATAGCTCGTCGTAATGACGACCGTCGGCGGCACGATGTCCGGAAATTGCGCGACCGGGAGAAACACGTACGCGACCGCCCCCAGCAGGAGCACGAGAACCGAGATCACGCAAGCGAAAATCGGCCGGTCGATGAAAAAATGCGAGATGTTCATGTTGGATCATCCATACCAGCCCCAAGCGTCAGCGCGGGGTGATTTATTGGCAGCTTAGCGGTCAGCAGCTTAGAAGACTGTTTTCGAAGCCGCGAAGTTGCTAAGCCGCGAAGCTGCACGGTTGTATCCCCCCGCGCTGACGCTTGGGGCTAGTATTTGTTATTTGTTTGCAACCGCCTTCACCGGTTTGCCGTTGCGGGCTTTCAGGGTACCGAGCGCGACGTATTTTTCACCGGCCTTGAGCCCTTTCAGGACGACCTGCATGCTGTCGGGCTGCACTTCGCCAAGTTCGACGTCGCGGCGATGGGCGACACTTTGCTCATCGACGACGAAGATGTATTTGCGGTTCATATCCGTCATGACCGCTTCCTCGTTGATGACGACGGATTTCGCCAGCGTCGTGAGGGGAATTCGAACCCGACAAATCCGGCCGGGATAAATTTCATATTTCTCGTTGGGAATCTCGCCGCGAATCTGAATGGTACCCGTCGAGAGGTCGATTTTGTTATCGGCCATATCGATGAGCCCGGTGTGGGAATAAACGGTTTTGCTCGGTTCCGTTCCCTTGATCAGGGCGATTTGGAACGGAATCTTGATCGCTTCGGAATCGCTTTTCGTCGCGACGGATTCGGCTGTTTGCGAGGAGGGCGGCGCGGGATTGACCTGCGTTTCCGCCTTTTTCTTCGCCGCCCGGATTCCCGCGAGCTGCTGCTGCAATTGCCGTGCCTCCGGCGACAACTCGGCCGGGCTCGCGTCGTGTATCCGCTCGAACTGGACGTCGCTGATGTCGAAATAAATGTAAATCGGATTCATTCCGGCGACGCTCGTGAGAATCGTCGTCGAGCCGCTTTGGACACTTGGGCCGACCATATTTCCGATATCGATCAAATTGCGGCTGACCTTCCCTTCGATCGGGCTGCGGACGTCCGTGTAACTCAAATCGAGTTTGGCCTGGGCCAGGTCGGCTTCGGCCTTCAGGACGGCGGCGGCGGCCTCGTCGTGCTTGGCCTGATCGGAGTCCAGATCTTCCTGGGGCAACGTTTTTTCCAAAACCAGGCGTTTGGTGCGGGCGAGGTTGGTTTCCGTCAAAAGGAGCTGCGCCTTGGCGGAAGCGAGCGTCGCCTCGGCGGCTTTTTCCGAATTAATGTATTGATCCGGCTCGATCAGGAACAGATGTTGCCCGGCGGGGACGATGTCGCCCGGAATGAACCGGATTTCGCGGAGAAAACCGGACACGCGGGCGGGAATATTGACGTACTCGAAGGCTTCGGAATAACCGGTCGTTTCGAGATAGACCGGCACGTCCCGGATTTGAACCTGCTCGACGACGACTTCGGGAATACTGCGTTGGGGAACGGGGACCCGCGAATGACATCCCCCGATGATTCCCGCACAGAGAAAGAGGAAAGAAAACGACAAAAATATTCGTGACATCATCGCATGACGAAAGAAAAAACGAAATGTGCGGCAAGTGCTGTTACCAACCGCAAGCGTACTGTAACATTATTATACTCAAGTCGGTTTAAAATTCCATCTTCAGCACGGCAGCGGCCCAACGAAGCCGCGATTTGACGGAGGGCGAAGCTCTTTTATACCGTACGCGGTATTGCGGAAAGCCTTCGGCCTGATTTGGTCCGCAGCCTCGCTGGGCTGCTAACGTGTTGCATACCAAGCACTTACCGATTCGAACTCCAAGTAATAGAACATTGGAAAAGTCAAATTTATTGACTTCGCAGAGTATAGGTCCCCGCCCCTACCGGCTTATAGTACGGTCGCGAGGATGTCCGGAAGCAGCGCGTCCCATGTCGTGTCGCCCGCTCCGTCGCCGTTATCGTTCTCTTCGCCGAACAAGGATTCGATCGCCCGGTCGTGCAACGTGCGATCCGAATAGCCCGAGGCGGCGGTCAATAGGGTCGGCATCGTTTCTCGCACGTCCGTCGCCGTTTCGTAGCAGGTCGCGATCCAGGCAACGTCCGAGGCAAACGCATTCTCGAACGCAAAGCCTGGAGCGGATTGCTCTCCGGCAAAGAGCGTGGCAAATGGCATTGCAACAAAATCGCTTGCAACGGCGTCTTCGTCGATCGATACAACCGATTCGTCCGTTGAAAGCAAAACCGGCGCGGCCGATATTTCGACAGATGGTTCCGCGACGAACAATGCTGCCGTCGAGAAGACTGCGGCATTTACACTTGCACTCGCCCATTGCGGCATGTCCGGCAGCAGCGTGTTGGAAAAGCCGGTCGCCCGCGAGTTGCCGAACGCCTGCGCGAACATCGTGAAATCCGCGATGTTGATCGAGCCGTCGCGGTTGAAATCGAACTTCGATGCGGCGGAATTCAGCGTGATCGGCCTTCCGAACGCCTGCGCGAACAGCGTGAAATCCGCGATATTGATAGTGCCGTCGTCGTTCAGATCGTAAAGGACCGGGTACACCGGCAGCATCGTCGCCGCTTCCAGCTCGGCGATTCCCGTCGTCGGCGAGGCGGCCCCTTCGCGGGTGGTGACGGACATTTCGGCCGGCAGCGAGAACGAAAACGGCAGCGAGGTGACGTCGCCGTTTTGGCCGAGGGGGACACCGACGTCGGGCTGCGCGGCCGTGGGCCGGGCCGGTTGGAAGCCGACGCGGGCGAGCAGCACCCATTCGCCGGCGGTGGTGTCATCGCTCGCTTGACCGGAGAGCGCGATCACGCCCGGCGTCGCGGTGTTGGGCGTGCCGGTAAATTGCGGGCCGAGCTCGACGGTGTC
The DNA here is from genome assembly GCA_031556455.1 of Thermoguttaceae bacterium. GTDB lineage: Bacteria > Planctomycetota > Planctomycetia > Pirellulales > Thermoguttaceae > JAVBSX01. The sequence continues at coordinate 5,583 of JAVBSX010000180.1, forward strand.
GAGCGTGAAGAGCGTGTTGTCGTACTCGTAGCCGAAGTCGCAGCCGCTGAAGGCGGTGATGCGGCCGGCGGCTTCGGGTTTGGCCCATATTTCGACCCAAAAGTTATTCCATTCGTTCAGCCAAGCCAGCTGGGCGGCCTGAGCCTTGGCGTAGGAATCGGTCTTGGCCGCCGTGTTCTCGCGAACGAGGATTTGGGTGTCGGCCTTGATGTTTTGTTCCAGATCAACGCTTTTGGTTTCGGTGGGCGAGGACTCGCCGCCTTCGTTGCTCGCGGTAATTCGGTAGCTGTATTCCCGGCCCAATGCGAGCCCGAGGTCGGTGTATGTGAGCGTCGTGGCACTAACGGTGTTGATCGCGACCCATTGGGATTTGCCCGTGTCGTAGCGATAGACGGTGTATTTTTCCGCCTTGTCCGAGGCGGCCCAAGAGAGGGTGATGCTGTTGTTTCCCGATTTCGCGGCGGCGAAGTTCGTCGGCGCCGCGGGCGCGGTCGGCGTTGCGGCCTTCGTGGTTGCGGAGGTCGTCGCGGTCGCGGAGCCGGCACTGTTCGTCGCCGTCAGCTTGAAATCGTAGGCAGTGTTGGCGGCGAGGCCGGTTACCGTCGCGGTTGCCGCGGTGATTCCCGGGGCGGGCGAGCAGGTTTTCCAGTTGGCCTCGACGTCGGGGTCGGCCGATTTTTTGTACTTGAGCGCGTACGCGGTCAGGCCGGCCTGTGCCGTCCAAGTGAGCGAGATGGCGTCCGAGGCCAGTGAATTGGCATCACTTTTGAAGTTCGCCGGAGCCGTGGGGGCCGAAACGACGACAAGCGGGGAGTTGAGTTGTGCTGAGGAAAGACGCGAAAAATTCCCCCTTGTGCCGCCCTGGGTCATCAGATATTCGCCCAAGGCTCCCGGGCTATATCCGCGGTACTGGAATTGATAGTCGTTGTTGTTGGCTTTCTGGTATGCGAACGGTGCCTTGTTCTTGATCTCCGAGCCGAAGCCTAGTTTGATCGCCTGTTGGACATGCGAAATCAAAGTGGAGGGGATATCCACATAAACCGACTGTTCCGCCAATCCGACATTGATGCCCGCGGAGGCAAGAGCGGCGAGCGCGACAGTGGTACATTGATTGGCTCTGCCGTTCGCATCGTCCATCAAGCGATATGTGCCGGGGTTCGCGATCTTATCGGAGGTGAATTTCAAGATATTCAGGTAGTCTGAAATTTTCGTGATCGTATAGCTTTTGTAAACGTCCGATGCGTTGGCGCCGCCGTCGTGATTCCAACATTCTCCGGGGGCCGTGAAATTTCCCGAGACCATGATGGAGGACATCGGATCGCCGGAAACAAACGCATATCCCCAGGAGTGATTGGTAATACTCGCATAACGGCTGAACGACGGGTCGGACAAGGAGCTCAGCCCGTCGCCGGCCCGAATGTCCCAGAAGGCGTGACCGACACCGCCGGAGAGATGGTTTTCGATCTCGAGCAAGTCGGGCACGCTCTTGCCCGAATAAATGATCTGGATGGGGGCGGCCGATCCCGGAACCGGCTGGTCGGCGCCGATCGAGGCCTTGGCCCATTGAATGGAAATCAACGCCGTCTTGGCCCCGACCTGTTCGTCGGTGTTCAGGATTCCGTCATTATTAAGGTCGTCCCAAAAAGTGATCGAAAAATTTCTTGGGGTCGAGGTGGAAGCGGTTCCATTCCATACCAGTTGGGCAGAAATTGCCGCGTTCGTCGAAGATTGATTCGTAACGGTCCAATATCGAGAGGCTTCGGCATCGTCGAATTTCCAAGCAATGTGCGAAGAAGCGTTTGCCGAGAGATTGAGGGACAGCAGGCCGTCCGCTCCCTGCAAAAAGGTCGCAGCATTGGAGTTGTCGATTGTCGTTCCGGCCTGGCACTGCCAAGAGGTCGTTGAACCGTTATAACGAAGCACATTGGCCGAATCGAGAACGCCTTTAAGTTCGAACGAGGTGACGCTTAGCAATTCTCTTGCTTCCAACGGCTCCAGGTTCAACCGACGGCTTCGGCCGATTTGAGAGGGTTGCCGAGAAGACGATCCGTCGGAAAAACGATCAATCATTTTTGAATCGATTATACCAAAAAGCCTTTTGAGAACGTCATTCAACATGTCGACACCTCGGGGCGGAAAGTGGAGTGGGCCGGGGGAGGAAAACGCAAGGGGCAACATCCGTGCTCGCGATCGCGGCCAAGCCGTCGGCCTCGAAAAAGATGAACCGGCGAAAACATCGGTAGCGTGCCGCTCAGTATAAAGAAATCGTATGATTAACGCAAGTAATTTTGCAAGTTTTTCATTCGATTTTCAGTCTCTTTTGATGATTTTCAAGTGCTCCGATGTCGTTCACCAATACTCGCGTTTGCCGACCGGATCAAAATTTTCGCGCAGATCAGTAAGCGAGAAAGCTTTGGTTACAGCAGCTTACGGCATTTCGACAAAAATTGCAATTCGTGCATTTCGGGATTCTTCCGACAAAGAATGATGGTACGGCCGGGGTTTCAACGGTCCGGAACGGTACACGCTTTTCGTGCAATCGCGGCGGCGATAAAGTCTCGAAAAAGAGGGTGAGGGCGATTCGGTTGGGAAAGAAATTCCGGATGGTACTGCACTCCGACAAACCAGGGATGGTCCGGAATTTCGATCGCTTCGACAAGCGCGCCGTCGGGCGAGATGCCCCCGATTCGCAGTCCCACCGCAGCAAGCGATTCCCGGAAGGCATTGTTGAATTCGTAACGGTGCCGATGCCGTTCGGAGATGGTCTCTGTTTTATAGCAGGCGGAAATGCAACTCCCGGGAAGGAGTCGCGTCGGGAATGCTCCCAGACGCATTGTTCCGCCTTTGTCGGAAACGTTTTCCTGCGTTTTCAAAAGCGAAATCACCGGGTGCGTCGTTTTCAAGTCGAATTCCGTCGAATTCGCATCCCGCCAACCTAAGACGTTTCGTGCGAATTCAACCACGGCGCATTGCATGCCGAGACAGATTCCCAAAAACGGAATTTTCTTCAAACGGGCGGCCGTGATCGCCGCGATTTTGCCCTCGATGCCGCGTTCGCCGAACCCGCCGGGGATGATGATCCCGTCGATTCCTTCCAACTGCCCGGGTTGAAAAGAATCACTGGAAATCCCGAGAACGCGGACCGCCGCCCGATTGACGATTCCGGCATGCGACAGCGCCTCGTAGACGGATTTATAAGCGTCCTTGTGCTTGGCGTATTTCCCGATCAACGCGATCCCGACTTCCTTCTCCGGATTTCGGAGCGAGTTCAACGTCCCCATCCAATCGGCGAAGTCCGGTTCAACCCGGATATTCTTTTCCGTGAATTTAAAATGTTCGACAACCCTTCGGTCTAGCCCCTGCTCATAAAGGTAAAGAGGGATTTCATAAACGGATGTTCCGGCATCCTTCTCCTCGATGACATTTTGCCTCGGAACATTGCAGAACAGACTGATTTTCTCTTTCTCCGATTCGCTCATCGATTGTTCCGTCCGGCAGACCAGGATGTCGGGCGAAATGCCGATTTGCCGGAGCTGGGCGACGGAATGCTGCGTCGGTTTCGTTTTGAGTTCGAACGACGTTTTCAGGTAAGGGAGCAGTGTCAAATGTATGAAGAGGCAATTCGATCGTCCGACTTCCAAAGCGAATTGCCGGATCGCCTCGAAAAACGGGAGCCCCTCGATGTCGCCGACGGTCCCACCGACCTCCGTGAGGACGATGTCGACCTCCGGACCGCTCAAACTTCGAATCGCCCGTTTGATCTCATCCGTGATGTGATGAACAATCTGGACCGTTTTGCCGAGATATTTTCCGCGACGCTCGCGACGCAGGACGTTGCGATAAATTCGACCGCTCGTCCAGGAGCAATTTCGGGACAGCGGCGCATCGGTAAAGCGTTCATAGTGTCCCAAATCGAGATCGGTTTCCGTGCCGTCGTCCAGCACGTAAACCTCACCGTGCTGGTAGGGACTCATCGTTCCCGGGTCGATATTCAAGTAAGGGTCGAGCTTTTGAAGCCGGACCGAAAGACCTCGCCTTTCCAACAACATGCCAAGGGAAGCCGTGGTCAATCCTTTTCCCAAGGAACTGACGACACCGCCGGTAATGAAAATGTGTTTGCTCATGGTCCCAGTGCAAAAAATTTCAATCGTTATACCGTAGCCGGTATGGGCTGTAGGCTTCGCCCACTATCAAGCCGCGGCCTCGTTGGGCCGCTACCGTACTGAAGACGGGAATTCTAAACCGACTTGAGTCTATTGTCAAAGAAGGTCGATCCCGGCCGCGGCGTAAGCTTGCCTCATCGTGTCCGGCCATAACCCGCACGCGACCTCGCCGATATGGACCGCTCTCAAAAGGAACATGCAGAGCCGCGATTGGCCGATTCCTCCGCCGATCGTTTGCGGCAAGGTCCCGTCGAGGACCGCCCGGTGAAACGGCAGCCCGGCGCGTTCCGTGCAACCGTGAAGGGCGAGCTGTTCTTTCAACGCCGCTGCATCGACGCGAATTCCCATCGAAGAGATTTCAAACGCCCGTCGCAACACGGAGTGCCATAACAAAATGTCGCCGTTGAGCCCCAGCCCGCCGTCTTTTCGAGGCGTCGTCCAGTCGTCGTAATCGGGAGCCCGGCCGTCGTGTTCGCGGCCGTCGGCGAGTTTTCCGCCGATCCCGATCACGAAAATCGCGCCCTGCTCCTCGCAATACGCGTTTTCACGCTCCCGGGGCGTCATTTTCGGATACCGCTTTTGCAGTGCGTCGCCGGTAACGAACGTGATCGTATCCGGCAAAACCGGCGGCATTTGCCGAAAGAGCATCGCCAGGTGTTTTTCGGTCAGGCGGATCGAGCGGTAAATCGACTCGACGGTCGCTTGCAAAAATTCGACGTTCCGTTCGCTCCGTGTCATGACTTTTTCCCAATCCCATTGATCGACGTAAAGCGAATGGATCGAGGAGAGCGTTTCGTCGGGACGGATGGCGTTCATGTCGGTATACAATCCTTCGCCGGGCGAAAATCCGTAACGATGAAGGGCATGACGTTTCCACTTGGCGAGGGATTGCACCACTTCGACCTCTTTACCGAGATCGGACGCGAAAAACCGGACTGGCTTTTCAATGCCGTTGAGGTCGTCGTTCAAGCCGGTTTCTTTCAGGAGGAACAGCGGGGCGGTCACTCGCTGCAAATTCAACGCCTCCGCGAGGTTTTTTTCAAAATCATCCTTGATCCATTTGATCGCTTTTTCCCGTTCCCGAATACGTAAACAGGAACGGTAGCCTTGCGGAATGGCGGACATGAGAGGATTCTCCTTTCATTCTGGTGCGATAGTGATATCCAGAAAAATTTGAACTCTTTTGAGAGTATCGCAAAAAAGTCAGGCATAAGTTTCGCTCCTCGGCCTGTAAGGCCGGAGCATAACAGCCCAGGGCAGAGCCGAAGGCGCCGCCCTGGGTGATGATCCCCCACGACAATCTGCCGCCCTGTAAGGGCAAGGGGACAGCGGGTTTACGTCGGCCTTACAGGCCGAAATTGGTGTGTACGTTCCTTATCCCAGGGCGTCGCTTCGCTTTGCCCTGGGCTGTTATGCGCCGCCCTTTCAGGGCGAATTCGGAAAACGCGACGATTGCAAAAAGGTCATTTTTATCTGGAACTCAGTAGCAAATTTTTCAATAATCCTGGAGGGCGGTCACTTTCACTTGCGGGTTTTGTCGCTGATGGTGAATCGCTTCGAGAAACGCATGAACGCCGCGAATCGTCGTCACCAGCGGAATGCCGAGCCTCATCGCGGTTGCACGAATTTCGACCTCGTCCCGATGCGGGTGTTTTCCGGAAGGAGTGTTGATGACCCATTGAACCTTTCCCTCGATCATGCGATCCAGGATATTCGGCCGTTCCCCCTCGGCGATTTTGGCGACCCGACGGACCGGAATCCCCAATCGCTCCAGGTAATCTCCCGTCCCCCGGGTCGCGATCAACCGGAACCCGAGCGCAACCAGGGATTGGGCGATCTCTTCCATATAAACCTTGTCGGAATCCTTGAGGGATACGAAAACGACCCCTTGTTGCGGTATCGGAATTCCGGTTCCTTCTTCCCCTTTGGCGAACGCCTCGCCGAATGTCCGCCCGATTCCCATGACCTCGCCTGTCGATTTCATTTCCGGTCCCAGCCGGGCATCGACGCCGGGAAAACGCGTCCAGGGAAACACGGATTCCTTGACCGCGATGTGTCGGAGTTTCTTCCAATCGGGAATCGCTTTCAGCCAATCCGAAGATTCGGTCCGCGTCTCATCAAGAATGATTCGGGTTGCCGTTTCAACGAGGGAAAAGCCGAGCGTCTTGCAAACGAACGGAACCGTTCTCGAAGCCCTCGGATTGACTTCGAGGACGTAGATCCGGTCGTCCTTGACGGCGAACTGGATATTCAACAGCCCGCGAACCTCCAATCGTTTGGCAATTCGCCGGGTCGCTTCCTCCACCGACCGGATCAATGTGGGCGGCAGCGTTCGCGCGGGGAACGAACACGCCGAATCGCCGCTGTGAATCCCGGCTTCCTCGATGTGCTCCATGATCGCCGCGACGACGCATTCTTGGCCGTCCGAAACGGCGTCGACGTCCAGTTCCATCGCATCTTCCAGGAACCGGTCGATCAAGATCGGACGGGTTTCATCGATGGTGATATCCGCCTGCTTGGCGTATTCGAGGAGTTCCCGCCAGTAGGTTTCCAAATCCTCCGGATCGAACAGGATTTCCATTTTCGCTCCGCCGAGAACGAAACTCGGCCGCATCATGACGGGAAAGCCGATGCGTTTCGCGTGCTCCATCGCCTCGCGGAAATGCAATGCCGTCGCACCTTCCGGCTGCGCGAGCGCCATTTCGTGTAGGATTTCGGAAAATCGTTTGCGGTCTTCGGCGAGCGTGATCGAATCGACATTCGTTCCCAAAACCGGAACTCCGGCCTGCGAGAGCCCGACCGCCAAATTGAGCGGCGTCTGCCCGCCGAATTGCAATATGACCCCTTTCGGTTTTTCAAGGCGGAGGATGCCGAGCACATCTTCTTGCGTGAGCGGATCGAAATACAGCGTGTCGGAAGTGTCATAATCGGTCGAAACCGTTTCCGGGTTGCAGTTGACCATGATCGCGCGATACCCGAGCTTCCGCGCGGTCTGCGCGGCGTGTACGCAGCAATAATCGAACTCGATCCCTTGCCCGATCCGGTTCGGCCCGCCGCCGAGGATCACGACCGAGGGTCGCCCATCCGAATCGAAAAATTCGTCTTCTTCGCCGAATGTCGTGTAATAATAGGGCGTTCGGGCCTCGAACTCCGCCCCGCACGTATCGACCATCTTGCGAACCGGGGTGATACCGTGTTTCAACCGGTATTGAAAGACCGTTTCTTCCCGACAGCCGAGAATTTCGCTTAAACGGTGATCGGAAAACCCGTGTCGTTTCAGTCGCATCATCTTTTCGGGAACGGCATCGTCAAGGACCGTATCATCGACCGCGACGTCTTCGGCGACCAATTCTTCGATTTGTCCCAGGAACCACGGATCGATTCCGGTGATCTTGGAAACGGTTTCCAACGGAACGCCCGACCTCAATGCCGCCGCGATCTGGAAAATCCTGTTTTTCGTGGGAACGGCGATTTCCCGCAAGAGCGAATCCGGCGGGAGGAGCGGATCGTCTTTGGAAAACAGGCCGAATTTTTTCATTTCCAAAGAACGAATCGCCTTGTGCAGCGCTTCCTTGAAGGTCCGCCCGATTCCCATCGCTTCGCCGACGGATTTCATCTGGACGGAAAGAGCCGAATTGCCGCCGGGAAATTTTTCGAAGGAAAACCGCGGCATCTTGACGACACAGTAATCGATCGTAGGCTCGAAGCACGCCGAGGTCGTTTCCGTGATGTCGTTCCGCAATTCCTCAAGCGTATAGCCGACCGCGAGTTTCGCGGCGATTTTCGCGATCGGGTAACCGGTTGCCTTGGAAGCCAACGCGGAAGAGCGCGAGACCCTCGGATTCATTTCGATCGCGACCAGCCGACCCGTCTTCGGATTTTGAGCGAATTGAATGTTGCAGCCGCCCGTTTCCACGCCGATCGCCCGGATGATTTTTATGGAGGCGTCCCGCATCTGCTGGTATTCCCGATCGGTCAAGGTTTGCACCGGCGCGACCGTAATCGAATCCCCCGTATGAATGCCCATCGGATCGACGTTTTCAATGGAGCAGATCACCACGACGTTGTCGTTGCGGTCCCGCATCATCTCCATTTCGAATTCCTTCCAGCCGGCGAGGTATTCCTCGATCAACACTTCGCCGACCATGCTGGCCGCGAGCCCGCCGTTGACGATGCGTTCGAATTCCTCGTGGTTGTACGCGATCCCCCCGCCGGTCCCGCCGAGCGTAAACGCGGGGCGGATCACGCAAGGCAGCCCGACGAATCCCAGGGCGAGAATCGCCTCTTCGCAGGTTCTCGCCAAACCGCTTTTCGGCAAGTCGATGCCGATCTCGGTCATGGTTTGGCGGAACAATTCCCGGTCTTCCGCGCGGCGAATGACTTCGCGGTCGGCCCCGATCATTTCGATCGCCATTTCCTTGAGGAAGCCGGTTTCCGCGATTTGCACCGCGACGTTCAGCGCGGTCTGTCCCCCGAGCGTCGGCAAAAGAGCATCCGGTCGCTCTTCGCGGAGAACGGCCATCACATGCTCCGCCGTCACGGGCTCGATATAAGTCCGGTCGGCCATTCCCGGATCGGTCATGATCGTCGCGGGATTCGAATTGATGAGGACGACCTCGTATCCTTCCTCGCGCAAGGCTTTGCATGCCTGCGTACCGGAATAGTCGAATTCGCAAGCCTGCCCGATAATGATGGGCCCCGCCCCGAGAATCGCGATCTTTTTCAAATCGGTTCGTTTCATTGCATGTGAAAAAAAGAAGCCGAATCGTGCGGCCCTGCCGCGGCTTCGGGATGAAATTGAACGGAAAACACCGGCAAGTGCTTATGCCTCAACCCTTCGACGGTCCCGTCGTTCAGGTGCGTGTGTGTGACGACGACATCTTCGGGCAAGGAGTCGCGGTCGACGCAGAACCCATGATTTTGCGAGGTGATTTCGACCCGGCCCATCTCATGATTCAACACGGGCTGGTTGATGCCGTGATGCCCGAATTTGAGCTTGTAAGTTTTCGCTCCGAGCGCCAAAGCAATGATCTGGTGCCCCAGACAGATTCCGACGATTGGAATTCGACCGATCAGCTTTTTGACTTCGCCCACGATCGCCCCCAGCCGCAGCGGGTCGCCGGGGCCGTTGGAAAGAAAGACCAGATCGGGCCGCATCGCCATAACGCTTTCGGCCGAGGCGTTCGCGGGCAGGACCGTAACATCCCGACCGTTCGAAACAAGGTGCCGCAAAATGCCTCTTTTGATGCCGAGATCGTACACGGCGACTTTTGGGGGAGTCCCGTTTCCTCGCGGCAGACCGGGACACGCTGTCGTCCACGAATAAGGGCGGCGGGTTGTTACGCCGTCGACGTAATCGCAATCTTCAAGCCGGGGAGCGTTTTTCGCCGTTTCGAGAAGCTCCGCTGCATCACGATTTCCAGATGCGATCGTCGCACGCAGCGCACCGACCGACCGAATGTGCCGGGTCAGGCTCCGGGTATCGATTTCCGATAGGGCGATGATCCCGTTGCGGCAAAGAAACGACTCCAGCGATTCCGTCGTTCTCCAACTCGACGGCCGTACCGAGTATTCCCGCATGAGAAACCCTTTCAAGCGAGGCTTTTCCGACTCGTCGTCTTCCTGATTGATTCCCGTGTTGCCGATTTGCGGAGCGGTCATCGTCACGATTTGCCCGGCATAGGACGGATCGCTCAAGACCTCCTGGTACCCGGTCATCGCCGTATTGAAAACGATTTCGCCCGAGGAAAGACCTTCGGCTCCCACGGAAACGCCGCGAAAAATTTTCCCGTCCTCCAAGGCCAAGATTCCCGGCATCCGTCGTCGTGTCATCTGGTTTTACTCCATTGATTGTGCTGCGCGAAAATGACGCGAACTGATTCGTTTTGAAAATCCGCTTCCCAAGGGATTTTCTTTCCGTCTGAGGTCCGAATCTCGCCGCCTCACCTGGAAAACAGCAGTTCGGTGTAGGTCGGCAAGGGCCAAAGGTCGTCATCAACGCATTCTTCGAGTTTGTCGACGTTTTTTCTCAACCCGTCCAACGCCGGCACCATCGTGTCCCGGCAGTATTCCGCCGCTTCCCGAAAGGATTCCGAAGGAATGTTCCTATACGCTTTTTTCAAGGCTCTAAGCGATTCGATGAGTCCGTCGATCCGCCCGTTCAATTCATCAAGCAATTCCTGTTGCAAAGGCGTCGTCGCGACATCGGCCAGGTTGTGCTTGTATTTCAAGGCGGCCTGGAGGATCATGGTTCCCGCGACTTCAATCGCCGTCGCGGCTTCAATCGAAACGACCTTGACATAATTGTCGGCATAAATTTCGTGACGACTCCGGGACTCCATCTCGCTCAGGACGTCGTATTTCGAGAACAATTCCACGAATCTTCGCGAACCGAAGAGCGGCAGACAGTCGGCCGTCGTCGGCAGGATCGGGAGCCCGCGTCGTTGTGCCTCTTCCGACCATTCGCGGGAATAGCAATTTCCGTTGAAAATGACCGCTTTGTGCTTGCGAACCGTTTCGACGATGAGCTCACGAACGGCAGCGGGAAACTTTTTGCCGCCTTTGAGCGAGGTTTCCAACTCACCCGTCATCTCATCAAGACTTTCGGCGACAATCGTATTAATGACCGCCGTCGAACGGGCGGGGTTGTGACTTGCTCCGACCGCGCGGAATTCAAATTTATTCCCCGTAAAGGCGAACGGACTCGTCCGATTGCGATCCTCGCTGTGCCGGACAAGCGGCGGAAGCATCGTCACTCCGATTTCGAGAGAAATCGACATGTTTTCGCGCGAGTTTTTTCCTTCGGTCATCTGCTCGAAAATCGCACCGAGGGCTCCGCCGATAAAAATGCTCATGATCGTGGGCGGGGCCTCGTTGGCCCCGAGTCGCCGGTCGTTGCCCGCACCGCTGACGCTCAGACGCAATAAATCGCCGTGCCGATGAACCGCCCGTATCATGGCGGCGCAAAAGAATAAAAATTGAAGGTTCTCGTCCGGGGTGTTGCCAGGGGCCAGGAGATTTTCGCCGGTGTCGGTTTGAAACGACCAATTGTTATGTTTGCCGCTCCCGTTGATTCCCTCGAACGGCTTTTCGTGGAGCAGGCAATGGAAGCCGTGCCGGACGGCGATGCTCCGTAAGAGCTGCATGATCAACATTTGGTGATCGGCCGCCAAATGAGACGGCTCGAAAAGAGGTGCCAGCTCGAATTGGGCCGGGGCGACTTCATTATGCCGGGTCCGGCAGGGAATCCCGAGCAAGAGCAATTCGTATTCGAGTTCGGTCATAAACCCGAGAACCCGTTCGGGGATCGCCCCGAAGTAGTTGTCTTCGAGTTCCTGCCCCTTGGGCGGCCTCGCACCGAACAGCGTCCTGCCTGTCACGAGCAAATCCGGCCTGAGCGCGGCCAGCCGCCGATCGATTAAAAAGTACTCCTGTTCGGCTCCGGTCGTCGAATAGACCCGGTTGGCCCGATCGTTTCCGAAAAGGCGAAGCACCCGCAAGGCTTGCGTTTCCAACGCCGCCATCGACCGGAGCAAGGGGGTCCTCATATCGAGCGCTTCCCCCGTCCAACTGACGAACACCGTCGGTATCACCAAGTTCGCCCCGTTCCGATGCCGAAAAACAAAGGCCGGGCTGCTCGGATCCCAGGTCGTGTACCCGCGGGCTTCGAACGTCGCGCGAAGCCCGCCGGAAGGAAAGCTGCTCGCATCCGGTTCCCCGCGAATGAGTTCGTCCCCGCTGAAATGGCCGATCGACTTTCCGTTTTCCAGCGGCGTGACGAAGCAATCGTGTTTTTCCGCCGTGCTTCCGGTCATCGGTTGAAACCAATGCGAGAAATGCGTCGCCCCGTGTTCGATCGCCCAAGAGTGCATCGCCTTGGCGACGGCATCGGCGATTTGAGGATCGAGCCGATGTGAATGTCGGATCGTGTCCCGAAGCGATTCGTACACCGATTTGGGCAAGCGTTCCCGCTGGACGTCGTCGTGAAAACAATGGTTGGCAAAAAGCGACTTCAGATCCGGAGTCTTGTTCGTCAAGGGATACGAGGACGCATAGGGGTCCGAGGCAATGGCGACAAGCGTTTGCCGACGAACGTTGCTCATCTTGGTATGATTTGAAAAAGGAACGAATTCGATTTTGATGACATGTCCGTTCGAAAATTCGGCCCTTGATTTTCAAGACGTAACGGGGTGTAGTTTCAAAAATCAAGGGATCGAGAGTGTTCGCGTTACAAACCGGATCAAAAATTTTCGCGCAGACCAACAGCTCTCACGCTCTATTACGCAGAGCAAAAGGCGTGCCAGTGTTGTGGGATATCTTATGTTGAATCGATTCCAAGTTCATATACGTTCATAATGCCAACAAACAGAGTCGGTGTTTTTTTCCCGGCAACGGTCGCGTTGATGACAATAATGTCGAAAGCGGTTTGAAAAAAAACAAATTTGTTCCTCCCGGCTTCCAATGAAACCGAAGACTCATGATTTGAAATTCGATACAGCGTGATATCCTCCGGCAGCAATTTGGCGACCTGATCGGCACGAGGAGACGACACATCGGGAAACCTGAATGCGGTCGATCTGCAACGATCTCATCCGCGGAAAGGCAAATCGATTTTTACGCCCAACTCCACTTCAAGAGATCGAACCCAACGATTATATTGAATAGATATCATCCTTCCGCGTGCTGCACGCATCCACTTCCGTTCACACTTCAACATCCTAGAAAAGAATCGTCATGAAAAACAGCCTTGCCCGAGCCGTCGCAGTGATTTTGTGCGGTTGCAGCATTCTTGTGATCCAGGCCCGGCTTTGCATTGCGGTCGAAGACAAAAAACCGTGGGTTTATGAAACGATGCCGAACATGGCGTTGCGTTTGCAGGGACCGATGGGGCAAAGGATCGACAACAACGCCGTCAACTGGGTCGTCCGGCTCCCCAAGGCGAATCCGAAAATGGTGACGATCACCGACATCCGGGAGCGTGAACCGAAGACGAGCCTTTTTCCGCCCTATGTGCCGTGGCAATGCGAATATATCGGAAAATACCTCACCAACGCGGTTCTCGCGCTTCGGTTTTCCGACGATCCGGAACTCCATAATACGGTTCGCGTCGTGATGGAAGAACTGATTGCCCGCCAGGACGAAGACGGTTACCTCGGACCGTACCCGAAACAGGAACGCTTGTTGGTCTGCTGGGACCTCTGGGGGCATTACCATGCGATCACCGCGCTGCTGGGATGGTATGAACAAACCGGCGATCAAGCCGCGCTCGATTGTGCCGTCCGCGCCGCCGATTTCGTCTGCCGAACGTTCATGGACGCCGGCAAGAGGATCAAGGAGGTGCCGCCGCCGGAGACGAATTTCGCCATCTCCACCTCGCTCTGCCAACTGTATCGACTAACCGGGAACGAACGTTATCTGGCCCAGGCGCTCGAAGAGGTCGAAGACTGGGAAAGCTCCATGGATTTTTTCCGTTGCGGCTTGAGCGGGACGGAATATTACCGGCTCCCTTCTCCCCGTTGGGAGTGTATTCACGGCATTCTCACGCTGCCCGAACTTTACCGGCTGACGGGGGACGAGCGTTATCTCACCGCGTTCATGAATCTCTGGAACAGCGTTTACAAGTTGGAGATGCATAACAACGGTTCGTTCACGTCGTTCGAGGCGGCCGTCGGCAATCCGTACGATCCCCAGCAGATCGAAACCTGCTGCACGATCGCCTGGATGGCGATGAGCGTCGAAGCGTTACGCGTCACAGGCCGGATCGAATGTGCCGATGTGCTGGAATTGGCGACCTACAACGCGGCCGCGGCGTTGCAACACCCCTCCGGGAGTTGGAGTACGTACAACACGCCGATGGACGGGCGACGGGCGGCATCGACCCAGACGCTCGCCGATCAGGGCGGACCGGGGCAACCCGAGTTAAGTTGCTGCACCGTCAACGCCCCGCGCGGCATTTGCATGGTGTCCGATTGGGGAGTGATGAAATCCCGCGACGCCGCCGGAAAAGCCGAAGCGATCGTGAATTATTACGGTCCCGGCACGATGGCGTTCGATCTCGACGGCAATGAAGTCGTGTTGACGCAAACGACGGAATATCCGCGCGACGGCAAGGTCGCCGTTGCAGTGACTCCGAAAAACACGGCGATGTTCACCGTGAAGTTCAGGATTCCCGGCTGGGCGGACGGGGCGACGATCGCGGAGCCCGGACAAAACGGCTCGAAACCGCTACGAGCCGGCGAATACCATTCCGTGACGCGAACCTGGAAGAACGGGGATGTCGTCCGATTGGATTTTCCGATGACGCTTCGTTACATCAGCGGCGACCTGGATGCGGCCGGGAAAATCTCGGTCTACCGAGGCCCCCTGCTGCTGGCTTACGATCAGCGTTTCAACGCGTTTGAAAGCGATGCGATCCCCGTCCTGACGCCGACGAAATTGAAAAATGCCGCGATCGTCATCCCGCCGCGCGATCCGCGGAAGGAAGTTTTCGGCGAATACGCTCCGTGGCTTTTGGCGACCATTCCAGGCGAGGGAAGCACCCCGCCGCTCGTGTTGTGCGATTTCGCCTCCGCCGGTTCGCTGGGAACGACCTATGCTTCCTGGCTGGCCGCACGAGAAATCGTTCCCCCGATTCCCGCCTGCGACGCTCCCGGTCCGGGAACCCAGGTTGCCCCGGGTGTGATCCAGTTTTCCTGGCGGCGTTTGCGTAATCCGGACGACTACGAATACCAGCTCGTCGTTGCCGACACGCCGGATTTCAGCAATGTGATTCTCCGGGCCAAGGCCGACCGGGACGAACAAAAACGCATCCTTTTGCCTGCCGATCAGACGAGTCGTTTTGTTCCCGGCAAGGAATATTTTTGGAAATTGATTCTCACCAATGCGTTCGGATCGACCGAAAGCCAGAATCCGCCGCGAAGTTTTTCCGTCGATGCGTCGCTGCCGCCGTCCGGAGTGGAAGATTTCGCGCCGCCCCGAATCGGCGTCGGTCCCGACCTCGTCGTCATTTCCGACGATCTCGCGGGAAAACCGGCCCCGATGGTCGGCGAGCTGGGAACCGTTTCGGGAACGACCTCGGCCGAGGGCCCGGACGGGAAACCGGATACGGCGGTGCGTTTGGATGGCAAAGCCGGCAAAATCGTGTACACGTTCCCTTGGTTTCCCGCGGAAGACTACGCCTTCACGTTGGATTTTCTCGTGGAGGAATTCAGCCCGGCCGGTCGGCCGTTCGGCCAGGTCGTTTGCGCTTGGGCGTTCTCGAACGACGATCCGTTGCGGGTTTACGTTTCTCCGGAGCGCAAACTCGTCGGGTCCGTGGAAGGGCCCGGCGGGGGCCGGACCTCGCCGATCGATTTCGAACTGAAAAGATGGTACAAGTTGACCGTCGTCAAGCAGGAAGGGAAATGGAAACTCTTCCTGGACGGCAATCAGGTCGGCGAGCTTCGCGTTCCGGAAACGATGTCGACCCGATCGCTCGCCATTGCCTTGGGAGGGAACCCCAAGCTCGATTCGGAGGCGCAGGCCTGCCGTGTGGCGAACGTTCGGCTTTACGGCAAGGTTTTTCCTGTCGAACAACCGGGTGAAAACCAATAAGATGTCAATCCACGAGACACCGAAAAACGAGCCTTGATTTTGAAATCAAAGTCCACAAATTAAGAACCGCTGATTGTTTCGCATTTTGAAGGGGTGGTTTTTTTGACAGGATCGTAGGATTGACAAGATGGGTTTGTCTTGACTCAAGTCTTTCGTATCCTCCGGTTTAACGCCAAACACGGTTTTTATTTGTCGATTTCATCCTGTTGATCTTGTAATCCTGTCTCATTATGATTGCCGCTCAAAATATGAAAAGAGCAGCGATTCTCAAGCGACTCGTCAACCCAAAAAATAGTCGATGACTCACCCGACCGACCTCGAAATAGCCCAAAAGGCGACACTGCTTCCCATCGAACGAATCGCGGAAAAATTCGGCTGCAGCACCGATCGAATCGAATGCTACGGTCGTTACAAAGCCAAAATTCCGATCGACGGGGTCGATCCATTCGAGGATAAAATAACCGGCAAACTGGTGCTCGTCACGGCGGTCAGTCCGACCCCTGCCGGAGAAGGCAAGACGACGACTTGCATCGGTCTGGCCGATGCGCTGAACCGTAGCGGCAAACGGACGACCGTCTGCCTGCGCGAGCCGTCGCTCGGTCCCTGCTTCGGTACCAAAGGCGGGGCGGCGGGCGGCGGATATGCGCAGGTCGTTCCCATGGAGGACATCAACCTGCATTTTACGGGGGACTTCCACGCGATTTCCGCGGCCCATAATCTGCTGTCCGCGATGCTCGATAATCATTTGCATCATGGCAATTCGCGTCGGCTGGATACGCGCCGAATCACTTGGAACCGGGTCGTCGATCTGAATGACCGGGCACTGCGGAAAATCGTCGTCGGGCTGGGCGGTCATTTGAATTCCGTTCCTCATGAATCGGGATTCGATATCACGGTCGCTTCCGAAGTCATGGCGATTTTCTGTCTCAGCAATTCGCTTTTCGAACTCCGAAAACGACTGGGCCGAATCATCGTCGGCTACACGCCGGAAAACGATCCGGTCACGGCGGCGGAACTTCACGCTCACGGAGCGATGGCCGCGTTGCTCAAAGACGCCTTGAAACCGAATCTCGTCCAGACGCTCGAAGGGAATCCGGCCTTGGTGCACGGCGGCCCTTTCGCGAACATCGCTCACGGCTGCAACAGTGTCCTTGCAACGAAATTATCCTTGCGGCAATCGGAATACACCGTGACCGAGGCCGGTTTCGGCGCCGATCTGGGAGCGGAAAAATTTTTGGACATCAAATGCCGACAGGCGGGACTCCGACCTGACGTCGTGGTGTTGGTCGCGACCGTTCGGGCACTGAAATACCACGGCGGAGTCGACCTGAAGCGATTGCAGGAGCCGGACACCGAAGCCTTGTCGATCGGTTTCGAAAATCTCCGCAAACATTTGGAAAACCTGCGGCTTTACGGTGTTCCCGTCGTCGTGGCCGTCAATGCTTTCCCGACGGACACCGACGCGGAAATTCGTTTGATCGACGAAAAATGCGATGAACTCGGTGTCAAGGTCGCCCGGGCGGACCATTGGGCTCGCGGTGGAGCGGGCGCGGAAGAACTTGCCGAAATCACGGTCGATGCCGCCGAAAGCGGTTCCGCTTCATTCCGTTTCCTGTACCCGGATGAAATGCCGCTTCTCGAAAAAGTCGAAACGATCGCCCGGAAAATTTACGGGGCGGCGGGAATTGTCGTCGACAAGAAGATTCTCGCCAAATTCGAACATTTTGAAAAGCTCGGATTCGGCGGCTTGCCGGTTTGCATCGCGAAAACGCAATACTCGTTTTCCGCCGATCCGTCGCTCCGCGGCCGCCCCAAAAATTTCGACATTCCGATCCGTGATGTCAAGGTTTCGGCCGGTGCCGGTTTCGTCGTCGTCCTGACAGGCGAGATCATGACCATGCCGGGCCTTTCGAAATCCCCCGCCGCGGAACGCATCGACATCGACGAACAAGGTCGAATCACCGGCCTCTCTTAAGGTTTTTTTGAAAACGATATGTTCGGTCGGATCGATATACGGCGAGTCGAATTTGTGTTCGCGAAAAATTCGGCGGCCGACGATGTCGTTTTTCAGATACGGCAGATTTTCGATCAAAAACCGGAATTGACGGCGTAAAAGTTCGCGGAGACATTCATGTTGGTCGGCGGCAGGACGGGCGCGGGCCATTCCTCGTGCGGATGGTAGTACGGCCAACCGGGGTCCGGCATCGGCTCGACCGTCGTCGTCTCGATCGTCTCACCCTGCGCGTCGAGATGCCACGAACGCGTCACCCGCTCGCCGGCCCACGCCGTCGGCACGCCCGACCACGCGAGCTCGAACGACCGGCCGTCGCCGCTGCCGTTCGAATACGACGTGTGCTCGTGGTCGGTTTGGTAGAGGAATCGCGTGCCGTTGCTGACGCCGCTGTTACCGGAGCTGTTCTGGATGCTGCCGCTTTCTTCGCCGAGAACCGAGGTCGTCGTGTAGTAGCTCGACCCGGCGGCGGCCCGGCCCGTCACCGTCTGCTCGTAGTCGTAGGAGCCC
>JAVBSX010000348.1:0-9971 GCA_031556455.1 Thermoguttaceae bacterium
CTGATCGAGCAACTCGGCTGGTTCGATTTGGAGCCGGAGCTGCGCAACATGATCGAGCGGCTGGTCTACAATCTCAACCCGAGCGGTTTTCTGACCGATTCGTTGGACGATCTCCTCGGGCCAAAGGCGAGTGCCAAGGAAAAGGAGTTGGCGAAAGAGGCGATCCGGATCATTCGCGGACTCGACCCGACCGGGGTCGGGGCGAGCGGGGTCAAGGAATGTCTGCTCTTGCAGCTTTTCCCGGAGATGCCCTATTACGAGATTCTCAAGGTCCTGATCGCGAATCATTTGGAGGATTTGGAACGGAACCGGCTCCCGTTGATCGCGAAAAAGACCGGCTTTTCGATCCCGATGATTCAAGACGCCCTGCTCGAACTCCGCAAGCTCAACCCGCGGCCCGGCTCGGGCTTCAGCGAACAGGCCGCCCCGCCGGTGATCCCGGACATCATCGTCGATAAGGACGAAAAAGGAAATTTCGTGATCCGGCTCGAAGAGGGCAACGTCCCGAAGCTGCGAATCAGCAACTATTACCAGGAGCTTTTGAAACGACAGGGGACCGACAAGGGAACGCGGGATTATATCAAGCAAAAGGTCGGCTCGGCCCAATGGTTGATCGACTCGATCAAGCAACGACAATCGACGTTGACGAAGGTCGCGCTCGCGCTGATCGAACACCAGGTCGATTTTCTGGAACGGGGGCCGAACGCGATCCGACCGCTCAAGATGCAGCAGATCGCCGATAAGGTCGGCGTTCATGTAACGACCGTTTCGCGGGCGTGCAACGAAAAATGGATGCAGACCCCGCAAGGTCTTTTTCCGCTGAAGCGGTTTTTCGCGACCGCGGTTCAGGCGACCGACGGGGACGAGGATGTCGCCCAGGACGCCGTCCGTTTGAAGCTCCAGGAATTGGTCGACCGGGAAGACAAATCGAAACCGTACAGCGACGAGGAATTGGTCAAGCTGCTGGACCAGGCCGGTTTCAAGGTCGCCCGCCGGACGATCGTCAAATACCGACATCTGATGAAGATCCCGAGCTCCCGCGAACGCCGCGATTGGACGGAACAAGTGTAGAGTAGCGATTCTCAATTTACCTTTCATAAACCGTAACGTCATTTCGAGCGAAGCGAGAAATCTCACCCTCGCCGAAAGGGAGGGAATTCCGACTTTTTCGGCGAGGGTGAGATTTCTCCTTGCGCTACGCTCCAGTCGAAATGACAGCCTTGTTTTTTCGTTAAGGAACACCGCGACATGTCAGAAACAGCCCCTCTTTCCGATCCGCCGGCCGAACGCAAAACCAAAACGCGAAATTGGCCTTTGCGCCTGTTGATCGCTTTGATCTGTTGCCTGGTGCTGCTGGTCGGTCTCAAGCGGCTTCTTTTTCAATCTGTTCCGCTGCGAATCTCGCCGGAGACGACCGCGATCACCGAGCCGCTCAGCAGCGACGGCCGCCGGGTCGATTACTTTCGGGCGCTGGAGATGCGGCTTTACCCGCCGGAAATGCAAACCGACGAGAACGGCGCCCGAATCCTGACCCGAGCCCTCGGCGTGAGCGACGACAAGCCGAATCTTCCCGGTTTCGACCAACAGTTTTACGAAAAGCTGGGGCTCGACCCGGAGAATGTCCCGACCTTGAAATATCAACAGCCCTCCGATTATCTTAAGGCAAGGCTGCTAACCCATCCGGAAGAATTCGAGGCGTTGGAAAAGGAGCGGCTCGAAATAGTCGGGCTCCAAAAAAATGCCGAAGAGACCGTAAATGAAAATCAGGAAGAATCGGACGACTTGGAAGCCGACCGGGAAGCGTTGGCTTTATTCGCCGAAAAAAAATTGCATGAGCCCTGGTCGGTCGAAACATTGCCGATGATGCAAGGTTGGTTGGACGAAAATTCTCCGGCCCTCGACCTTCTCGCCGAAGCAGTTCGGAAGCCGGTGTTTCAATATCCTCTCATTCGCCTCGATGAGAATGCAAGATATGCTTTACTTTCGTTGATCTCACCGGGAGCTTTTGAAATCCGAGGATTGGCTCGCGGATTGGCGGCGAGAGCCAACGAACGTTTGGAGAAAAGTGAGATCGACGGGGCTCTCGAAGACATCATCTCCTGTTATCGGCTCGGTCGTCGCATCGGACATCAAGGTGCGATTGTCGCCTGTTTGGTCGGCATCGCCGTCGAAGGGATCGCCCATTCGATTGATTTGGACGTTCCCGGTCGTTCCCGAATTGATGCCGAAAAACTGCGGCACCTGCTCGAAGAGTGGCAACGCCTCCCACAAAGAGTCGCGGTCGAAACGATGCTCGAAGACGAACGATATTGTACGCTTGATTCGGTCCAATCCCTCATGTACCGCCGGCCTTCCCGTGCGAAACCTGCGGAGATTGTCGCTCTTTTTCAACGGGGGGTTCAATACAGCTTCTTGCCTTTTTACTTCGTCGCAAATGCGGGATTCGATTGGAACTACGTTTTCAAAAGTTTGAATCAAGCCTGCGATCAAGTCGCGGCCGACACCTACGTCAAGCCGACTCCCTCGATCCTCTCCCTACGGCTACTGACGGTTGTCGGACGTTCTGAAATACTCTCGGAGATTATTCAGCGTCTGATGCTTCCCGCAACCGGTGCGGCAAGGGAAGCCTTCCGCCGGACGGAGTGCGGCGATAATTTGAAGCGGATCGCGATCGCGATGTTGCTTTACGAACGGGAGCACGGCACTTTGCCGCCGGCCTTGACGGTCGATCCCGACGGAAAACCGCTGCACGGTTGGCGGGTGCTGCTGCTCCCGTACCTGGGCGAGGAGGAATTGGCCGCGAAGCTACGGCTTGACGAGCCGTGGGACAGCGAACACAACCGGCAATTTCACGAAACGACGCCTGCGGTTTACCAATGCCCGAGTTCGGCGCGTGCGGCGAAAGCCGACGGCGGGACGCACTATTCGGTGATTCTCGGCGAGGAGACGATGTTCGGCACCGACGGGCAAGGCCGCCGCCTCGACGAATTCGGCCCTTGGACGATGATGGTCGTCGAACGCAAGACGCCGGTCTGTTGGATGCGCCCGGATGCCGAGATCACTCAAGAGGAAGCGGAAAAGGGAATCGATTGCAGCCCGGACGGCATCGGCGCTCCTCACACCCGTTGCCACAACGTCGCCTACCGGACCGGCCGCGTTGAACAGTTGGAGCAATCGACGCTCTCGGAACGGTTCACCGAACTGATTCGCGGCACGGCCGAGGAGATGGAGCCTTGAGGATGGTCAAAATTCAAGAACATTCGGCGAAGAGCAGAATTCGGACGGTTTCTTCGCCGTTGCGGCCCGAGGGACGCTTCAGGTCGATTCGGACTCCGAGCGGGTTTCGCTGAGCGACCGCGAGATCGACCGCTTCGCCTTCGAGCTGGTGGGCTTCAACCTCTGGCAACCGCTCGAACAGCGGGCAAAACGGGACATGGGCGTTGACGATCCGTTCGCCCGGGCGAAAACGGACGCGAAGCGAACATTCCAGCCGATCGGTTCCCTCGGGCGATTGCGACCGGCTCAGCTGCATCACGACATTCTCATCGACCGTCTCCTCGTCGTATTCGGCCTCGCCGTTTTCAAGATCGTCCTCTTGAAAATCGTCTTCTCCGTTTTCGGCGGGCCGCCGCTTTGAAAGCCTCTCCGGAGCATAAACGAGAGCGAAAAGCAGCACGAAGAGCAACAGTGCGAGCAAATTTCGACCGGGCAGGACCAGGAAAATTCCGAGCAAAATCCCCGGCCCGGCGATTCCAAGTTCCTCGCGGGTCGAAATCTTTCGCTGTTGCAACCGCCGAATCTGCCGAAGAATGAAAACGGTGAGAGCGACTCCCCCGGCGAGCAGAAAAAAGGGAACGGTGTTGTCTCTCGTCGGAACAAACGCCTGAAACCGGACGAGACCGACCGCCGCGACCGTGATGTTCAAAACGAACAACAGGCCGAAAAGAGCGGTCAGGAATGGTCGGGGTATCCGTTGCATCGCATTTGTTGGGATGTCGCAAGCACGAGCCGGGGGCTGTGCCCCCGACTGTCTCAATTTGAGTTATTGTCTTTTTTTCGTGGGCAATGCAGTCGGGACCGCAGGTCCCGGCTCGTGAGTCGGTCGCGTTAGGGTGTCGCCGTCTCTCCGGCCCGGAACACGAAGTGCCGATGGGCGAGCGACGGGTCTTTTTCCGGGAAATCCTCCCGGTTGTGCGCCCCCCGGGTCTCCTCGCGAAGCAAAGCCCCTTGCAGGACCAATTGACCCAAGAGCAACATGTTTTGCAGTTCCCAGCCCTTGGCGGTGTCGAATTGCCGTCCGAGCACGTAATTCGAGAGCCGGCGGCAGTTTTCGATCGCTTCGTCCAACCCTTCGGCGTTGCGGATCACCCCGGCGTGCCGCCACATCACGCTTTTGAGCGAATTGGTAATGTCGTCGAGGTCGATTTTTTCCTCTTCCGCCGCCCCCGACGGTTGAACGTTCTCTTCTTCTTGGTCGAAAATCGGCTGAACCCGATAATCGTCCCGCGCCGCCCGGGCCGCCGCCGAAGAAAACCGACCGCACGATTCCCCGAACACCAGCGCATCGAGCAGGCTGTTCGAGGCGAGCCGGTTCGCTCCGTGCAGCCCGGTCGAGGCGACTTCCCCGGCCGCCCAAAGCCCCGGGAGCGTCGAGCGTCCTTCGTGATCGACCGTAATCCCCCCCATCATGTAATGCGCCCCGGGCCGGACCGGAATTTTTTCCTTCGTAATGTCGAGCCCGAATTTTTCACATTGGGCGACGATCCCGGGAAAGCGTTTATGAACCCGGCTCGGTTTCAAATGCGTGACATCGAGATACACGTTCGAATAGTTCGTCTTCCCCATCTGCGAAACGATCGCCCGGGCGACGACGTCCCGCGGAGCCAATTCGCCCCGGGAATCGTAATCGAGCATGAACCGGTAGCCGTTTTTGTCGACCAGGTAGGCCCCTTCCCCGCGCATCGCCTCGGTAATCAGGCTCCGGGCGCTCCCGGCGATGTACAAAACGGTCGGGTGAAATTGAATGAACTCCATATCACGGACCTCGGCCCCGGCCCGGTAGGCGACGGCGATCCCGTCCCCGGTCGCCTCGTCCGGGTTCGTCGTTTCCCGGTACAGTTGCCCCAAGCCGCCGGTTGCGAGAATCGTCTGTTTGGCCCAAACCAGTTCCTTGCGGTTCCCTTTGTTCCAGTTAAGGATCGCGCCTCGGCATTTCCCCTCAGAAGTCAAAAGGTCGAGAAGAAACGTATTTTCCCAAATGCGGATGTTGGGACGTTTGCGAACTTCTTCGACCACGGCCCGGATGATCTCCTTGCCGGTGCTGTCCCCCAACGCGTGTATGATCCGGTCGTGCGCGTGCCCCCCTTCGCGACCGAGTTCGATTTTCCCCTCGATCCGGTCGAACGAAGTCCCGATTTCGATCAGTTTGCGGACCTCTTCGGGGCCTTTGCGAATCACATGCTCGACGATTTCGCGGTCGCACAAATCGCCGCCGGCCTCAAGCGTGTCGGCGATATGACTCTCGAATGAGTCCCCCTCTTCCCAAACGCTGGCGATGCCCCCCTGGGCGTTGACGCTGTTCGATTGAGTGATCGAGGTTTTGCAGATCAGCAAAACGTCGTATTTCGGGTCGACGGCGAGCGCGGCACGCAGCCCGGCCAGTCCCCCGCCGATCACCAGCACATCCGTAAAATAATGCGGATGCACTTTGGGATGAAACGAAACAAGGTAACGACGAGGCGGCTGAGGGGATTGCATTGAGGGAGGAGAGGAATTAAGAATTAAGAATTAAGAATGTGGGGAGAAAGCGTCGTCGAATGGGGGTTCGTGAAAAAGGATGAACTGCCGTGTGTCATTTCGAGCGAAGCGAGAAATCTCACCCTCGCCCGAAGACGCGGAATTCCTGCCCTCGCGCGCGTGTGAGATTTCTCCTGGCGCGTTGCTCCAGTCGAAATGACGGCCATGTTTTTCGGCGAAGGCTATTTTTCACAACCATTTTCTACCAATTTTCCGCGAGGATTTCGTACCAGGCTTTCGGGTGCAAGCAGGCGGGGCAGGCGGCGGGAGCGTTCATTCCTTTGGCCGTAATGTAACCGCAATTGCGGCAGCGCCAAACGACTTCGGTCGAGCGTTCGAACACCGCGTTCTCTTCGATGCTCTTCAGGAAGGCGAGGTACCGTTTTTCGTGCTGCCGTTCCGCGACACAGATTGCCGTAAAAGCGGCCGCGACATCGGGAAAGCCTTCTTCCTTGGCGATTTTGGCGAAGCCGGGATACAGGATTTCCCATTCCTCGTGCTCTCCGGCGGCGGCCGTTTTCAGGTTTTCTCCGGTCGGACCGACGATCCCGGCCGGGAACGAGGCGGTGATTTCGACGGTTCCGCCCTGCAGAAAGTTGAAAAACCGCTTCGCATGTTCTTTTTCCTGGTGGGCGGTCTCTTCGAAGACGGCGGCGATGTGCTCATAGCCGTCTTTTTTCGCCTGGGAGGCGAAAAAGGTATAGCGGTTACGGGCCTGGGATTCCCCGGCGAAGGCCTTGAGCAGGTTTTTTTCGGTTTCAGTTCCCTTGAGAAGCGTCATTCTTTAGTCCTTTCGTGATTTTTTTTGGAAAAGAATTTAATTGCGGCGAAACGACATCGTCCGAACGGACCCACTGTCGTATGATGACTTTTAACAATCAATACAAATAATGCCAGCAGCCGGAAACGTGAGCGCCCGGTTGTCCAATACGGAAACGCGGAGACAACCCGGCGCTGACGCTTCGGGCTGCTGTTTGCCCCGTTTGATTTTTTGCGTAGAGATCAATTACATTTGTGTAATCGTAATACTTCAGCCGTTTGGAGTTTTTTGGTAACCAAGCCTCTCCGTTCGTCATTTCGAGCGAAGCGAGAAATCTCACCCTCGCCGAAAGACTCGGAATTCCGGTCCTCGCGCGAGGGTGAGATTTCTCCTTGCGCTGCGCTTCAGTCGAAATGACGAAAATCACCATTCGGCTGAAGTATTACGTGTAATCATTTAATATTACCGCACAAAAGATTTTTTTCAACACAGGGGGTCGGGAGGAGGGATGATTGCAAAGTCGGAATTTCAGAAAAAATATCGAATCGGATAGCAGTCGGAAGCGTTAGCGCCCGGTTATCCAATGCGGAAATACGGGGCCAACCCGGCGCTGACGCTTCGGGTTGCTGTTTGCTGTACTCGACTTTGCAATCGTCCTGGAACGGGAGGAGGGAATGAGGCACGTCGAGATTTTGTTGACTTTTCGCAGGTCGGTCGCCTACCACGGCCAATCTCTCAAAACCGCAACAATGCGTCTGCGCACTCTATTCTGAATTGTTTTTGGTTCCCGGAATTGTTCGGAGAGGAAAAAAGGATATAATGCTGTGTTCCGCACAAAATTTGAGCTAAGGGGCTTCCTGAGCGAAGCGACGAAAGCCCCGAAACCGCGAGTGTCAGGTTCGAAGCTCCGGTTCAATTTTTTCGCGGAGAGCAATAATTCTTGGCTTTCATTTCAGCCGCTAACCTTGTTCTTTAGCAGAATCAACGCCTCAGAAAACTTATGCCCGATCCCATTGCCCTCATTCCCGTTCAAAAAACGAAAAAACCTTTGTATTTCGGTATCGATGTCGGGGGAACCAGTATTAAATTCGGACTGGTCGACAGCGACGGGGCTTCGATCGACCTGAACGAAAAGGGTGAGAAGGGACAACCTTTGAACGTCGCCAAGATCGAGACCGAACGCGACCCGAAAAAAGCGACGGCGCACATGTTCCGGGAGATCAAGACTCTGATCGACCGGCTGGGGCTTGATATGAAAGAGATCGGCGGGGTCGGGCTCGGCGTGCCCGGGACCATGGACTACGCGACCGAACTTTTGCGGCGGCCGCCCAATATCCCGTCCTGGGAAGGGTTCCCGATGTGCAAGGAACTTGCGAACCAGCTCGGCGTGCCGGTCGTTTTCTGCAACGACGCGAATGCCGCCGCCTACGGGGAATACTGGATCGGTTCCGCGAAAGGCCAAAAAAGCGTCGCCCTGTTGACCCTGGGAACCGGGATCGGTTGCGGCATCATCATCGAAGGACGCTCGGTCGACGGGGCAACCGGATATGGCGGGGAATGTGGGCACATCATCGTCGATATTTCCCCGGCCGCGAAACTCTGCGGCTGCGGGCAGCGGGGGCATCTTGAAACCTATGCGGCGGCGATCGGGCTCGCCCGGCGGACGATCTCGGTTACCGACGTCAAACAATGCTCTCTCCGCAACCGGATTACTCCGGAAACCCGGCTCGGCGAGATTCCGAAACTGATTTACGAAGAAGCGGAAAAAGGGGACGAAGTCGCCTTGGAACTCATTTTGGAAGCGGCCGAGTACCTCGCGATCGGAATCGTTTCGTTGTTGAACACCGTCGATCCGGGCTGCATTTTGCTCGGCGGGGCAATGACCTTCGGCGGCAACGGTTCCCCGATCGGCCGAAAATACATCGACCGCGTTCGCGAAGAGGTCAAGGCCCGCTCGTTCCCGGCGATCGCCCAAGGGCTGACGCTCGAATTCGCGACCCTCGGCGGCGACGCCGGTTACATCGGCGCCGCCGGGTTGGCGCGCGAGCATGTGTTGAATTCAGGCAAATGAACCGCGATCGCAAGCAACAGCCCGAAGCGTAAGCGCCGGGTTTGCCCCGCGTTTTCGCCCCGAGAACCGGGCGCTTACGCTTCCGGCTGCTGCCCGATTCGAAATTTTTTTTGCACATCAGTCAATCAACATTATCAACACCATTTACCATATTGAATCGATGTCCTTTCTTTCAAAACGAATTTGCTTGTTGGCGTTTCTCGGCGGGGTGATGCTACTCTCGGGCTGCCCGTCGCAACCTTCGAAAACGGAGACTCCGGCCGAAGCGCCGAAACCGGCGAAAACCGAAGCCCAACCGGCGGCGGACAAAACCGCCGAAAAGCCCGCCGCCCCTGCGGCGAAAGCCGCTCCGGCGCCGACCGCCGACCCGGCCGATGTCGAAGCCGCGATCGCCCGGATCAAGGCGTTCGGCGGGACCGGGAATTCTTACAAACTTTCCCCGTCGGGTGCGCTCGTCGAATTGAATGTCGATACGACGGACCTGACGCTTGAGGACGTCCGGCTGTTCGCCAAACTCTCCGATTTGGAAAAACTCTCGTTCAATAATTGCCGCAATTTCAACGACGAATTTACCCGCGAGCTCGTTCCGCTGCAAAACCGGCTCAAGGTTCTCGTGATCGGCAACAGCACGATTACGAACGAATCGGCGGACATCATCGCCGACATGTCGAACCTCGTCGAACTGAACCTGCACCATAACGCCAACATCGGGGACGCCGCCTGCCGAAAGTTCGCGACCATGGAAAAGCTGGAACGGTTGAACCTGGTTTACACGGGAACGACCGAGGTCGGGATGCTGAGCATCCGGAAGATTCCGAACCTGAAATCGCTCGACATCCGGGGCTGCAACACGATCGGCAACACGGGAATGAAAAGCGTCGCGAAGATCGCGGGCTTGAAATCGTTCCAACATCGCAGCGACGCGGTCAACGACACCGGGTTGGAAAGCTTGACCGCTTGCGAAAACATCGAATCGCTTTACCTCCAGGAATTTTCGCTGACCGATCAGGCCGGGGAATCGCTGAAGAAATTCAGAAAGCTGACAAGCCTGATTCTCTTCCGTTGCGGCGAATTCGGTTCCGAAGGGCTCCTGCAACTCAAAGGGCTGCCGCTGACCCGGTTGACGCTCCGGGGTTTGGACAGTCTTGACGACCGCGGAATGGAGGTTTTCCAGGATTTGCCGAAACTCAAGCGACTTTATCTCGTCGAGTTGGGCGCGTTGACCGATGCCGGTTTCGTCAACCTTACGGCCTTGAAAAATCTCGAAGTCCTGGAAATCGAAATTATCGCGATCGGCGACGAATCGCTCAAATCGATCGCCCAGCTGCCGAATTTGAAGGAATT
>JAVBSX010000008.1:0-7167 GCA_031556455.1 Thermoguttaceae bacterium
GATGATCGTCGCCGTTTCCGGGCCGATCGGATTCGTCGGGCTCATGGTCCCGCATCTTTGCCGGTTGCTCATCGGGCCGGATCATCGGCGGCTCGTTCCGGCGACGATTCTGTTCGGGGCGTTTTTTTTGGCGGCCTGCGACACGCTCGCCCGATCGGTGCTCACGGTCGGTGTGTTACCGACCGGAATCGTTACGAGCCTGTTGGGAGGGCCGTTTTTTCTTTGGCTTTTGATCCGCAGCGAAAAGGTGCCGAGGGTATAAAGCGCGGAGTATCGGTTAAACGAACGCGGAGTACCGGTCAATTAAAGCGCGGGGTACCGGCTAAATGAGTTTCTAACCGATCGCTCCGGTTTCTCGCATCATCCGGAGGATCAATTCGTCGAACGGAACCGAGGTCCGGGAGATCGTGCAGCCGAAGCCGTTGTCGAGACAGTATTTTCGCACGGAATCGAGAAATTCGGCGAATTTCTTTTTGTAACGGCGTAAGACGCTTTCGCTGATCGTCACATTTCGTGCGGAGCCGCTTTCGGCGTCGATCAGCCGCAAATCCCCTCGCAAGAGCGGCTCGGCTTCGAGGTGATCGTGTACCTGGATCAGGTTCGGTTCGAAATTCCGGAAGCGTAGCAAGTCGATTCCCTTTTGAAACCCGTCGGGATCGAACAGATCGCTCACGAGGACGGCCAAGCCCGAGCGCTGCCGGCGATGCAGGAATTCGCCGACCGCTCCGGCGAGGTTCGTCGTTCCGTCCGTATTTTCGCAGCGTTCGAGAAATCGCAACAGGCTCAGGATGTGCTGCTTTCCCCGGATGAGCGGGAAAACATCGAGAACCTTTTCGGCGAAAGCGACGACGCTAACCCGGTCGAGATCGGCCAAGGCGATGTAGGCGAGCGCCGCCGTGATTTCCCGGGCATAATCGAATTTGTTCGGATTGCCGCTCCGCATGCTTTTGGAACAATCGAGGAAAAAATAGACGTGCAGGTCTTCCTCTTCCTCGAAGCGTTTGATGAGGTGGTTGCCGAACCGGGCGAACACGTTCCAATCGAGATACCGCAAATCGTCGCCGGGCAAGTAATCTCGGTGATCGGCGAACTCGACGCCGCCGCCCAATTGCCGCGTCCGCTTTTGGGCCAAGAGCCGACCTCGGAACACTCGTTTGGAGACGAGCGAAAGGTATTCGAGTTTTTTGAGAAAGTCGGAATCGAACATGGTTGCGGACGGAGGAATGGGCTTGGCGGAATCGGACAGCAGCCGGAAGCGTCAGCGCCCGGTTAGCCAATGCGGAAAAGCGAGGCCAACCCGGCGCTGACGCTTCGGGCTGCTGTTTGCCGCATTTGGTTTTTACATAAGGATCCTTAAGCCGATTCCTCGGCTTCCTTTTCTTCTTTTTCCTGTCGTTTTCGGGTGTCGTCTTCAACGACCCAGCCGAGGCGGCCTAAAAGTCGGAAAAGCAGAAAAGCCCCGAAAGTCCCTCCGAGAAGAAGACCGAGAAAATGGATTTCGTTGAAAAAATACGTCGAGTAAAAAAAGCCGTTGTTTTTATAATTAAACGCCAATAACGCGATCGCCAAACCGATCGGGAGAGAAAGGACATAATATCCAACCCAATGACGAGGAATATGCGAGAGACTGGAAAAGATATTTTTTGTAAATGGTACAAAACCTTCCCCCGCTTCGCATTGCGAGAGATATACGATCGGGTAGAAAAACCAATGCGAGACCAAGACGAGAATCAAAAACGACGGCGACATTTGCCAAGGTACGACGACGCCTTCTTCGTTAAGATAAGAAGAGATGATCGGGCTGAACATCGCTCCGTAGGAAAATTGCGTTTCGTGAAAAAAAAGCAAGACACTATGCAGCACCAACCAGAGGGCGTAGCCGGGCAGCACGGCGGAAAAGCTGGTCAGGAATAATCGTCCGGCGTAATAAAGGCCGTTGGCGGCAGAATAATCGGGAAGAATATCGAGCAGATCGTCCCCCGCGGAGGTCGCGGAAAAACAATCGTTGAGATAACTCGCGAAGAGCGCGATCCAAAACAAACCGATCACGAACCCCGGAACGATGAAAAGCAGGTACATTCCGCCGATACCGGGCAGTCTTTCCAGGATTTGTTCGCCGGCGAAGCTTCCGAAAACCTGGTAGGCGTAAGGACCACCATAAATGAAAAGGAGCGCCGGCAGCATTCCGAAAAAGAGGATCGTCAAAACGGATTGCCAAAACTTGTAATAGGCAAACGGGCGGAAAAATCCGGTCGTCAACGGCCGTTTCGGGAGTTTGGCCCGGCGGTAGGTGAGCAGGCTTCCTTTCCGATTGCGTTTGCGTTCCTGTAAAACCTCGAAACCGGGAGAAACGGTTCGTCGTTCGCCGTCGTCCGTCCTTGAACCAAAAAGCAATTCCGCGCGCGGCCCGGCCGGAAGCGATTTCGGGGAATCCCCGGCCAGCATTTCCGGAACCGGGGGCTTGGGCGGAATAAAACGCGGGGGCGGTTTTTGCGCGTCGTAGGCGTCTTCCGTCGGCGCTGGGCGAGAGGACGGTTTTTTCAGGTTCGAAGGTTCTTTTGAAGATACGGGGACAGGAGAGGCTTCGCTTGAGGCCTCTTTTTCGGGTTGAGAGGTTAAGCGGTTTTTCCAATGATCCAAATCGAGCGAACCTTCGACGGTGCGGTAATCGACACCGGCGCGAATCGGCGGCGGTTGGACGGCTTTTTGATCCTGCACGCCGTAATCCTTGCCCAATGTATTCGGCAGGACGCGCTCTTCTTCCGGAACGTCCTTAATCAAATTGCGCGTTCCGCAATCGGGACAGGTTTTGTATTGGCCGATTTCGCTTTCGGGAGCATACATCCGGGTTTCGCAAAGCGAGCAAACGACCGGGACAAGCCGGGTTGCCGCGCCCGGCTCACCGAGGTAAGACCGCGGCGTTTCGTCCGCCCGATAATGAGTTCCGCCTTCGAAAGCCTTCGTTCCGGGTTTTTCGAGATCGTTGTTTTCCGGGGGGCGAACCAACGTCTCCCGCCCGCAGTCGGGGCAGGTCAGCTTTTGGCCGATCATCGCTTTCGTCGCGGACATCAACGTGTCGCACAGATCGCAATAAACGGGAAAAACGTCTTCGACGGCCGCCGAGCCGGAAGGTCCCTGGTTTGCCGGATCGGAAAGACCGTAAACGTCCTTTTCCCGATCGATCTGCAATTCCAATCCTCCCACGATTTCCTCGACCTCTTGCGAAACCGAACGAGCGGCGATGTTCTTGAGATTCGCGGGAATGGGGGAGGAGGTCCCGCATTCCGGACAAAGGACCTCCCCTTCGAGACGGTCGTGCGGGGTGATCGAGAGAATCGTCCGACAAACGGAGCATGGGAAAGAGGCCAACGGTTGGCGATGCTTCATCTCCCGGACGTCGATGGGTTTTTCGTCGACTCCGTACAGGTCGGACTCCTTGATCGGCTTGCGCGTGCTCTCCCCGGGAACGACCAGGTCGAAATAACAGGCCGGACAGCGAACCGTTTGACCGATTTTTTCCGGTTTTGCATCCAGCTTATGGAAGCACCGCGTGCAGCGAAAGCGAATCGGTTCGTGCGAATCGGATGAGGAGGATGTGGGGCTGGGCATGTGAGTTCAATAATATGCTGCGAATCGGTGTAAGAGGGTTGCATGCCCTTTTAGCCGGTACTCCGCGTTTTTTCAATTTTTCTGTCAGCTCGAATCACAAAAATACGACTATTTTGTTTCCGCTGGTTCAATACCGTTATCGGCTCGGGACGGCTGTCGGTTCGGGAAAATCTCGTCCCGGCCGAGTAACGGAAGGGCGAGCGTCTTTTCCGCGTCGTCGTGCCGGATCGTCAACTCGACGCTTTCTCCGGCATAACGACTTCTTAAAAGTGTCGCGGCCCGAATCGAGGAATCGACCTTTTCTCCGTCGATCTCGATGATCCGGTCCCCTTTTCGCAGCCCAGCGGTATCGGCCGGGGAGTTTTTAAGCACCTCCGTGATTTCCGCCGGCCCGGGCAGCAGCCCGCCTTCCCGGAATCCCAAACCCAAAAAGCCCGGCTTCAGGTCCCGCCCTTCGCGAAGTTTCGCGAACACGTCAAAAACATCATCGATCGGAATCGCGAAACCGATCCCGCCGTCATACATTTCCGCTCCGGCGGCCAACTCGTCCGATATGATCGAAAGAGGGACCAGTATGCCGATCACCCGGCCTCGAATATCCAACAGCGGCCCGCCGTAATTGTTCGGGCCGATTTTCGCGTCGGTTTGAATCGCCTTCCCCCAAATTCGCCCTTTTCCGCTGATCACCCCGAGGGAGACATTCGGCTCCTCCCCGGAAAACGCAAGCCCGACGCCGATCGACCACTGCCCGTCGCGAACCTCCGTTTTGGAAACCCGGACAAGCGGCGTCGCGGTGATCTTCGCGCCGTCGTTTTTGACCTTGAGCAGCGTCAGCATTCGTAGCCGATCGGTCGCGATTTTTTCGGCGACGCACCGGCTCCCGTCGCTCAATGCGACCAAAATCGAGCTCGGCTCGTGCAAAAAATGATACGCGCTCGTAATGATGTACCCTTGATCGTCGAGCAGCAATCCGGTTGTCGCCCCTTCGTTCGTCAATTCCTCGCCGCTGCGGTCCAGCCCGCCGATGGTGTTGATCTGGACCAATCGCGGGGCGATCCCTTCGGCGGCCCGCCGAACGGCCTGGGAAAGGGAAACCTGATCGGCCCAAGCCGGGCTATTTCCGAAAAACAGGGCGATAAGCGGCAAAATTCGTAACAGGGTTCGCATGTCGTTCCAGTTTATCTAAAACGGTACTCATTATCAAGAAGCATCTTTCGCCTTTTACAAAATACCGGACCGTTTAGCCGAGCGGCGCAGACGCCGGCGTCTGACAAACATTATTGCTCTCCGCGAAAAAATTGAACCGGAGAGTTCGAACTCAACCCTCGCGGTTTCGGGGCTTTCGTCGCTTCGCTCATGAAGCCCCTTGGCTCAATTTTTGTGTGGAGCACATTAGACCGCAAACGGCGTCAAAAATAGAAGCCGAAAAGGGGCACGGCGTATTGACTCGTCCTGCAAAATTGAGCGTCAACAAACCGTCAATAGGCCGAATACGCCTCCTTTCCGGCTTTTATTTCGAAATAGCACTTTTCGGTCCTCGTTGCCGGAATCCCGCCTCTCGGGTAAAATCGGCCTTTCCTTTTATTAAAAGCTTCTTCTCTTTTTTCCGGAGACTCTCGAATGAAAGAATGCGTACTTGCCTACTCGGGCGGATTGGACACCTCCGTGCTCTTGGGCTGGCTCATGGACCAGGGATACGCCGTACACGCCGTGTATGTCGATCTCGGCCAACCGTGCGAAGACCGTCGGGCGATTTTGGAAAAAGCGGAAAATATCGGGGCCAAATCGGCCCGCATCGTCGATGCCCAGGAGGAAATGTGCCGCGATTTCGCCTTCCCCGTTTTGCAATGGCAGGCGAAATACGAAGGGGTTTACCTGCTTGGGACCTCGATCGCCCGGCCGCTCATCTCGAAGGCGTGCCTGCAGGTCGCCCGGGAGGTTGGGGCAACGGCGTTCGCCCACGGGGCGACGGGCAAAGGGAACGACCAATGCCGCTTCCAACTCGCGGCCGAAGCGCTCAATCCCGAGATCGAGATTATCGCCCCTTGGCGATTGGAGCATTTTCGGAAGCAATTTCCCGGCCGGACCGAAATGATTCAGTATTGCCAGGAACGCAAGATTCCGGTTAAGGCGACGCTTTCGAAACCGTACAGCAGCGACGAAAATTGCCTGCATATTTCTTACGAGGCGGGCATCCTCGAAAAACTGGACATCAGTGGCGTCGATTCCGTCGATTTCGGGATGTGCGTCCGGCCGCAGCAGGCTCCGGACAAGGTTGAAAAGGTCGCAATCAACTTCGAAAGTGGTGTTCCGGTCGCCGTCAACGGCCAAAAGCTCTCGGCGTTTGGGATCGTGAAAACGCTCAACGAAATCGGCGGCCGGAACGGCATCGGGCTGATCGACATGGTCGAGAACCGTTTCGTCGGCATGAAATCCCGCGGCGTCTACGAATCGCCCGGAATGACAATTTTGTACGATGCGCACCGGTATGTTGAACAACTGACCTTGGACCGCGATTTGATGCACTTGCGGGACCAGTTCGCCCCGGAGGTCGCCGAAATGGTGTATTACGGTTTCTGGTACCACGCGAAAATGGACGCCCTGCTCGCGTTCATTCGCGAGGCCCAAAAGCCGGTCAGTGGCGAGGTGATCTTGAATTTGTACAAAGGAAACATCCTGATCGAAAGCCGCAAAAGCCCGAATTCCCTTTACGACGAGGGGATCGCGACCATGGAGGGGGGGGACGCCTACAATCAAACCGACGCGACCGGCTTCCTGCGGATTCAAGGGCTGCCTTCCCGGGTCCAGGGTAAGGTTTCCCCGCGAAAATATTAATCCAGGCTATAGGAGGCTGTAGGGATGCAACCTGCGGTTGTGCGATGGATTTCGGACAATTTATTGCTTAGGGGGCGGCGACTGAGAGGCTATTTGGAGAATAAAACGCTTAAAATTCAGGCTTTTTGTAATTTGCCTCGATAATGGAATGTTTTTGTGTTTTCGGCGGGAGCAAGACGCCGCAGAAGCAACGCAATGTTCGCCAGCTTGATCGTCGCCTCGCTCGAAGTCATGCTGCGTTCGTAGTCCTTGCTCAATCGCCGATTTCTGCCCATCCACGCAAATGTCCGTTCCACCACCCAACGCTTCGACACCACCACGAAACCTTTCGATCCCTCCGGCGAACTCTTGATCTCCAAGGTCCAGCCCGGTCGATGCTTCGCCAGCCACGCCTTCAACGCATGATTGTGATACTTGTTGTCCCCCCAAACGATTTGCAACCGAGGATATCGGACAGGATCAACTTTCGAGAACAAGGCACCTCCGGTCAAACCGGAGGTATTGTGTGTGAGCCGCTCAAAACGGTTGTTTGGTAAAAATCGTTACTGGTTATTTGAACAAACGCGGTTGGTCACTTCTTCGGTCGTAACCGTTCACCAACATTTGGACCGCAGGCATCTTGCCTGCACCCGGGGCCGCAGGGGTCCAGCCGGCAAGTACCACTCTGTTTGAAAGTGAAAACCAACCATTTATGCCAGGATTTACCGGACCAAAGCCTATCGA
>JAVBSX010000396.1:0-2948 GCA_031556455.1 Thermoguttaceae bacterium
TTTCAATCTCCCGGTAATCCAACGGAGCCTTTTCGACGTTTTGAACCGCGATTTCCAACGCGATGCTGCCGGCCAAACGGGCTTGCGCCAGTTCGATCATCCGAAGATGCCCGTGATGCAACGGGTCGAACGAGCCGGCGAAGATATTCTGCATGTAGGCCGCTTCGGGCGAATACGGCCGGTCGACCGAAATGAGCGGCTTGCCGATGTCCGAGATTTTTTTGACGCAAATTCTTTGCCCGGCGACGACCAACACCGCGACCGCGTCCCCCATCAGCAGCTCGATCCAAGCCTCATCGGCCAGGGTTTGCCGGGATTCGACCTGTTCCCCTTCGAGGAGCGGAATCTCGAATTCGAACGGAATTCCGTCCGCTTCCGCCAAAAACTTCAGGATAAAGTCCGCCGTCAGCCGTTCTTCCTCTTCCCGCGTTCGGGCTCCTTTGTTCAGTTTTAGAAAATACTCCGAAGTCCGATCGAACGTCTGAACGGCGATATGAAACCGATGATCCCCCCGCTTGGGCCGGTCCGAGGCGAGCGAAGCCGTACAGCCGATCCCGATGAGATTCGGGCACCACTTTTTTTCTTTGTA
Organism: Thermoguttaceae bacterium; assembly: GCA_031556455.1. GTDB lineage: Bacteria > Planctomycetota > Planctomycetia > Pirellulales > Thermoguttaceae > JAVBSX01. The sequence goes on from JAVBSX010000396.1 coordinate 590, forward strand.
CGAAATCGACGAGGACGCGAACTCCTGACCGTGAAACGAACCGGTTCGAATATTATCGGTGATCCGGCGTCGACGAATCGGGTCCCCCAGTTCGTCGAAAAGTTCGTTCTTTCCTTGAAATTCCTGGCTTTCCGCGACTTCCTGTCCCCGTTTGAAGCAGGTGATCGCCAATTGCCGGGCCGTGTGGGAAGAGCAAAATTGTAGCGGCTTTTGTCCCAAAAACCGCGCGATCGCCCCTTCGGAATACGGAACGTGCGCTTCAAGCACGGTTCGCGTTGCCCCCGGCTGTGTCAAGAGATCGCTGATCGCGAGGCTCCCGCCCCCCGTCGCGGCGATAACCGTCCGCTTCCCCGAGGAATGCAGCCGTCGAACCAACTCGATACGCTTGAGGGGATCGGACATGAGATAATGACAAAAAAAAGGGAAAAATCAGCGGAATCGTCGTTTCAGCAACGAAGATCGAGTATAGCAGAAACCCTCGGAAAAAAAAGGCTCGACAAAATCACTCCTTAACTGAACTTTACAAAAATTTCGGATCAGGGCAACAGCCGGAAGCGTCAGCGCCCGGTTATCCGATACGAAAACGCGAGACCAATCGGGCGCTGACGCTTCGGCCCACTGTTTGCGGCGGTCGATTTTTATGTGTCGATCAATGTAGGATCAAATAGTGATTTTTGAGGCCGTCCCCATTGACGGCAAAGACCATTATGGTAGCATTAAAGAACTGTCAATACAAACAGATAATTTTTTATCGATAATTAAACAGCTAATCTATTGGAGAGACTACATGTCCGCAGTATCCGGGACCACAGGTCTGGAATCCTCGAGAAAATTTAACAAAGTTTGTGATATTTTACAGGAAAACCATTACGACGGGGCGCGACTGATCCCGATCCTGCAACAGGTTCAGGAGTTTTACCGCTATCTGCCGGAAGATATTTTGAATTTTATCGCAACATCTCTCGACCTCCCGGCAGCTCATGTGTACGGGGTCGCGACGTTTTACGCGCATTTTACCCTCGTTCCCAAGGGAAAAAACATGGTCAAACTATGCGACGGCACCGCCTGTCATGTTCGCGGTTCCGAGCACATCCTCCGGGCGTTGCAAAAGCGGCTGAAGCTCACCGATGAGAAGCAGACGACCGACGACATGCTTTTTACGGTCGAAACCGTCTCCTGCCTCGGAGCGTGCGGCCTCGCCCCCGTCTTGGTGCTCAACGAAAAAGTTCATTCCAAGGTTACGCCCGAAGGCGCCGTCGAGCTGATTGAAAAGATTTTGGCCGAAGAAGCAGCGTAATATAAGTGGGAAGTGGAGAGTGGGAAGTTTTTTCCACTTCTCGCTTTCCACTTTCCACTTCCCACTTTTTTCAATTTTCAAAATAATGCCCACGATAACGAAAAATACGAATCTTTTGAATCAATATACCGACGAATACAAAACGGCGACGAAAAAAACGCGGCGCCGGGTCGTCGTCTGCGCCGGGACCGGTTGCGTCGCCAACGGGTCCATGGAAGTTTTTCACGCCCTTGAAAAGAAAATCGCCGAGCTCGGAATCGACGTCGTCGTCCAGCTGAGATACGAAAACGGCGAAGATCAAACCGGCAAAGGGGGCGAGTTCCTGCATCTCTCGAAAAGCGGTTGTCAGGGCTTTTGCCAGGCGGGGCCTCTCGTTTCCATTGAACCGGACGGGCTGCTTTACACCTGCGTCCAGGTCGGCGATGTCGATGAGCTTTGCGAAACGACGTTTCAAAAGGGAGGCGTTCTCGAACGGCTGCTGTACGTCGACCGACAAACCAATCGGAAATGCGCCGGTCCCAAGGAGATTCCGTTTTACCAGCGGCAATCCCGGACGGTTTTGGAGCATTGCGGGCATTTCGATCCGGAAGATATACACGAATACATCGCCCATCGCGGTTACGAGGCGGCCCGAAAGGCCTGGACGACGATGTCCCCGGAAACCGTTTGCGAGGAAATCAAGGTTTCCGGACTCCGAGGTCGCGGCGGCGGCGGGTTCCCGACCGGCTTGAAATGGCAGTTCACGCTCAAGGAAAAGAACGAAAAGAAGTACGTGATCTGCCACGCCGACGAAGGGGATCCGGGCGCGTTTATGGACCGCAGCGTTATGGAAGGCAACCCGCACGCCGTGATCGCGGGGATGATGATCGCCGCCCACGGGATTGGGGCGGACGAAGGTTATATTTACGTTCGGCTTGAGTATCCGTTGGCCGTCGCCCGGGTTCGCAAGGCGGTCGAAGACGCGACGGCGGCCGGGATTCTCGGCGACGACGTTTTCGGGACCGGTAAGCCGTTTCATTTGCATATTATGGAAGGGGCCGGAGCATTCGTGTGTGGGGAGGA
>JAVBSX010000032.1:0-3470 GCA_031556455.1 Thermoguttaceae bacterium
TTGCTCCAATCGATTCCGGGAAGCAGGGATTTCCAAGCGTCCAGCTTCGTGAGCACCACGTAAAGCGGCTTCTTGTGCTTTTGGTTGAGCGAGAGCCCGAGATGATCCCGAATCCGCCGGATCATTTCCGCTAAAATGACGTCCTGCCGGACCGGCGAACGGTGCAACGCCGTCCCATCCAACGATTCCCGCAACTGCGGATCGTCGCTGCGGCTCTTGCACGCCTCGCGAAAGCGATGATCCTGCGTCGGATCGTACAGGAAGAAAAGGGAATGACTCTGGGCCAGATGCCAAGTGACCGGATGCGTCGCGGAATCGGCTCCGGGCAAATAGCTCTCGCCGGCATTGTCGTAAAGCGCGAGGAGCTGCGAAAATCGCGAGGCGTTCTCCACGTTCGGATGCTCCAGGCTCGGGCTGATCGAAAAAACGAACGGCTGCGGGTAGGCGACCCTTTGACCGTTGATTAACACCGTGTCGTACGAACTTCCGTACACTTCGGTTTTTTCGAGCGCGACCAGGTGCTGCGAGCCGAAGTCCAAAAACAGCGTCGATTCGTATTGATGAACCCGCAAATTCATTTCCGGGTCGGCGTCGGAAAAATCGATCCCGAACGACCGGGGAAGGCTTTGGCGAAGTTTCCAGATCATCGAGGCGAGGAAATACGATTTGCCCGAGGCCGGGGCACCGACGATTGAAATGAAATAAGGCGGAATTTCGAAACAGGGGCGCGGCAAGACCAAATGACAGTGCGGGCAGGCCAACTTCCGGCAAGGAAACCCCGCCGAATCGATCGCGGCACCTTTTGCGTCGAACCGCGTCGGCAGGAATCGCTGCGGCGCGGATTCGCCCAGCCGGGGGTCGCCGAGATTCTCCGGGCTTTCAGCGACCCAAAGCGTCTGGTCGACCGGAAATTCGTGCCAACAGTGTGGGCAGGTGATAAATTCCCGGACGGCAAAGGCGTTTGCAGGTTGTGTTGTTGACATCATGGGGAAAGGCTTCAGGCTTCAGACTTCAGGCCTCAGGTTGAATTTGAGACTCGAACCGTCACCCCCGCGCAGGCGGGAGTCCAGAGGGAAACCGTAATCTCTGGATTTCCGCTTGCGTGGGGGCGACGAAGGTGATTTCATTACTGGTCTGTGTATAAAAATTGGCCCTTGATTTTCAAGACGTAGCGGAGCGCAGTCTCAAAAATCAAGGGATCGCGAGTGTTCGCGCTTGCCAACCGAATCAAAATTTTCGCGCAGATCAGTAACTGTGTACTAGCCCCAAGCGTCAGCGCGGGGGGATAAAAAATCGTGCGTCAATATCACCCCGCGCTGACGCTTGGGGCTGGTATTTGAGTATTTGTTGCTGTTGGCCGCGAGGCTATTCTTCCGACTCCTTGTTTTCCAGTAAGTATTTCTCATACAATGCGTCCAGTTCCCGCAAGGAGCAGGACGTCAGTTTTTCCAGCGTTTGCGGTTGATCCTCCCCGTCGTACAGCCGCCGGAGGTATTCGACCGTCGCGTCCCGGAACCGACCGCTTTCGCCGTGCATCAGAAAATGTGTCATTCCCGCCGACTGGGAGTAGAGCGGGACGACGTCCGGGTAGGTTTGAAACGTCATTTTGTTGAACCGCACCAACGCGTCGAACGGGACGTAAAATCCCATCTCCAACTTTCGGATCAGGGCCGCTTGAAAGCGGATGTTGTCCCTTCCTCCGAGAACGTAATAATTCCCCTCTTTTCTCAGCGATTCCATGTACATGGCGATCCCCTCGGCAATCCAGAAATTGCAACGGATTCCGACGACCGGGGAGGTCTCCCGCGTTTCGGAAAACAATTGATGTGTCGCTTCGTGCAACACCGTGCGCTCGGCGTCTTCCGCATCCTCCGAATCGTCCGGGTCGGCATCGACCGCGAAAAAGAAACATTTTTGGGAATTCGCCTCGTACAGGCCGATCGTACCGGCAAGGGCCGGTTCCTCTTTGATGAGGTTGCGAATATAGTCCGCCTTGTTTCGGAAAAGGTAAACCATGTGCCGCGGGAGCGGTTGCGGGGTGTTCTTGCCTCCGAACATCGCGGCCAATTCCTCGTCGCTCGCCATATACCGAAAAAAGAGGAGTTTCCAGGCCCGATACAAATCCTCCAATTGACGGTTGATTCGAACGCCCTCTTCGATGCTGTGGTTGGTTCGAATTCGATAATGTTCCGACTCGATGATCCAGCCGTCGCGAATATTCCGATGCAGTTCCCGGTCCTCCTCTTCGGAAAGCCAAACCTCGCCGTCGAAGCGTTTGCCGTCTTCGTAACGCTTGACGTTTTTTTGCGGGATCCAACCGAACCGGGGATGGTCGACGAACCCGTCTTTCAGTTTTTGCACCTCCCAAGGGGTTCGCCATTCGTCTTTATAGCGAATGAAACCGAGCATCGTCCGGATCGCGGTATAATCCGGATCGGCGTGCAGGGCGGCGAGGGAGAGTTGCAGCCCGAGCGTTCCCCGATCTTGCTTCGCCGCCTTTTTGGCATATCCGAAAAGCGTTTGGGCGTACTCCTTCCGCAACTTGACGAACCGGGCGTACCATTTTTTTTGAGTATCCGGAGCTGCATCTGGATCACCTTCGGGAGAGAGGTCTTGTTTTTTCGCACCTTTCCGTTTCTCTCCGTTCCGGTCCCATTGTCCCGCTTCGAGAGGAAGCACGGGAATGTAAATTTTGTCCGTCTCTTGCGGAGGAATGCAATTGCGGGCGAGAGCGGCTTCTCGATCCCAGCCGTTCGCGTTCGCCTCATCGGCCAATTGTTTCAACCGGTCCCGGTATTCGAGCGTCGCCTTGTTGGCGCTGACGACCAGCGAATCGGCTCCCGGAGAGAGTCCCGGCGCGAGAAAAAAAAGAAACAGGGGAAGAAACCGAATCACCGTCTTCACTGTCGTGCTGTGCGTAAAATGTGCCCCTCGGTTTTTCAAAACGTAGCGAAGCGAAGTTGCAAAAACCGAGGGATCGCGCATGTTGGTTTTGAGAATCGGATCAAATTTTTTCGCGCACACCAATAAAATCGCTTCCGTTGGGTTTCAACGTCAAGAAATAAAAACCGGGAGCACAGCTCCCGGCTCGTACAATCGACTAATCCTCTTCCTCGTTGTCGAGAAAGACGGTTTCGAGCACTTTGGTGTTCCGTTCGATCGCGATGATCACCTGTTGGGTTTCGATGCCGTCGCTGCTTTTGGCGTCGATCGGAAAGACCTGCCGTTTTTCGGCGATCGGGTACCGGACGGAAAACGTCCCATCCGGCGCGATGCGGACGGGTTCCCCTTTGATGCTGATCTGAACGCTGGGGTCCGTGTTGCCGTAAAGCACGACATCGGCTTCGACCTTGAAATCGAAGTGCCGTTTCGTTCTTTCGAAGCCGACGTTTCGGGTGCCGAACCGGGAAATCAGCGGCAGGGACATCGAGCGGCGCAGCTGCTCTTCGAAGACGCGCTTGAGCTGTTCG
>JAVBSX010000291.1:0-3473 GCA_031556455.1 Thermoguttaceae bacterium
CCGACCGATGCGATCGCCAAAATCGTCTGGATCAAGGACACTCTCCCGGAATTGTACGAAACGGCCGTTTTCTGTCATCAACCGGATTACAGTCTCGGCCGTCTCAAGGGAGCCCCGGACGCGTCCGAGTATTCGATCGCCGTCAACACCGGCTGCGACCTGATCGACGAATGCTGGCCGGACTGGTTGGACTACGACATGCACCTCGGCGTCCGGGAACGGCTGCCGCGATTGGTTTCCCTCGGGGAACCGGTCGGCAAAATTTCTCCGGCGGCGGCTTCGGCGACCGGTTTGCCGCAAGGGACGCCCGTGATCATGGGAACAACGGCGGAAACGGCCGGTTTCCTCGCTTCGGGAACAAGGCGGTTGGGGGACTTCTTCACCGTTTTGGATGATACGATGTCGATCAGCGGAATCACGAAAAAAATTCTCGCCTATCCCCACCATTTGGTTCGGATGTTCAAACTCCCGGATCGGGCCTGGTCTTTTTCAACCGCCTGCAACACCGGGGCGGATTGGATCAAGAACTGGTTCAAAGGCTCGAGTCTCGACGACATCGAAGCGGACGCGGAGAAACTGTTGCCGACCGAATACCTCGCATACCCGAACACACGCAAAGGAGAAACCTTCCCGTTTTGTATGAACTCGGCGGAAGGATTTATTTTTCCCGCCTCGGACGATCGGGTCGTTCAATTCGCCTCCTGCCTGCAAGGGACCGCCTTTTTCGAGCGGATGTGTTACCAAAAGATCGACAAATTGGCCGATTTGCAGAACTCGCAAGGGGACGTTTACACCGGCGGCCCTTGGAGCCGGTACGATGCCTGGATGCAATGCCGCGCCGATGTAACCGGCCGCGTCAACCGGCGAACGACCTCGGTCAACGGTCCGGCGTTCGGAACGGCGATGATCGCCGCGATCGGCTCGCATTTCCAGAATTTCGAGGCGGCCGCCGAAGCGATGGTACATATTGATCAGGCCTTTTTCCCCAATCCGGAAAGAATGTCGATTTACCTCGAGCATTACAGCCATTTCAAGAATATTATGGAAGAGCAAGGTTATGTTTAGGCTGTGGGCTGTAGGACGATGTTGTCGAATGAACCTTCGCAAAATCAAGGTTGTCATTTCGACCGGAGCAACGCGCAGGGAGAAATCTCACCCTCGCTAAAGGGGATGAATACCGGCCTTTTCGGCGAGGGTGAGATTTCTCGCTTCGCTCGAAATGACGACCTCGACATTTGTTTTCAAAATGCCAAACCTCTGAAATATCCTCCCCTAAGTCCGTACCTTCGATGAGATTCAAAAGCACACTTGTCGTTTTTTTCCTGTTGGTGGGAATCTTTAGTTTACGATCTTACGCCCTGGGGCTGGAGTTTCAGGAAATTCGCGTCGGGATCAACGGATATTACAAGAACGGATTTTGGACGCCGATCACCGTTCGCTGGGACGGAGCCGAGACGGCATCGGAACTCCGACTCGAAGTGCTCGCGGTCGATTCGGACGGAACCCCGACCCGAACGCAGCTTGATCTTTCCGCCTCTTCGAGCGGTCAAACGGCGACGGTTTACGCGAAACTCGGTATCGCCAATGCGGGGATCATGGTCCGGATGCTTTCGCGGGGGCAATCGGGGAAGGTTCTTGCCGAACGGCATCTCAAGCCGCAATATTCGGAAATCCGGGGCACGACGCGAAAATCCGCCGGGCTGAACGACCAGGGCGTTCTTTTTCTTTCGCCGATTGCGGCCGAACGCCCGCTGTTCCTGGTGTTCGGCGATTCGGACCCCGGCGTTCAGGAAACGATCAGCCTTTTGCGGCTCAAAGACAACCGACGACCGATCGTGATCCTGGTCGATTCTTCGGAAAATCTGCCGGCCGACCCGTTGGGATACGACGCCGTTGAATTCATGCTTTTAACGACCTCGAATCCCGCGTTGTTCGAAACGGTTCCGGCAAGCGACTCGCGAATCGAAGCGATTTCGCGTTGGTTGAATCTGGGGGGAAGCCTGTTGTTTTGCCCGGGAAAAAACTCCGAGCCGTTGATCGCCGGAGAGAACGCTCCGCTCGGCCGGTTTTTGCCAGGCCGATTCGAACGAATGACCCATTTGCGGCAAGGTGCTCCGATCGAACTTTATTCGGGCAGCAAGCGTTCCATTCTCATGGACGGCAGCGAAATCGCCCCGTTCCTTGAAACGCCGTTCCTTTCCGGCATCGAGGGGGAAATCGAGGTTTCCGAGGGTGACCTTCCTCTGGTTGTTCGCCAGGTCCGTGGGTTCGGGATGCTCACCTACTTCGGCGGCGATCTCAACGGTCCGCCGCTCGGCGATTGGCGGGACCGGGCTCAGTTTCTTCTCCGGCTCCTGAATTGGAGCGAGCCGAAGGGCCAAACGACCAACATCAACGCGATGTCGTTGATACACCTCGGGTACAATGATTTTTCGGGGCAGCTTCGCAGCGCTCTCGATCATTTCGAGAACGTGAAAAACACGCCGTTTTCGTTGATCCTCCTCCTGATCGTCGTCTACGTCCTCGCGATCGGACCGCTCGATTGGCTGGTCGTTCACAAAATCCTGAAAATGCCGCGTCTGACCTGGGTTACCTTCCCGTTGGAAATCCTCCTGTTTTGTTGGATCGCCTTCGCCTTCGCCGCGCACAACCGCAGCCAACCGCTTTCTCTCAACAAGGCCGATCTGCTCGACATCGATGCTCAGACGGGGCTGACCCGGGTTAGCTCTTGGGGAGAAATTTTCAGCCCGAAGGACGCCGTCTACGATATCGCCCTGCTCCCGCGAACAGGCGGCGAGAGCCTTGCCGTCGCGACGAACCGAATCGACTTTCATTGGCTCGGGCTAACCGGTTCCGGACTCGGGGGAATGAATCCGCAACGGGTTTCTTCCTCCTTCTGGGAATCGCCGTATTCGTTCCTCAGCGGCAAAAACGGCGAGCTCGTCAGCGTACCGATCCGGGTTCGGTCGACGAAATCGTTCTTCGGACAATGGAACCTCGACCGCAACGCTTCGGCCGGGGAGTCTGCCGATTCCGTCTCTCCCGAATCGGGAGAGGCCCCGACCGGCAAACGGCTGTTCGCCGGAGCCGATCTCTCGAACGTCGAAGGGATTCCGAGCGGCACCTTGACGAATGACCTGCCGGTCCCGATCAATGATGCGCTCCTGGTCTACGGGCATTGGGTTCTCAAGCTCGGCCGGCTGGAACCGGGGCAGTCGGTTTCCGTCGGAACGCAAACCCTGCGGCGGGAACTTTGGACGATCCTGAATTCCTCGAAAGCCGGATTTGACGAGGCCCGACAGCAGTTTTCGACCCGGCAACTGATGTCATACGATTCCGTTTACAACCCTCAATCCCGCGACGTTTGGCCGATTTTGAGAACGATGTCGTTTTTCCAGGCGTTCGGAGGAGTCGAAGCGGTCGGGCTGCACAACACCTTGCACACGAATTTGGATTGGAGCAACCTGCTGCTT
>JAVBSX010000381.1:0-17426 GCA_031556455.1 Thermoguttaceae bacterium
AGAGCCGCGTGCCGAGTATGCGGCTTTGTTGCGCAATTTGTATCACAAGTGAGACAACCCAATTACGCCAGTATCTTGAAAAACAGCTCGACGAAATCATTGCCGAACGCCGCCCAATCGTATTTCCAGAAATAAAGGTAAAGGCCGAGGGTTGCAAGAATCACGAGGATGCCGCAAAACCGGGCCGAACGCGAATTTCGCAGGTCGATGCCCTGCTCCCCTTCCGCCGCCTTCGCGATAAACGGCTCCTTCAACGGGAAAAAGGCGGTCAAAAACCCGAGAATCCCGACGACGGACCCGAACGTGATCGCCATTCTCGTGAGGTAGGGAACCTCGTTCGCGAAGATCATCAAAGCCCCGTATATGATCGGCGAACCGAGCAAGGCGATCGGGCCGCACATCCGGGGGGCGTATCGGGCGAATATCCCGAAAATGAACGCCGCCAAAATTCCCGGGGAAATGAACCCTTGAAATTCCTGGATAAAGGTAAAAATCCCCTTGAATCGAGGATGTCCCAGGAATAAGGCGATCGTACAGCCGATGATCGCGAAAACGACGACGCAGACCCGGCCGATGAAAACGAGCCCTTTTTCGGAAACCTTGGGATTGATGTATTCCTTGTAAAGGTCGATGCTCGTTACGGTCGAGGCCGCGTTCAAGACCGAAGCGAGGGAGCTGATCACGGCTCCCAAAACCGCCGCGAGAATAAAGCCGCGAAAACCGGGCGGGATCAGTTTGCCAACCAACAGCGGAAAGGCGGAATCGTAACGGTAGCCGATCAGCTGCTTTTCGAGAACCAACGGCGGGAGCGGTTCTTCTGTGGGCGTCCGGCCGAACCGTTTTTCCCAGGCGTCGCGGTTGCGCTCCGTGTTGATTTCGCGAACCTTCGCGAGCACCGCCTGCTGCCGGGTCATGATCGAGCCGCTTTCCGTCGCAGGGAGTCCGAGAACCTTGAGGTTATAGTCCAAAATGTCTTCCGCCTGGGCCGGATACAGTTTGGTGTAGTCCTCGTTGAAATCGAATACGCTCAGGGAACCTTGCGGCGTCGCCTGTTTTTCGAGGAATTTCGCGATCGTCGCTCCGTTGTCTTTCGGCAGCGTCGCCTCCGTTTTCAAATCATCCCGGAATAGGTTGAAGGCGATCATTCCGGGAAAAATGACGATAAAGGGGATGAGCAGTTTCATAAACGCGGCGAACACCATCCCTTTTTGCCCTTGGGCCAGGGATTGGGCGCCCAAGGTCCGTTGGACGATGTACTGGTTCAACCCCCAATAGTACAGGTTCGGAATCCAAAGCGCGAAAAACAGGGCGGTCACCGGAACTTTCGGGTCGTTCCAAGGCAGGTTCATTCTCAACTTGTCGGCATTGAGAGCCTGAAACCGTTCCCAGCCGTTTTGCGAAGAGAGCTGGTTGGACAGTTCCGGCGTGATCTCGAACGAGGCGGAGAGCGTATTCGGATCGGCGATCCCCAACTGCCGCAGGGCGAAGTACAGGATGATTCCACCGCCGGCGATCAGCGCGGAGCCTTGAATCAGATCGGCCCAGGCGCACGCTTTCAAACCGCCGCACGCGACGTACAGCATCGCGACAAAGCCGATCGCGTAGGAAAGCGTCAGCAAATTGAGCGGAATCGGTCCGAGGTTGACGTCCTTGAAAAGTACCTCGAAGGTCATTGCCCCGGAATAGACGACCGCCGCGAACGAAACGGTGATCAGGATCACGACCATCAGGAGCGACATCAGCGTCCGCGAGAACTTGTTGTATCGCTTCTCCAAAAATTGCGGGATGGTGTAAATTCCGGTTTTGAGGAACGAGGGGAGAAAAAAGAAGGCGACGAGCACGAGCGAGACGGCCGCCAACCATTCGAAGCTCGCGATCGCCAACCCGACGTAACTCGCCGCGTCCCCGGACATACCGACGAACTGTTCGGTCGAGATGTTGGCCGCGATCAACGAAAAGCCGATCAACCACCAACCGAGTCCGCGACCGGCGAGAAAGTACGATTCGCTTTCCCGGCCTTCCTTGGTCCGTCGGCTCATGAAAATCCCGACGAACACGACGGCGAGGAGAAAGGCGACAAAGATTCCGACATCGAGAATCCAAAGCGGGGCGGTTTCGGGTGTTGGAACGGTCTCGGCGGCGGCGAATAAAAACATAAGGAACCTCATTGAGGAGATGTGAAAAAATGAGCGGTACGGTTTCGTAAGGCTATAGCCTATAGAGACCGGTTGCAACACGAACCCTACAGCCTACGGTCTACAGCCTGCAGCCTTGTTACTGGAATCTTGAAAACTGCTCCAAAGCGACGGATAGCTTGCGCATGGTCTCCTCTTCGTCGCCGGCCTTGATCCCGTCGACGACGCAATGCCGCAAATGCCCTTCGAGAATGATTTTTCCGACCTTGTGCAAAGCCGATTTGGCCGCGCCGATTTGGATCAGAATCTCATCGCAAGGGATGTCCTTTTCGGTGTCCTGAACCATGTTGAGGATTCCGCGGACCTGCCCTTCGATTTTTTTGAGCCGGGCCGCGGCCTTTTCGGTATTGGTACATTGTCGCATCGGTTTGTCCTTCTCCGTGATATCGAAATCATTCAGGAATCTCGCGAGCTCGTGATTGCGGATCGGGTTCGATTCTAAAGAGAAAAGACGTCTTTTTCAACACCCTGCATCGATAATTCCCTACGTCGATTGGGGTGATCGGCAAAGTTTGGACGGAAAATGGGCTTGAATAAGCTAATATTTGGACCGCAATCCCAGGAGAATTGCAAAGTCGAAATTTCAGAAAAAATATCGAATCGGGCAGCAGCCGGAAACGTTAGTGACCGGTTATCCAATGCGGAAATACGGGGCTAACCCGGCGTTGACGCTTCGGGCTGCTGTTTGCCGTATTCGATTTTAGTAACCGTTCACGGTTTTCCTATTGGAGCGCGGGCGTCCCGCCCGCCTCTGGGTTGGCAGAACAGTAAATGGTCTGTCATTCGCTAAAACGGTATGTTAATCGCGTCACACAGAAATCGCACGAACGGCTTGGCGGCGATGAATGCCTGTGAAACGTCGTCGAGGAACGTTTCTTTCAATGTCGCGGTATCGTCCACATCGGCGACGGCAATGAAGTCGGTGCGTCGCAGGTCTTCAATACAAGGATGGTCGGCGGGGAAGCCCAAAGGACATTTCTTCAAGCTGCCGCCGTCAAGCGTAAAAAACGTTCGGAATTTTTTGTCGTTTCGCACTCGTCGCCAACGTACCGGGGCGTCCACGATAGCTTCCCGTACATGCCGCAGAACGGCGGAATCGGGGCGCCATAAACCGGCGGCGAGAAAACATTGCCCCGGTTCGAGGTGGACGTAAAAACCAGGGGCGTGGATATCGCGGCCGAATTCGTGACGGAATTGAATGCCGACGTTCGTTTTGTACGGCTCCTCCGCTCCGTGAAATCGGGTGTCACGATAAACCCTCATCAACGAGCCGCCCGACCGTCGGTCGATGGCCGTGAAAAATTCCGAGATTTTCTTGAGTCGCAGCCGAAACGCCCGGATGAAGGCCAGGCTCGGTTCGAGTACGTCCCGCTCGTATCGCGACTTGTTTTCCTGAAACCACGCTCGATTGTTGTTGCGAGACAGCTGCTTGAGAAATTTGAACAACGACGGTTCAAATTGTTGAAACTCCATAATGACAATCCTTTTATTCGGGTGAAGCGTCCGATCGGCCTTCGCCCCAGGTTTGTTTGCTTTTTCGTACTTTTTTGCAAACGATCGGCCATTGGTCCCTTGTCAGCGCCGAATCTTCCATCGCGTCCAGCATTTTACGGTAAAACGTGATCGGAACGGAAAAAGTCAGTTCGTCCGTTTTCAAATACTTTCGGGCCGAGATATCAAAGCCGCCGAGGACGGCGCATTCCACGCCTCGCTTTGCGTACACCAACGGCCAGGCGACGATGCTCGTGCAGCCTGCGCCGAAAGGCGAGACCACGGCGTTGTGATGGCCCGCCGCATAACAGGCCAGCGAATGCAATCCGGTCAACACTTCGGGTCGGGCGAAAAACGTAACGCTCAGCGGCGTCTGCGTGTCGTCGAATTGATCCAGCGGTTTCAAGATGCAATACTTGCCGTCGCCCAGCGGCGGCGAACTGTCTTCCATGAATACCCGCATCGTTTCCGGCGAAGGCATGTAATGTTCCCCTTCGATTGGCGTTCCCGGCACGCCCGTCGAAACGTACAGCACGTTCATTTCCAGATAGGGGCCGTAGACGCCGGCGTAGAACCCGCCGCCCATGCAACCGCATTCTTCGTGGCTGATCCAGGCGGCTTTTTTCTTTTGTCGGGCAAGCCAGATGTTTTTGACCAGACAACTGAAATTATTGAACGCTTTTTCCCAGTCGATCTCACCGGCAGCCTCACGCTGTCGCGACAGAATCTCGCCCGGCTTCGGGCCGAATCCATCGGGTTTTTCGTCGGAATAATAAACGCCGAAGGGGATTTCTTCGTGCTCCAAAAGTTCCAACAATCGTCGTGTCTTCGCTTGAAGTGTTTTCATCGTGATCGACCTTTCTCAAGAATCGGGGGTTGTTTCCAATCGGCGGATTCCCTTCGTTCGCAAGGCATGAAAACGTTCTGCACGAACGAATCGCTCAGCTCCGGCGAAGTTTCCTTCAGGAAACCAGTTTGACTCCGAATTCGTAGGCTTGTTCCAGTTCTTTGGGAAAGACTTCCTCGTGTCTTTTGAGTTTGGCCGACACGTCCCATACGTCGGCGTCGTATTTGCTGTAATCGGCAAACTGTTTGGTGTCGCAACTCAAAAACAGCTCGCACCGTTCAAAAAGCCGCTCCATGAAGAATTTAGTGCGGTTATTGATGAATGATGTTATTCCGAATTCATCCATTTTATCTTGAGGAAGCCCCATCGTGTAAAGAAGTGCCGTTGCCTTTTTCTTCGGAACGGGAAACGGCTTGATGTTGGAATACAAATAATATTGAAACAAAAAACGTTCCAAAAAAGCACGCATTTGAGCCGTCTCGGTCGCAAAGTAAAAAGGCGATCCCAACACGATCACATCTGCCTCATGGGCACGTTGCAGCAGCGGAGTCAATTCATCCTTGACGGAACAACGACCAAAAGATTTGCCGCCGATTTCCTTGCACTGGAAACAACTGATGCAACCGGTGTATTTCAAGTCATACAGATGAACCAATTCCGTATCCGCGCCTTGGGAAGCGGCACCTTCCACCACCTTTTCTAACAGTTGCGCGGTATTCCATTTTTTGCGGGGACTTCCGTTGATTGCAAGTAATTTCATTTTTCACTCCATGTGGGTTGAATGTCATTGGGTAAACTCAAGTATCGACAAGGACTCGCGGAGAATGGTTGGGAGCCATAAAAAGAACGATGTTTTCTATCGACTTTTGACGCAAGTTAAGGTCGCATTGTGGTCGCATGTGACGTCGTAGCGATCCGTATCAAGACAGGATTCCGGCGTACGAATAACACGTTTTTCTTTGCATTCCTGGGCCGAGCAAGGTCCGCAAAGTCCAAAACCGGTCACCGAAAAGGGAAAGACCGCAAGCACCGCCAGGATCGCTGCCGAGACCGCCAGCGTTATTCGACGACGAAGCGACAGCCGACCAACCCTCTTTGCCGGTAAGGTATAGACGGCCGGCAGCCCGATAGCCGCAATCAATTCTTCCATCGACTGATAACGCACGGAAGGATTTTTGGCCGTCATCTTTCGTATCAATCGTTCCGCTTCGCGATTCAGGTCATTACGATAAACACTCAGAGATGGGATGTTCTTCGCGACTTGGGCGTCAAGAACGCTTTTGAGACTCGGATATTGCGGGGATTCGAACGGAAGATGGCCCGTCAGCATAAAATAGAAGGTGCAGCCGAGCGAGTACATGTCGCTCCGGGCGTCGGAAACGCCGTCGAGGATTTGCTCGGGCGCCATGAAACCGGGGCTGCCCACAAGTCCGTAGCCGGACGGGCGGTTGGCTCCCAGCTCGTGAATACACGAGCGGTCCCCCTCGATGCCGGCATTTTTCGCGATTCCGAGATCGAGCAGTTTGACAACACCGTCTTCGGTCAGAAAAATATTCGACGGCTTGACATCCCGGTGGATGATGCCTTTCCGGTGCGCAAAAGCCAACCCTTGAGCGGCTTGTTTCAAATATCCAAGAGCTTCGTCGACCGGAAGCGGCCCTTGATCCTTGACGTATTTCGCCAGATCGCGGCCGTGCAGCAGGTCCATGACAAGGAACAGGCGGCCGTCGTCGTTCCCGGCATCGGTCGTCTGAACGATGTTCGGATGTTGCAGGCTCCCCATCAGGAGCGTTTCCGTCGAAAAATATTCCGCCGTGGCCGGATCGTCGAGCAGAAGGGGATTGATGACCTTCATGGCAAAATCCCGTTTCAGAAAAGCATGTTCGACCCGGTAAATGGTCCCCATGCCGCCTTTCCCGATTTGCTCGACCGGTTGGTAATGACCGATGCGGGGCGGCATACCTCCTTGCATGGCAGGCGGTTGGAAAGGCGTTTTTTCCTCGCGATCCAAGTGGACTTCGGTCGTCGGTTGTTCCGATGGCAAGTCATCCATCACTTTACTCCTAATAAACGGATTCTATTTATTGAACAGATAATCGCGGAGCAGTTCCTTGAATTTCATAAAATTTTCGATCAAGGTTTTTCTTTCTTCCGGCGAGAGTTGCTCCATCGCCTTGCATTCGGCGTCCTGCATTTTGAGGAGGTATTTTTCGGCGAATTTTTTTCCCGACTTCGTGAGGGAAACGATCTTGACCCGACGATCCGTACCGAGTTCTTTCAATTCGATGAACCCTTGTTTCAGAAATCCCGTGATAATGGCGTTGACGGTCTGCTTGGGCAAAAACGTCCGCTCGGAGATCAGCTTTTGCGTGCAGGAACCGGGATTGGAAAAAATGATTTGAAGTACATAAAGGTTCGAGTAGGAATAGCCGAGGGATTTCGCATACTCCTCGTAAAGCGAATCGAGTTTCCAACAGCAGTCGCAAAATTTTTCCGGTTGTTCCCCAGAGGCTGGTTTGTCCATGATCATTCAAGTAAAGATTCGTGAAAGTCCATCATTAAAATAGTCCCAACACAATACCAATTTAATCGATCCGCGGCCAAGTGTCAAGGCTTATTTTTCAGAAAAGTGAAAAATATTGGAGGAGCGTAAGTCGCCGACATTTACCACGACAAGAAAAGCGCGGGGCCTGTCGGGGAAAAGTATCCGGCATCCTGAAAAGCGGCCAAACGGGGCGGCTCCGAAGCCGGGTCGGGAAAAGGGGCGACCGGGACGCGGAAAGCCCCGGATAGGCCGAGCCTCGGCCTCGCGGGGCAAAGGGCGGGCGGCTTGCGACATGGGAACACGGGGCAAACCCGGCGATTACGCTTCGGGCTGCTGTTTGCCATGCTCGGTCTTTTACATGAAGATCAATAAAAACGCGAGGCGACCAACGGAAGTCGGACCATTCGAGGTCGAAACAACCGCCTGGACGGCAGGTTCAGCTACATGAGATTTCTCTTTCGTCGACGCGGGAGGCGGCGATGAAGGCGGCGAAACATTTGAGGAACGAGAAACTTGGAGAAATATCAAAACATCGAGAGAACGCCGAGAGAGCGGTTCTCCTGAGAAATCAAGCCTGAAATCGGTTCACTGGATTCCACGATTCTGCAAACTTTTCAAAATCCCTAAACACAACTATTGACCATAGCTCGGTCGGCGTCTGCGCCGCTCGGCAAACGTGGTGGAGGGCGATCAAAAAAATTGCGAGATTCGTTTCGGGTTGCTCTTTTACGAAGGGGATTTTATAATCGGGACGTTAACCACACTTTAACCAAAACGAAAGCCCATGCCCTCGATTCGCCTGCTTGTGATCGTGCTACTCCTCTGCGGAAGCCTTGGCGCCGCGGAACCCGAAAGCCCTCCGACGGCAAAACCGGTCGAAAAATTGCTGTTGGACGAGAGCTATCAAAAATGGATTTGGATCGAACTGATCGGTTTCGACAATACGCTTCCGGATTATGGGGTGCAAAATTATTTGGACCGCTGTCGATTCGTGCCGGATGGCGCCTCATTGCTCCTGACATGGACGGAATTCGTGCTGGGCTACAAAGGGATGGACCACGAATACGAACTTCATCCCCAGGAACAAAGTTATGGCGGGCACCCGTATTCGCCGGAACGGAAACGGCAGAATTGGACGAATTACCAACTGAAAGGCTTGATCGAGACGCTGCATCAGCATCACGTCAAGGTCTATTTGAGTTACTTCAACTTCGCTGGCCCGTTTGTTAACGACCACAAAAACCTTCTCGAAACGACGGCTTACGACACGACGATCGGTACGATCAACGTCCTCAAAAATCTCGACGACGGAACGCCGTTCGAAGATGTGTTGCAAACGGCGACGATCCAAGTGCTCAAGGATTACAATTTCGACGGCGTGCAAATCGCGGACGGCATTTCTTCCTATCGGTTGGCGTTGCAATACGGCGATTATTCGGACAATATGGTGCGGCAATTTCTGGACCATTCCAAAATCAAGCTCCCTGAAACCGAAAACCGGGCCGCGCTGATTTGGAGCGAATACCGGCGGGAATGGATCGATTTTCACGTCTGTCGATGGGGAGTCTTTTACGATAAATATGTGAAACGAATCAGGGAAGCGGGCAAAGAGGCCATTTTCAACAGTGCCTGGACGCGCGACCCTTTCGAGGCGATTTACCGATACGGCGTCGATTACCGGCAAGTCGCCTCGAAAGGCATCGACGGCTGTATGGTCGAAGACGTTTCGGCCGGGCTTGCCCTGTTGTCCGATCACGACAACGGTTATCTGATGACCGATAAGATACGCCGCCGGATTCATTACGAATTTTTAACTACGCTCATGATGGTGCGGGCGGCGATGCCGTCGCTGCGTATCACGCCACTCGCGGGAATCCATGATGCCAACGAACAGTGGGGCGTGCTCCAGCACATGCCGACCTCGATGGTTCGCAACGTCGCCTGTAATTTGAACACCCTTTTTTACGACCCTCAAACGCGGAAATTCAAATCCGTGACCGACGGGCCGTATTTTTGCCTGGCCGATGCCTTGTTCGAATCGGACTGGAATTTTATCAGGAATTGCTGGAACACCGGCAAGATCAAAGAGAACACCCGGCCGTGCGGGGTAATCGTGATTTGGTCGGACAAACGCCTTGACAACGAAATCGCGGCATTTATCGAATCCCGCCGGACCCCTTCGTATCGAATCACGGCCGATCTCATGTATTCCGGCGCGCCGGTGTATAACATCGCGCGGATCGAAGAGATCGGAGCACTCGAGGGGCCGTTGCTGATCATCAATCCCGACCTGTTGCCCGAGGAGGAACTCAAGGCCGTCAGGGAATATCAAAATGGAAAGGTCTTTTATATCGGCGAAAAAATCGACGGCGAGCCCTTGATCGCGGAAAACAATTCTTTCGGCGGCATGAAGTTCGGCTGTGCTTCGGCCCAAGCCGCTGCGGAAACCGTCGACAATCCCGAAAAATATGAGTTCGATCCGAAAACCTCTCTTGAGAAATGCAACATGCTCTGGACCCATCCGCTGGATTACAAGCCGGTCTCCGAGGCGTTTTACGGGAAATGCGCGGATTACATCAACAAGAAATGCGGCATTCCGGAAATCACGAAATACCGGGAGAGTTGCCAGATCATCGTCAACAAGACGGATGAGAAGCATTACCGGGTGATCTTGACCAACGACGAGTATTACTACACACATCCGCAGGTCGATATGAAAGCGGAAATCGATTCGGTGAAATGCCTCACCAAATACGAGGGTTTTCCGCTATATCCGACCGGCACGACATTCCAATGCCGGGTCGCCGGTCGCGGCGCGGAGATTTTCGACGTCGTGTTGAAATAGGACGGCTTGGAACTGTAAAATAATAATTTCCGCAAATTTCAACGCCACCCGTGTAGGCCGTTGGCCAGGCGGAAGGCCCGGTCGATCATCTCCGCCGTCTAGGCGAGTGTCGGGTTTGCCCTCCAGTTTAATTTTTTGCGAAGAGCAATATTCTCCCGGAACATATTGCCCAAGAGTGAAGTCCCCGGCTTTTCGAGTTATCCCGAAAAAGCACTTGACAACAGCGTCATCTTCGAATAAAATAGTCCGTTATAAGACTGTTAAATTTGGGACTAACAACACCGAAACGCCGACAAACCCACGATTGGATGTGATCCGATCAAACATTATAGAGGGGCATTCATGGGTAATGATACGGTTGCGGAGCAGGTCTTCGAGTATTATCGGTTATGGCGAGAACTGACAAGTTCTTACAGTGAATACGCCAAAGCCATCGGAATGTCTTACAGCGGTCTGTTCGCCCTGAATGTCATTTTCGACAATCCGAAAACATGTACGCAAAAGCTGATATGCGAAGTGACGTTTCTTCCCAAACAAACCGTCAATGCCATTATTACGGGATTTCTCAAACAGCGCCTCATCACGCTGACTGAATCGGCGACCGACAGGCGAAACAAGTTCATCCATTTGACCAAAAAAGGCCAGAAATATACTGAAGAGGTCATTCCACAAATTGAAAAAGCGGAAAACAATGCGATGGGAAGACTGGATGAGAAGCAGCGTACCGCGTTGCTCGAAAACGCGACGCGCTATACCAACCATTTTCGGGAATACCTGCGGAAGAATTACGAGAGCGAATAACGCTGGTTTAACAATACCGCTCGCAAATGAAAGGGCAAACGATGAAAGTTCTCCTGGTCAACGGCAGTCCACATCAAAAAGGTTGCACTCACCAAGCGCTGCAGGAAGTGTCCGGTGCGCTGAACGAGGCGGGAATCGAAAGTGAATTTTACTGGATCGGCAACAAACCCATTGCCGGTTGCCTTGGTTGTCACAAATGCGAAACCACGGGCAAGTGCGTGATTGACGACAAAGTGAACGAATTTCACAAGATCGCTGAAAAGGCGGACGGTTTCGTTTTCGGAACACCTGTACACTATGCCGCCGCGACCGGATCGCTTGCCTGTTTTATGGGAAGGGCTTTCATCTCCGATTTTGCCGGAAACGGCAACAAGACATTTTATTTGAAGCCTGCCGCCGCCGTGGTTTCAGCACGACGGGCCGGGACGACGGCCACGTTCGACCAGATCAACAAATACTTCACGCTCCACGAGATGCCCGTCATCTCTTCCTGTTACTGGAATATGGTCCACGGAGACGAACCGTCGGAGGTCTTGAAAGACGAGGAAGGCTTGCGAATCATGCGGGTCCTGGCAAACAACATGGCCTATTTCCTAAAATGCAAAAAGGCGGGCGAGGCTGCCGGTGTTCCACGACCCAAACGGGAAGAATTCGTCTTCACGAACTTTATCCGATAGCAATCCATTGCTGTCATTGCAACGCCTATTTCACCTTGATCGTCCGCACGACGGCGACGTTGTCGCGTTGGACGGTGCGGGCGTACTGCACCTCGGGCAGGCCGAACATCATCGCGTAAAAGTAGGTGTCCGGCTCCAGAGCGAGGAGTTCTCGCACGCCTTTCACGGCATCGGCGGTCAGCTTCAACATGCCGCACCAGGTCGTGCCCACGCCCGCGCTTTGGGCCAAGAGTTCGAAATACGCCAGCGCCAGAACCGTGTCTTCCTGACCGCAATGGGCTTTCGTGCCGGGCGAAACGATTAGCAAATGGGGGGCTCCCCGGAAGAAAGCGTCCGTCTTGTCCCGGCGATAAGCCTCGGCGGCGGCGAGAATGAAATCATGAGCCTTCGTTTCTTTTTCGACCAGCGAGACGATCCGCTCGATCAGCCGCTCGATTTCCCGGCGGTCGTCAACGACGGAAAAGACCAAATCGCAATCGTTGCAACCGGTCGGAGCGTTGGCCAGATCGGCGAGCAGGGCGTCGATCAACTCGCGGGGAACATTATCTTGCTTGAACTGCCGAACGCTCCGGCGGCCGCGCACGAAAGTTCTCATCTGCTCCCGCGACGGCATCACGCCGCCCGAAAGCGGCAGGCTGTTTTCGGGATCGAGTCCGAAAATGGACACCGCCCCGGTCGGGCAGACCGCCAAACAGTGTTGGCAACGGATGCAGGATTCTTCGGATTCCGGCTTGATCGCCGGTGTCTCTCCGTTTCGTGAGATGATACATGCCGGGCAGTCGTTCACACAAGCGTCGCATTGAATGCACTTCCCGGCGGCAACGGTAAAATCGAGTTTGGTCATGATTTTTTCTCGGATTGAAGGGCGTTGTTCGATTTTCAAAGCCGGTTTCCAAGGATACTGATAATACCACACATCCCATTGGCTGCAATGTCGGGCAGTCGGTCGCGACTCTGACTCATTTTTTCCGGAACAACCCGTCAGATTCCGAAATCGTCGAAGTGAATGCTTTCCCGCTCGACGCCGAGATCATCGAGCATCCGGAGCACGGCGGCGGCCATCATCGGCGGACCGCACATGTTGTACTCCAAATCCTCGGGAGCGGAATGGTCCTTGAGATAATTGTCGTGCAGCACCTGGTGTATGAAGCCGACCGGGCCTTTCCAGTTGTCTTCCGGCAACGGTTCGGAGAGGGCGAGGTTCCAGGAAAAGTTCGGAAATTCCTTCGCCAAGGCTTCGAACTCTTCGGCGTAAAAAACTTCCCGCAGGCTCCGGGCCCCGTACCAGTACGAAACTTTGGCGTTCATCCGCAAATGCTTGAGCATCTCGAAGATGTGTGAACGAAGCGGGGCCATACCCGCACCACCGCCGATATACACTTTTTCGACCGGGGTCTCGCGAATGAAAAATTCTCCGTAAGGACCGCTGATCGTAACCGTATCGCCCGGCTTCAGGTTGAAAATGTAGGACGACATGATTCCGGGAGGGGCGCTCGGCATGTTCGAAGGCGGGGTCGCGACCCGAACGTTGAGCATGATGATCCCCTTCTCTTGCGGGTAGTTCGCCATACTGTAAGCCCGAACCGTCGTCTCCTTGACGACGCTCTTGTACTGCCAAACGTTGTATTTGTCCCAATCGCCTCGAAACTTTTCCGGGATGTCGAAATTCTTGTAATCAAGCGTGTGCGGCGGACATTCGATTTGGATGTAACCGCCCGCCTTGAAATCGACGTTCTCACCTTCGGGCAGCTCAAGCACCAACTCTTTGATAAACGTCGAAACGTTGTTGTTCGAACGGACTTTGCATTCCCATTTTTTGATCGAAAAGATTTCGGCGGGTACCTCGATTTCCATATCCGCCTTGACGGGCACCTGGCAGGCGAGCCGAACCAGTTCCTTGACTTCCCGGCGGGACATTTGTCCCCGTTCGGTCGGAAGAATATCTCCGCCGCCGCTGAGAACGCGGCATTTGCATTGCCCGCAGGAACCGCCGCCGCCGCAGGCCGAGGGGACATAAATCCCCTGGTCGGCGAGAACGCCCAAAAGTTTCCCGCCGACGGGAACCGAAAGCGTCTTGCTCGCGTCCCGATTGATCTCGATCGAGATGTTGCCCGAGGGAATCAGCAGCTTCTTGGCATAAAGAATGACAAAAACCAGGGCAAGAACAATGGCGGGAAAAGCGATGATACCGGCAATGATGGTTGACATGGGAGAGGACGGAGGACAGAGGACAGAGGACAGAGGACAGAGGACAGGCGGCAAACGTCAGGACAGGCCGAGGATAAAAGGATGGTTTGTTTCTTATTTGTCGACCTCAGGTCGACAACCCTGTCCTCCGTCCTCGGTCATCTGTCCTCTACAATTGAATTCCCGAAAAACACATGAAGGCCATTGCGATGAGCCCGACGGTCATAAAGGCGAGTCCGAGTCCGCGAAGGGCTTTCGGCGGATGGGAGTATTTCAGTTTCTCCCGAACCCCGGCCAAAAACACGATCGCGACGGCCCAGCCGAACCCGGAAAAAATGCCGTACAGCACGCTGTCAACCCCGTTGTAATCCCGCTGCTGCATGAAAAGCGAACCGGCGAGAATCGCGCAGTTGACCGTGATGAGCGGCAGGAAGATTCCGAGGGCGTTGTACAGGGCTGGGAAAAAGCGGTCGAGGACCATTTCGAGGATCTGCACCATCGCCGCGATCACGCCGATAAAGCTGATAAACGCGAGGAATTCCAGGTCCAGGCCTTTGAAAATCTCGATTTTCGTCCAGGAATACAGGGCGTCTTCTTTCAGCAGAAAATTGAGGATGAACCAGTTCGCAGGCACGGTGATCGCCTGAACGACGGTAACCGCGATTCCGAGCCCGAGGGCCGTTTCCACCTTTTTCGACAGGGCCAGATACGTGCACATTCCGAGGAAGAAACTCAGCGCGAGATTCTCCAGGAAAACGCAACGGACGAACATGCTTAAAACGTGTTCCATTGTTAAAGCAGAGGACAGAGGACAGTGGGAAGTGGGAAGTGGGAAGTGAGAAGAGAGCCGCGACCTGCGGTCGCGAAAGGCATTTTCAATTTTCAATTTTCAATTTTCAATTCCTTTCACTCTTCCGTTTCGATCAATTCCGGTTTGTAGACTTTCAAAATCCAAATAAATACGCCGATGAGGAAAAACGCACCGGGCGAGAGAATCATCAGGCCGTTGGGCTGGTACCAGCCGCCGTCGTTGATCGTTTTCATGATCGGGTAATCGAACAGGGAGCCTTTTCCGATGAGTTCCCGCACGAACCCGACGCTCATCAGAACGAGCGTGTAGCCGAGCCCGTTGCCGATCCCGTCGATCGCGCTGTCGATCACGTTGTTTTTGATCGCGAACGCCTCGGTCCGGCCCATGACGATACAGTTCGTGATGATCAGGCCGACGAACACGGAAAGCTGTTTGCTGATATCGAACGCATAGGCTTTCAGGATTTGATCGACGATGATCACCATCGAGGCGATGATCGACATTTGCACGATCATCCGGATGCTGCCCGGGATAATCTTGCGGATCGCGGAGACGCCGACATTCGAACCGAGGGTCACCAGCGTAACGGCGATGCTCATCGTCAGCGACGTCCACATCGATGTCGTAACGGCCAACGCGGAGCAGATTCCGAGAACCTGGATCGAAATCGGGTTGTCTTTGAAGATCGGATCGGTGAGGAGATTGATTCGTTTGGACATTTGAAATAGCTGTGATAAAACTCAGGGACAGTAAACAAATTACTACGTCATTTCGAGCGGAGCGAGAAATCTCACCCTCGCCGAAAGACTCGAAATTTCACCCTTAGCGCGAGGGTGAGATTTCTCCTTACGCTGCGCTTCAGTCGAAATGACGCTTGCGTTTTTGACGTCGTTCGTTGCGTACAACTCCTAAACGGTTACTTTCCCGTTTCTTTTTCTCTCATTTTGTCGATATATTTTCCGAAACCGTTTTCGCCGAGCCAGTAGCGGACGGTGTGGGAAACGCCGACGGAGGTCAATGTCGAACCGGCGATCCCGTCGACCTCGTGTATCGCCTTTTCGGGGTTGCCGGCATCGACCATGCCGTTGCGGACGACTTCGATCACGGTCGATTTGCCGTCCTCGGAATACACCTTTTTGTCATGCCAAAGCGATTGCCATTTCGGATTCTCGATTTCCCCGCCGAGACCGGCCGTTTCGCCGTGCTTGTAAAAGTTGATGCCGAGCACGGTCGAATAATCGCCCGGGTCCAGGGAAATGAAGCCGTACATCGTCGACCAAAGCCCTTTGCCGTAAATCGGAAAAACGACGCTTTGAACTTTCCCTCCCTCGACCCGTTCGTAAATCACCGAAAGGTTCGCCCGTTTTCGGATTTTGGCGATATCCGCTTTCGTGTCGATGTTGCTGCTTTCTTCGGGGCTTTTAATCGCCTTGTCTTCATCGACCTTGCGGAAATCGACATCGGTCCGCACTTCTCCGCTCGCCAGATCGACGACGATCGGCTTGATGCTCTCATCGAACAACGCGTCGATTTTCGCGGCGGGGGCATACTCTTTCGGATGAAGCAGCCCGGCGGCGACCAGGATGTTCTTCTTTTTGTCGAGGTCTTCGTTCTTCTGTTGAATCGGCTTGAGAATGACCGCCGCGCTCGAGACGAAGATCGAACAAAACAGGCAAACCCCCGCGGCAACGAGAATCGTTTTCGATAAGGAATCGTTCATAAGTGAGTGTCGG
Organism: Thermoguttaceae bacterium; assembly: GCA_031556455.1. Taxonomy (GTDB): domain Bacteria; phylum Planctomycetota; class Planctomycetia; order Pirellulales; family Thermoguttaceae; genus JAVBSX01. Next base: position 16,133 of record JAVBSX010000381.1, read on the forward strand.
CTGATAGGTGGGAAGTAACGAGACTCGAACCCGGCATATCACGGCCGGTTGTCCTTTTAGCCGGTACTCCGTTTTTTTCAATTTTCGAGAGAACCGGGATTATAAAAAACGACCGATTTTTACCGGGCTGGAATAGGAAAAACGCAGGAAGTGAAAACTCACCGCGTCTCATTCGCTCGCCAGCGTTCTTTGCATTCTCCGTTTGATATTGGCTTTGACAATGTAATAATCGATCAGCGGGGCGGCGACGTTGCCGAGCAGGATCGCGAGCATCACCCCCTCCGGGTAGGCGGGGTTCAGGACCCGGACGATCAACACCAACGCTCCGATCAAAACTCCGTACAGGTATTGGCCCAGCCGGGTCATCGCCGAGGTGACCGGGTCCGTCGCCATGAAAATCGCCCCGAACGCGAATCCGCCCAGCACTAAATGCCAAAGCGGAGTGATCGAAAACGCCGCGTTCGTTTCGCTGCCGAGCGTGTTGAACAGCAGGGCCATTCCAACGCCGCCGACCGTCATGCTCAGCACGATCCGCCAAGAGGCGATACCGAAAAACAGCAACATCGCCAACCCGATCAGACAGGCGAGGGTCGAGGTTTCCCCCATCGAACCGGGGATAAGACCGATAAAGGAGTCGAACCAGGTGTAACCGGCCGCCTGCAATCCCTTGAGCCCTCCGGCCGCGGCGTCGGTCGCGACGGCGAGCGGCGTCGCTCCGCTGATCGCGTCCGGCAGGTTCGCCGCCTTGACGGCCTTCCAATCGACCGCGGTCCAAACCGAGTTGCCGGAAATGCCGCTCGCGTAGGCGAAAAAGAGGAACACCCGCCCGGTCAACGCCGGGTTGAAAAAGTTCCGGCCCGTCCCGCCGAAAATCTCTTTTCCGACCAGGACGCCGAACGAAATCCCGACCGCGATCTGCCAAAGCGGAATCGTCGGCGGCAGCGTCAGCGGAAAGAGCAGCCCGGTCACGAAAAACCCTTCGTTGACCTCATGTTTTTGGATAAACGCGAATAAGACCTCCCAGAGCCCGCCGGCGACCATGCAGACGACATAGGCCGGAATAAAGTACATCGCCCCGTGTACGAAGCAGGCCAAAATATTTCCCGGGTCGTAACCGAGCGGGCAAAAGCCGTTGATCCAATCGAGCACGGTCCCCCGCCAGCCGGGCACGGCACTCAGCCCCGCCTTTTGCATGATCAGGTTCGCCTGGTAACCCGTGTTGTACATCGCCATTAAAACGCACGGGATGAGCGAATAGCAGACGGCCATCATCATGCGTTTGTAATCGGTCGCG
>JAVBSX010000418.1:0-4716 GCA_031556455.1 Thermoguttaceae bacterium
CCGAGTACGAAAAAGGAATCAAGTTGACTGACGCCGATCTGGTTGGTGTTCGGTTGAAGCATCACGATTGGCACGGCGAATGGAATTATTCGGTTAAAAAACGTTCATTAAGGTAAGTTATTTGCGCACGGACCCTTATTGCGGTTTGAACGTCTTCTTTGAAAACTTGTTCTTTCTTGTTGACGTTTTTGATGCTGGAATTTTTGGATTTCACAATCGACCTGGCAAGGTCACTGGCCGTAATCCACTCGTCGTTAGAACGTTTGTCCGCGGGAAGGTGCGATTTTTCGGCATCTTTCTGGACTTTTTTCATGCGAGCTGTTCGCTTGTCATCGGGATCGATAATCGAAGTTTTTTTAGAGACTTCATTCGCGTGCGGGGCTTCCCGTCTGATTTTATCAAGGAACCGGCAGGCGACTAACACGGATGTTTTACTATGCCTAAAAAAACGTCTGCCACTATCACCGCCATCGGGCTCCTGCAAAAGCTCTTTCAATCGTCTCAAGAATTCTTTGATCTCCGTTTCGTTGGGAGCTCGTCCCATTTCGGTCCAGTCGATTGGCGGCAAAGCGCCCCAAGGCCTTCGCCTCGGCCTGTTTGCGGAGCCTTCGCCTGTGTTTGGGTCGGAAGGAGGAATGTATTGCGTGCAAAGCGAGGATTGATTCAATTTTTCCAAGAAATACCGTGGGTAAAAATCGGCCGATCCATAGGCTTGCGAAATGATACGACTTCTGTTTATCGTGGGAAAATCACTTTCGCGAAGGAGATAAAAAAGGACGATCCCAAATCGGTTTCCTCGTAGCCAACACCACCGGTCTTTCTCCGTATCAAATTTATGTGAACGGAGAATACCGTCGAGGGTCACTTTATAGCTTGCTCCGCTGGGCGGCTTCGCTTCAAACGCGATGATAAACCGTGGGGTTTCGCGGATGAGTACGGCCCCTTTCAGTTTTTCTCCTGAAAGGGAGTTGCCGCTTTCGTCGAAATAGGGTGATTTTTTGACCCTCGGAGCAGAATTGGGGATCCGAATGGTTTCTTCGGTCTCGGTCTCGACGATGTAACACGCTAGGTACAAACGCTCTTCGATCGGCATTTTTCACCCCATTTTTTCGGCTACGGCCTTGGCTTTTTTCAAATCGATTTCCGCGTAAATCTCCGTCGTGCTGACCGACGAATGCCCCAAGACAACGCGGGCGGTCTCAATGTCGGCCGCCGCCCGAATTTTCGTCGCCGAAGCATGTCGCAACTGGTTCGGGCTCCATTCCAGGATCGGAGCGATTTTCTCGACCTCGCGGCGGTCGTTTTCGCGACGAATCGCCCCGAGAATCGCCTTGTCGAAAGCGGACGTGCGATAAAACTCGCCCGGTTTCCGCTTCGGCTTCCGTTTGGAACGACTCCGCTGCGACGGCGGAACGCTACTCTGCCGGGCCTTGCGAAGAGCGGCCCGCAACTGCTGCATCCGTTCCGCCGGCGAAAAACAGTACGATTCCGAATCCCGGTCCAGATAAGGCAGCAGAATCGCCTGGGCTTTCGGGCCGACCGGAACGCGGCGGGACTTGCCTCGCCACTTCGTTTTGTGCAGGTGCGGGGAGTAAATCCAGATCGAATCGGTTCGGTCCAAATCGCACGGCCGCAACCGACAAACCTCCCCCGGCCGCATTCCGGTCAGAAATTGAACGCGCACCATGTCGGCCAAAATCGGTGGGAGGATCGCGAGCGTCTCTTCGATCACGGATTCCTCGACCGCCTGAATCGGCTTCGGCTCTTTCGCCTCGTTTCGCCCGGCCCGGATGTTCGGCACAAGAGTCAGGTTTCGGTAAACCGGCTCGGACACCAAACCTTCGGCGGCCCCCCATTTGAAAATCCGCCGGGCCTGTGCGAGAAGATGATTCGTCGAAGTGCGGCAGCGGCCGAGATCGATCAGCTGCCTTTTGAACGCTTTGAACCGCGCGGCGGAAAATTCCTCGACGAGCGTGTCGGCGTAGTGATGGTTGAGGAGCTTGGCGGTTTCGACGCAGCGGTCGTAGCTTCGGGTAACCTTCCCTTCAGCGTCGGTGTAATAGCGGACCGCGAAGTCGAGATAATCGGCGAGGAGTTCCATGATGGTCAAGCCGGGCCGCGAAGAGGCGGGCGGGCTGCCGGAGAGCCATTCAGCGACGATCCGATTGTACTCTTTTTGGCACTGCGGGGTGCCGTACTCGCCGCAATAGTAGTCTTTGCCGTTGATTCGGACGACACCGCGGCCGCTGGCCTGGTGCAGTTGCAGGGAGGGGAGCCGTTTCGCTTTTTTCCGGTAGGTTCGCATGTGATTCTCCAGTGTTCAAGGTTGTATTGAAACGGAAAAGCGAACGAAAAGAAAGAGACCGGGGGAATATTTTCCGTAATTACGGAAATTTTTGCCCCGCAAGAAAAACAAAAACCCGTTCGCTTCCGTGTTGTAAAACACTGGAAATTAACGGGTTGAAACAAACACGCCCGACAGGACTCGAACCTGTAACCTACGGATTAGAAATCCGTTGCTCTATCCATTGAGCTACGAGCGCTTGAACCGCGAACGCTTGTTCAAATCATTCGAAAAATCATTCCTGCGGCGAAAACGAATCCTTGCCAACACCACAGTCGGGACAGCTCCAGTCATCAGGAATATCTTCAAACGCCGTTCCGGGTTTGATTCCATGGTCCGGGTCGCCTTTTTCAGGATCGTAAACATATCCGCACGCATCGCACACGTATTTTTTCATAAGGAACCTCCGTCGAAAAGTATTGTTTCGAAAACAACGAAATTTATACCAGTATATTCCTTTTCGAGCAGGATTCAATCCGGACATCCCCGTTGGAAAACAACGGGTGCGCCCAGGCAACGCGATGCCGATATCGTACCCGGTCGAAGGCGGCCTTACAATTTCAAGGTTCCGACCAGCTCTTCGACCGAGGTGATCCCTTCCGCCTGTAAAAGTCGCGGCAGTTCCTCCAGAATCCGCATCGTAATCTCCGGCTTGTAGAAATTGGCCGTCCCGATTTGGACGGCCTTCGCTCCGGCGACGAGGTATTCCAACACATCTTCCGCCGATTCGATCCCGCCGATCCCGATCACCGGAATTCGAACCGCCTTGAAAATCTGCCGGACGCAACGCAAGCCGATCGGCTTGATCGCCGGGCCGCTCAGCCCGCCGAACCCGTTGCCAAGCCGGGGCCGTCGTCCCCGCCAATCGACCGCCAAGCCGAAGCAAGTGTTGATCGCCGCGATCATGTCGGCCCCGGCCTCTTCGGCCGCTTTCGCGATGCTCGCGATGTCGGTTACGTTCGGAGAGAGCTTGACGATCAAGGGCAGCTCGGTCGCTTTTCGCATCGCTCCGACCATCTCCCGGCACAATTTCGGATCGGTTCCGTAATCGACCCCGCCGGAAACATTGGGGCAGGAGACATTTAATTCAATCGCCGCGATTCCGCTTTGCCCGGCGATCTTTTCGCCGAACAGCGGGCATTCTTCCGATTTTTTGGCCGCGATGCTGAGAAAGATCGGAGCCCCGAGCGACCGCAGATACGGCAACTTTTTTTCGAGAAATTCGTCGATCCCGTCGTTGTCCAATCCGATCGAGTTGAGCAGCCCGGAAGCCGTTTCAACCGTGCGCGGTGTCGGGTTGCCTGCTCGCGGGGCCAACGTCACGGTCTTGGGAATGATCCCGCTGAGCCGCCCGAGGTCGATCAGCCCTGCCATTTCCCTGGCGTAGCCGAACGTTCCCGAAGCGACCAAAATCGGATTGGCCAGTGTCAAACGACCGAGGTTGACGGCAAGTGAGGACATAGGACGAAAAGGGTTGGAGGATAATTACGTGAGGAGGCCGCGAGCTCGTCATTTCGAGCGGAGCGAGAAATCTCACCCTCGCCGAAAGAGTCGGAGTTCCAACCCTCGCGCGAGGGTGAGATTTCTCCTTGCGCTGCGCTTCAGTCGAAATGACGGCCCTCCAAAACGGCTGAAGTATGACCATTCTACGTATTTTTGCGAACGAGCCAATCGCCAAGGGTCGGAAACAGTTGGGCGATCGCGAAAAGGATTCGTGCTTTCCAGGGAACGACGAGTTCGGGCCGCCGCTTTTCGCAGGCGCGAACGATTTGCCGCCCCAGCCAAACCGGGTCGATTTTGCCGACCTTGACCCCGGCCCCGGGCGCCCGGGCCGAGTCCGGAATACCTTCCAAGCCTTCGAGCGGATACAATCGCGGGTTGTCCCGCTTGATCGGGCCGGGGCAAACCAGAAGCACATGCAACCCCTCCGATCCCAATTCGAGACGCAACTGCTGCGAATAGGCGGCGACCGCGAATTTCGAAACCGGGTACGCCCCGACCCAACGGGAAGCGCTTTTCGCGGCGAGGGAGCCGATGTTGACGACGCTCCCTTGTTGCGGCAACAGCAGCGGAACGGCCGCCCGAGTGCAACGGATCGTTCCGAGCACATTGAGATCGAAAAGCGACTGAAACTGTTCCGGGGTCGTATCCAAAACCTTGCCTCGCATCGATCGACCGGCATTGTTGACCAGCACGTCCAATCGGCCGTACTTGTCCGCGACTTCTTGAAAAATCCGGTCGACATCGGCCTGCTTCGTAATATCCCCTTGCAGGGGCAGCACTTCGGTTCCCAGGCGGGAAAATTCCGCGGCCGTCTGTTCGAGGTCCGCCGTTTCCAACGCGACGAGCACCAGTTTCGCCCCGACGGCGGC
>JAVBSX010000412.1:0-4827 GCA_031556455.1 Thermoguttaceae bacterium
GCGAGTAAAAAAGGTTTGGTTTCGTGCCTTGGGAATGATTCCCGGCATCGACAGCCGTCTATTATCGCAGAACGGTGAATGAGCACCAAACGGCCTGAGTCACATCGCAAAGCGCGGCGTTTTGGGGAGACTTCGGCCTTCTCGGCCAGCAGCAACTCTATTGCATTGTCATTCCGGAAGAAGGTCGTTGGTGTCTTCGTTTGATTCATCCGGACAATCAATACGGCGAGCACATGCCGGTTTCGGGACGGACCTGGACAACGGATATGGCGATTCATTCGACCGAAAATCGCGTCCGCTTCGCGATTCGTGTCTTTTGCATTTCGACCGATACCGCCGTCCCCGTCGATCTCGTGCGGCCCCGGATCGTGCCCGATCTCGCGGGAAGCCTCGGCTTCTTCGACGGACGCCCGGTTGCCAAAGAACCGTGGAAAATCGACGGAGAGAAGGACTTGCGGGAGCTCCAAAAACTTATGACAGCGCTGGACCGACAGCTGCCCGTGGTTTTGTTGTTTCAAAAAAACAACCGGTCTGAAATTGCCGACCTCGCCGAAGCACTTTTCAAAAAGAAGGACCCGCATCAATCGATGCAGGCGTTCGCCCATGTCGTTCTGCTCCCTGCCGGTACGGAACTGTCGTGGCTCGACGTGAGAGATCACGATGATTGCGAGGTTCGCATTTGCTTTTCCGGCCCACGGGAGCATGTTTTCACGCTGCGTCACGATCCGGCGGAGGAAATCGACGCGACGGCCGTCCTTATCAAGGAAGAGCTGATGATCCATGCGGCGACAAGGAGGTCGGACTGGGGCGGCTGCAAGTTTTACACCGAGATGCGTACCCGGCAGGCCGAACGGAAACGGCGTGAGATCGAATCCAAGGTGATGGACGACACGGTCCAGCACTACGAGCTCATGAAGGACCTGGAGGCATACAAGGAGCAAATCGAATCCCTCGAAAAGGAACGCGACGAGTATTTTCGATGGGGGGAAGAAAATGAAGTCAAGGCCGCCGAATTCAAACGGCTACTCGACAAAAAAAAGCAGGATTATTACGTCCTCTCCATGAGACTGGAGAAGACGGATCAAACGCCGGAAGCCGAAAATTCGGTCCCCGTGCCGGAAACGACGCGGATTTCGAGGCGAGCATTAGACATGCTCCGGAATACTTTCGGCGATTCCCAGGCGGCGATCCGGCGGCTCATTTCAAAGGTTGGCGAGGAATCCTGGCGTAAGAGACACGCCGATCCGTGGTATCAAACGGACCTGATCGTTTTCAAACAAGCCAAGACGGCGGAGCGTATCGCCGGTTTTTTGGCCGACGGCGTTTTTCACGTCTCGCACGTTTTCGGCGATCACGATGAGTATGAACATAAGCTGAAAGGCTGTAAAATCAAGGACGTCGAACACCACGAATACGTCCCGTGGGACGATGTTCTGTGAACGAGAAAATAGCTCGGCTACAGACCTCAAGCTCTGTAATTCCCTTGTCGCCTGTAGCACCACACTCCGTACGCGAAACGCAGGGTTGTCCGCATGCTGCCAAGCCGACTACTGTTTCGACTTATGCTTCGCCAAGAGACTTTTCAGATTCTTGACCGTTTTTGCGGGCAGCAGCTTGTTGGCCAGATAGACGGCGGCCAACTCCTCGAAGTCGGTGTCGCATTTTTTGAACAGGGCTTCGATTTCATGGAAAAGCATCGTATCGCGGTCATAAACGGCTTCGTAACGGGTGATTTTTTCATCATCATATCGTCGGACGACGCCATTTTTGACGAGGCGGTTAAGAAGCGACCAGACGGTGTTGCTACTCCAGCCGGTCTTCGGGTACAAGCTGCTTTCGAGCTGCGAGACAATACACTGCCCACGCTTCCAAAGCACGGCGAGGATTTTCCAGCCAGAGCCGGAAGCCCTGATAACCGAGGCGGCTTTCTTTTTCGCCGGAGTCTTCTTTGCAGTTTTCGCCGATTTAGCGACACTTGTTTTCTTGGCCATACTCGCCCTATCGGCAAATCGACGGCAAAACTGAACCGAAACCTCTTGGAATTTGGGCGTTTGCCTCTACAATAACCCTTATGGAAAAGTTTTTCGATTACTCCGCTACCAGAACAAAATAGAGGCCTGTAGCCGAACATCCGGCTTCATTCATCCAGGAATTTTCGCAACCTCGCCCAGAGCTTTTCCCGGTAAGACGGGCGAAGATCGCATTCCCAGACCACGAAATACTTCCAGCCGCTTTTCGTCAGCTTTGTCAGATTACGACGATCTCGACGAGCGTTTTCGTCGATCTTTTTCGACCAGAACGCCGTGTTCGACGCCGGACGTTTATATGTCGTACAGCGATGCCGGTGCCAGAAACAACCGTGCACGAAAATCACTTTTTGACGGCCGGGAAAAACGATATCCGGTCGGCCGGGCAACCCTTTGCCATGCAACCGATACCGATAACCGTTCGCCCAAAGCCACTTTCGGACAAGCAGTTCCGGTTTCGTATCCTTTCCTTTGACCAACGCCATGCGTCGGCTGCGTTCGGCGGGTGTGAGGGTATCGACCATATCCCGATTTTATGCCTTTGCCCGTTGCTCTGGAACCCCTATGCGGGTAAAATAGCGGCACCAAGAATAACCCATCTTTTCACGAAGAACGTAATATATGAACGCCGTTGAACTTTTCGCCGGGGCCGGAGGTCTCGCCCTTGGAACCGCCGCCGCCGGATTTCGACATGTCGCCGTCGTCGAGTGGGACAAGGACTCCTGCGAAACGATCCGGGACAACCAGTCTCGCGGTCTCAAAATCGTCGATGGTTGGCCGGTTCATTCGCTCGACGTGCGTTCCTTCGACTATACGCCGTTTCAAGGGAAGGTCGATCTGATCGCGGGCGGCCCCCCCTGCCAGCCGTTTTCCATCGGCGGCAAGGCCCGCGGGCAGGACGATTCCCGCAATATGTTTCCCGAAATGATCCGGGCCGTCCGGGAACTCGCTCCCCAAGCCGTGATCGTCGAAAACGTGAAGGGACTAACCCGGCGATCGTTCAGCACCTATTTTTCCTATATCACGCTTCAACTGCGGCATCCTGAACTGATTCGCAAATCTACGGAAAGCTGGCAGGATCATCTCGCGAGGCTGGAGCGGTATCACGTCAAGGGTAAGCGGGACGGTTTGGAATATCGACTGATCTGGCGATTGCTCAATGCGGCCGATTATGGTGTCCCCCAACGGCGGGAGCGTGTGATTTTCGTCGCGATCCGCTCGGATATCGGCCGGGAATGGTCGTTTCCGGAACCGACGCACACCCTCGATTCGCTGCTCTACGATCAATGGGTGAGCGGCGATTATTGGGATCGGCACGCGGTCGCCAAGCGTTCCCGACCGGCTTATCCGACCCGGTTCAAAACTCGCATCACGAAACTCGCCTTTCTTGGAAAGGACGACTCTTCGGCGTGGCATACCGTTCGAGACGCGATTTCCGATCTGCCAGCCCCACACAAAACATCGCTCTCCGCGAAAGTCCTGAACCACCGCCTTCAACCGGGAGCCCGATCATATCCGGGACACACGGGAAGTCCGCTGGACGAACCGGCCAAAACGCTCAAGGCGGGGGATCACGGCGTGCCGGGCGGCGAGAACATGCTCCTGCAACCGGACGGCAAGGTGCGGTATTTCACGGTGCGTGAGTCGGCGAGGCTACAGAGCTTTCCGGACGACTACCATTTCCACGGTTCCTGGACGGAAACGATGCGGCAACTAGGCAACGCGGTTCCGGTCGATCTGGCCAAGACCGTCGCGTCGAGCCTCCATGATTTTCTTCTCAAGGCCTCGGGCGGAAAGGAATCGCGATGAGTGCTGAATCCCCGTTCAATCCGCTCGATAAACGCAATCTCGGCCAAAGCGTCGCGGAGGCCCTGCTGAATCAGCCGGTTCACCCGCTGCCGCCGGCCCCGTTCGAGGGAGCCGGTGTGTACGCGATTTACTACACCGGTAATTTTCCACATTACAAACCGATCGCGGTGAGGAACAAAGGAGAGCGGTTCGAACTTCCGATCTACGTCGGCAAGGCGGTTCCCCAAGGGGCGAGAAAAGGCGGGCTCGGCTTGGACGCCCCCGCCGGGACCGTGCTGTTCCGGCGGCTACTTGAACACGCGAAGTCGGTCGATGAAGCGGAAAACCTGAAAAGCACCGACTTTTGGTGCCGCTACCTGATTACGGACGACATCTGGATTCCGTTGGGCGAGAGCCTGCTGATCGAGCGATTCAAGCCGATTTGGAATCAACTGATTGACGGTTTCGGCAATCACGATCCCGGCAGCGGTCGGTACAACCAACAGCGTTCGCCGTGGGACGTCCTACATCCGGGCCGGGCCTGGGCGATGAAATGCAGGGATAATAACAAGTCGTGTGAAAGCCTTCTGGCGGCGATTGTAGCATTTATGGAAAAGGTATCGCGGTGTTCACAGGATGATGCGGCGAAAGCAAAGAGGGTCGAAACATGAACCTCTTTACCGAGAGACACGGCATGAGAAAGCCGATTGAACGTACGTCGACGATCTCGCCGCAGATTTATGCGTTGTTATTTGATTGTTGTGAAAAATATCTCGATAATCTGGCTTGGCACTTGCCCGAGGAATGCCCCGATGGATGTGGTTGCTGTGGACTGGATCGCAAGCAGTTCCTCAACACATTGACGTTTGATATTCCGACGCTGTACAACATTTCCGAAGGCGTGATTTCCAAGCCGGATAGCTATTATGGTCGTACTGACGACTATGATCAATATGCCCTGCTGGACTACATCGAGTACATAGGAAAGCATTGCCGGGACATCACGATCGGC
>JAVBSX010000271.1:0-8426 GCA_031556455.1 Thermoguttaceae bacterium
ACGAGGTCGGCGTTCTTCTTCTCCTCGAAATTCCGGTATCGCAGCACGATCTGTTTCCCCTTCACGTCGTCGGCGAACCGCTCGTTTACCGTTTCGTAAATATACTTCGACATCAACTGGCATGTGTCGCAGCCGGGGACGCGGTGGAAGTAAATCACCCAAACGTACTCCTTCGGAGCCTCCGGCGTTTTTCCATCAGCATCGTATTCGACACCGAGCTTCTTATCGAGTTCCACATCGGTCAGGTAATACGGCGGTCGGTTGTCTTCTTTCTTTTCCTGACCGAGAATATGGGAAACGCCGAAGAGCGAAACCAAAACAAACAATGCAATCGGTATCGATCTCATGGATTCAAACGGGGTTGGTTGTTAAAGCGGTAATTCAATGCTGTCGTCGTCGCCATCGAAGATCATCTCCTGCGACTCGGTTTCGGTGTCGAGTGTTTTGCCTTGAAGCATTGCGTCTATTTGTTTCTTGAGCATTTGCTTAAAGGCAGGGGGATCGGCGTAGAGCTTCCACGCTTCGTCGGCAAGGTTTTTTCCGGCAACATGCTCACCGTTCCGCACGTTCACCAGGACGACGGTGGCCGTGGCGACCTTGAATTCCTCACAGAAAGCGGCAACTTCCGGCTGTTCGTAATTGATCTCACGGAACACGATCTGCCCAGCAGCAACAGCCTCCTTGAACGATTTGTCAAGAGTTTCCTTCGTCAGCTTTTCCATTGTCGTACAGGTCGGGCAGCGAACCGTCGCGTGGGTGCAGACGACGTTCAAACCCTCGGCGAGCCGCATCGGTTCGACGCGGTGAAACTCCTTGCCGATCTGTACGCCCAGCGTGACCCCGGCGAACACAAGCAGGAGAACGGTCAGGATCGGTTTAATTCGGTCTTTCATGGAAGGTTCATTGTTTGAGCATCGTAACGATTTGATCGACGCTCGGCACGGTGCCGGAACGCTTGAGTTTGCCGTCGACGACGAGGGCCGGGGTTGTCATTACGCCCATTCCGATAATTTTCGTGATGTCCGTTACTTTTTCGAGGGTGTACTCGACGCCCACCTTTTTCGCGGCTTCGTCGGCGTGGGTGGCCAGCTTCGTGCATTTCGCACAGCCGGTTCCGAGAACTTGAATCAGCATGATTTTATCCGGGTTGAAGGGTTAGGGGAAGAAGTATCCAAAGACCATACCACAAATTGCACTGGCAATGACGACGAGCAAAACAAACACCGCTGTTTTTTTCGCTCCGAGATATTTTCCGATGACGATGATGCTCGGCAGCGAGAGCGTCGGTCCGGCGAGGAGCAGCGTCAGGGCCGGGCCCTTGCCCATGCCGAGCCCCATCAACACCTGCATGAGCGGGATTTCCGTCAGCGTGGCGAAGTACCAGAGCAAACCGATGATCGACGCGACCATGTTGGCTTGAAAACTGTTGCCGCCGACCCATTGGGCGACGATCTCGGCGGGGAGCAGCGAGGCGACGAACCCCGTCACAAAGACGCCTCCGAACAAAAGCGGCACGATGCTCTTGGCGAACGACCACGTTTGATCCATCCATTCCGCGAGTTCATCCCGCTCGAACCACCGAACGATCATCACGCCGAGCAGGGCGGCACAGGCGAGGCAGAGATACCAGCGGTACGCGAAGACCGTCGCCGCGAAACGGTAATTCTCCGGCACGTTGTCCGTGATCTTCTCGATGTTCTTCGTTACGATGAGAAAACGGTTGCCCGGCTCGAAGAATTTTTGTTCGTCCGGCGTCAACTTGTCGAAGCCGCTCACGGTATTTTGAATCTGGAACGTCATGTCGCCGCTTGTCTGCTGCGTGACCGAAGAATCAAGTTCAAGCGGCGTCGAGATCGTCAGCATCTTTTTACCGGCAAGGTTGTCGAGGTGTGTGAGCGTCGTGCCTTGCGGGAGGGAGAGAATTTTCGTGCCGGGATTGACCCAATCGCTGAACACGAGAAAGGCGATCATCACGGCGAGGAACGTGGCGGTCTGCCAAAGTTTTCGTTTCGACGGCGGCGGGTCGGGCAGCTGCATCGTCGCGGCGATCCGTTCTTCTTCGCTCTTGCGGAAGATCAACGCCATTAGCATACCGATCACGATGCTCATGCCGATTGCCGTCACGGTTCGGGCGATGCCGAGTTCGAAACCGAGAACGCGGGCCGTCAGGAAAATCGCCATGACGTTGAGAGCCGGTCCCGCCACGAGGAAAGTCGCCGCCGGGCCGAGTCCCGCTCCGATACGATAAATTCCGGCGAACATCGGAAGCACGCTGCACGAACAGACGGCTAAAATTGTCCCGGAAATCGACGCCACGCCATAGGCTTCGACGGGGTGGGCTTTCGGACCGAGATGTTTGAGAATCGATTCTTTCGAGAGGAAGGTCGCAATCGCCCCGGCAATGAACATCGCGGGCACGACACAGGCGAGCGTGTGGAACATCGCGTACCACTGAAGCATCCGAAAGGCGTCGATGAAGGCGTCCTGCACCTTCGGACTGCCGATGGGAAGGAAATAAGCGACGAGAAAGACGCCGATGAGTCCGGAAAATATCCACTTTTCTCTACTCATAAGATTGCACGATTGGCTAAAAATACAATCGTAATTTCAAAAAAATTTGTGCGAACACCGGGGGATCAACGGTCCCCGAGGACTTCTTCCAAGCACTGGAACATATCGAGGGTGCAGGGACACGTCAGGCTGTAGAAAATATTCTTGCCGCGTCGTTCATCGGTCACGATCCCGGCGTTTTTCAAGACGGAAAGATGTCGGGACAGGGTGGACATATCAATATCGAACATTTCGAGAAGGACGCAGACGCACTGCTCCCCTTCGGCGAGCTTTTCGACGATCTGGAGTCGCGTCGGATGTCCGAGAGCTTTGAAAATCTCCGACTTCCGCTTGACGGACAGCTTGTTCAATGTCGCGTTGCGTTTCACGACGGGTTCCTTTCAGAATCAATATCGACCGATGGCGAGGTGTTCATTAACAACATTTTGTATTTTAGCCAAATGTTGTTTCTCTGTCAAGAGATATTATGAACTTCCCCTCTCGAGGCCCGTTTCGTAAGTCTTGATAATGCCTCCGATTATTGCCACCGGAATCTGTTGAATCGGCACGACGGGAATCGGGGCGAAGTTGTGATCGCCGAGAAATTTTTCGTACCATGCGACGCTGTGCCATTGGCCGAACTTGTATCCGGCTTCCCGGTACACTCCGACGAGCGTGAAGCCGAGGTGCTCGTGTAGTTTCTCGCTGGCGGCGTTCGGCAAGGCGATGCCGCTATAGACATTTTGAATATTCTGCCGTTTCAGGATATCCAATGTCGCACCGCACAAGGCACGACCGAATTCGCGACCTGTCCATCCGTTTTTCACATAAACCGACAGCTCGGTATTCCATTGGTATGCGGCCCTTTCTCGCTGGACATCGGCATAGGCATAGCCGACAATGGTGCCGTTGAGCGTACAAACCAAAAAGGGGAACCGGGAACAAATCGAGCAAATCCGCTGCTCAAACTCCGCGATGCCGGGAACGGAGGTCTCGAACGTAATCGCCGTGTTCTCAATGTAGTGAGCGTAAATTTGAAGAACGGCCTCGGCATCCTTGGCCGCGTCAATCATTCGGATTCGAACCGGCTCGGTCATTTTATTCTCGCAAAAAAAAAGTTTTGTTGTAGTTGTGGTAGCGGATTTGAAGACGATCATCACATTTTCGCAAAAAAAACGACGCGACGGATGATTTTTTTTTCGATTTTTTTTTCAATTCTTTAATTTTCGATATTTCAATGTTATCCGGAATATGTCATTGAATAGTGAAAAGTTTCGGTTATACTAGAAACTTTCTATTTCTTTCAATTTTGGAGTTTTTTTGCCATGTTTTCCCGACCTGATTATATTCATAAAATCCAGCCGTTTATTGATAAACCTCTCGTCAAAGTTCTTTCCGGGATGCGACGGGTTGGGAAATCCTGCCTCTTGGAGCTTATCAAAGGTGAGATGCTGGCCAAAGGAATCCCTGAAAAGCGGATTATTTATTTCAATCTCGAATCGATGGAGAACGCCGCGATTCGGTCCGATGTCGATTTATATGACGCGATCCGAAAGCAGACCGGCAAACAGAAGATTTACCTCTTTCTTGACGAAATCCAAGAGGTTCCAGCTTGGGAAAAGGTGGTCAATTCTTTGCTTGCCGATAAGAAAGCGGACATTTATATTACAGGTTCCAATGCCCGACTCCTTTCTTCGGAACTGGCGACCTTTATTGCCGGCCGCTATGTCGAAATTCCGGTCTTTCCACTTTCGTTTCGAGAACATTTAATCTTTCGGGGGAAACAATGTCAATCCCATGACGAGGAATTTGCACGATATTTAAAATATGGAGGTTTGCCGGGGCTTCATGCCTTTGATTTGAATGACGAAACCGTTTATCAATATATCGGGGGAATTTACGATTCCATTCTTTTAAAGGACGTAGTGTCGAGAAATAACATTCGGGATGTCGCATTACTGGAGAGCATCAGTCGATTTGTTTTGGATAATATTGGAAATATTATTTCCGCCAATCGGGTTGCCCAATTCCTCAAGAATCAGCGGCGAAAGGCCAGTAGCGAGACGGTTTATAATTATTTGAAGGCGTTGGAACAAGGCTTTATTGTCCATCGTATTCCCCGTTACGACCTGAAGGGAAAACGGTATTTGGAAATTTATGAAAAGTATTTCCTAGGCGACCTTGGTCTGCGACATGCCCAACTGGGATTCAAGGAAGGGGATATATCGGGATTATTGGAGAATCTGGTGTATCTTGAATTACGTCGCCGGGGATACAAAGTTTCCATTGGAAAATGGAAGGAGCAGGAGATCGATTTCATTGCCGAGAAGGAGAACGAGAAATTGTATATTCAGGTTGCCTATCTTCTGAATCATGAAGAGACGGTACGACGGGAATTCGGGCCACTTCAGGAGATTCCCGACAATTATCCGAAGATGGTGCTGTCCCTTGATCCGATTTGGGGTAATGATATAGAAGGTATTCAAAGGCAAAACCTTATTAAATTCTTATTAAACGACCGGGAGGGAAGGAAATAGAATGGTATTCAATAAAACTTTTGAATATTATGAAAGCTTATAAGACTTCCAGGTATCCGTAACGACAAAGACCTATCGTTTTTACGGGTCATCAATACACCTGAACGAGGCATCGGGAAAAAAAGGATGGAATTTTTAAGAGATTATGGGCCAAGTCTCAGCGACTATGCATACAGTTTTTTGACGGTTGTTTGACAAGCCTCATTGCGACGAAATTATAATTTTCACATCATAAGCGTCCCATCATAAGTCGAACAATGTCAACTGGTTAGGGCAAGGACTGTTTTGGAAAATGTAATTTTTGCTTTCAAACATTGAAATGACAGGGGTTTTCTCGAATTGCGTCAAGCTGAAAATCTGTAAAATCTGGTGAAGACTCTGCGACAGGCCAAGTTCCTTTTTCAGGATCGCCACCAGCAGGTAAACACTCACGCCGCTCCAGATTTGCGACTTCACCGCGTTCTCGCTCATGCCGTAAAACGTTTTGATCCGAAGATGCTGCTTGATCCATTTGAAAAATAATTCCACCCGCCACCGAGACCGATACAAGTCCGCGATCAGTCGAGCCGGAAGACTCATGTTGTTCGTCAAAAACACCAATCGTTTATCCAGCTCCTCATCGTAATACCGAACACGCCGAAACGGTTCCGGGTATGTCGAAAAGGAATCCGCATTCGTCAACACAACCGTTTGATCACATTGAACTCCCGTCGCCTTGTCGACGACATGGGAATACCGTCGCGTCAATTGCGTGTTCTTTTTCGCCCTTGTCACGAAAAACGCTTTCGCTTGATTGATTTTGTACAGCCGCCCGAAATCGAGATAGCCCCGATCCATCACATAAAACGCTCCCGCTTGAAAAATCATATGGTCCAACACGTTCACATCATGTAATTTCCCGTCTGAAATGAGGATAAACTCCGGAATACCTCCTTGAATATTGAGCAGCGTATGCAGTTTGATCGCCGCCTTGGTCTTGCGGAACGGAGCCCACGGAAACAACGACAGGCACAAGTCGATGGTCGTCGAGTCCAAAGCGTACACGGTCGCGTCGAGACCGACGTGCGACGGATCACCGGCGTACAGTCGTCGAGCTTGTTCGATCAGGATTTGTGCGAAGTCGGCGAAAATTCTCCAGTCGCGTTGCTTGGTTGCGTTGGATAAATTGTTGCGGGAAACACCGGAACGGATTCCCATGTGATACATTTTTTCGGGGACGGCGTTCAGGCAGGCGACGATGTCCCGGAGGCTTTCGCGGTAGGTCAACTGGGCGAAGGCCATGACGCGAAGGTAGTCGGAACATTTGAAAGTTTGAACGTTACGGTCGCCGCGATAGCGTTCGACGCAGGTTTGGAAGCGACGCCAGGGAACGCGGTCCATGATTTGTGCGAAGACGAATTTTCCTTGGTTCATTGACCTGTTTGGGTTTCGATTTTCCCGAAAACCGGGATTTGAAAATGAAATCGTTACAGGTCGGGATTTTACATAAACACAAACAGGTTATAAAGTTACGACGACCCCAACAAAAAACGTTGGGACACCAGCGGCCTCGTCTATAAAACGCTTTGAAGTGGTGTTTGCAGTATGATTTGGTATGAGGCAGGAAAATCCGTGCCCCTGCCAACTTCGAATCCGCGTGGTCCAGCCGTTAAGGATCGCGCGGTTTCTTTTTCGGACTTCGTATCGGTTCAGGAATCGCTCGAAACACCGCAATCAGCTTGAATCGATTTCTTTTTCGGCTATACTCGGTCGAAGTGTCGTGTTCGCCTTGCTCGCGAATACGACTTGCTGATC
The DNA here is from genome assembly GCA_031556455.1 of Thermoguttaceae bacterium. Taxonomy (GTDB): domain Bacteria; phylum Planctomycetota; class Planctomycetia; order Pirellulales; family Thermoguttaceae; genus JAVBSX01. Next base: position 6,882 of record JAVBSX010000271.1, read on the forward strand.
TTCACAAAAAATATCGAATCGGGCTGCTGTTTCCCGTGTTCGGTTTTTTACTTGAAGATCAAAATTTCAACCGGGAGTAACGATCATGCCTCGCAACGTCGCTTTCTTTTTCGCCGTGCTGCTTCTCGCAACGGCTCCCCTCTTCGCCGCCGATTCCGCTCCGTTTTGGCCAGTTTTTCACGGCCCCAACGGCGACAACAAATCCTCGGACACCGGGCTGTTGAAACAATGGCCCGAGGGAGGCCCGAAACTCCTTTGGACCGCCGATTTTCTCGGGCTGGGGTATTCCGGGGTTTCCTTGGCCGATGGGCGGATTTACACCAGCGGCAACGTTGAAAAGGACGGCAAAGAGCTGGCGATGGTTTTCTGCCTCGATCTCGACGGCCGATTGCTTTGGCAAAACGACAACGGCCCCGCCTTGTCCGATCGGCGTCGGTATCCGAGCACCCGGGCGACCCCGACGATCGATGGCGACCGTGTTTACGACGAAAGCGCCGTCGGGGAGGTCGCCTGTTTCGACGCGAAAACCGGCAAAAAAATCTGGCATCGCAATATTATGACCGATTACGGTTCGGAGGTCCCGCGTTGGGCGCTCGGCGAATCGGTGATCATCGACGGCGAGAACCTGATCTGTTGCCCCGGCGGCCCGAAAGCCTGTGCCCTCGCCCTCGACAAGCGAACCGGCAAGACCGTTTGGGCGGCGGCTTCGGCCAACGAAAAGCCGGGATTCGCGACGCCGTATTTCTTTACCTTCGACGGGACCCGGATCGTCGCGATCCAAACCGAGAAAACGGTCGAAGGTCTCGACCCGGCGACCGGAAAGACGCTCTTTTCTTTCCCCTGGAAAAACTTTCGGGTTACGAACGTAACCATGCCGGTGTATCGCGACGGGCACCTTTTTATGACCAGCGGGTACGACGAAGGGGCTCGCCTTTTCAAGCTGACACGGGAAGCGAACGGTGCGATCACCGCGAACGAAGTCTGGTACGAGAAGCGGTTCGACAATCATCACGGTGGGGTGATCCTGCTCGGCGATTACGTTTACGGAACGACGCACAAAGGGGCATGGGGGTCGATCCGTTTCGACACGGGCGAGATCGGTTATATGGAGCGTGCGATCGGTTCCGGTTCCGTGCACTACGCCGACGGTTTGATTTACGGACTTTCGGAGGCCGATCGGACGGTGATCCTGCTCAAGCCGGAACCGGACCGGTACGTCGAGATCAGCCGCTTCCGATTGCCGAACGAGGCCGAAGGAATGAGCTGGGCACATCCGGTCGTCTGCGGCGGGCGACTGTACTTGCGACATGCCCAATACCTGTATTGTTACGACGTTGCAGAAAAGTAGATTTTGCTGAGTTCATTTTTATCTGGCGTTCTGTAAAGCAAATATATTCCGTCATTCCCGCGCAGCAATTGTGTTTGCGTCAAGTGAACGAAAAACAAAAAAGGGAAAATTTACGAAATTTCTTTAAAAAGTTGGTTTTCCCAATAAACATCGTTTTTGACCAACGCGTGGGCGATGAGCAACATTTTATGAGCGAC
>JAVBSX010000131.1:0-3680 GCA_031556455.1 Thermoguttaceae bacterium
GGTGATCGGTTCGACGTTTGACGCGGAATTTCCCGAAAGTCAACTGCCGGCCATTTACAACGCCATTAAAATCGACAGCGAGCAAAAAGGGATCGCGATTCACCTGACCGGGGAAGTGCAGCAGCACCTCGGCGGCGGCCGCGTCCGTTGTGTCGCCCTCGGCAACACCGACGGGCTCGTCCGGGGAATGGAATGCCTCGACACTGGATCGCCCGTTTCCGTTCCCGTCGGCAAGGAAACCCTGGGCCGGGTCTTCAACCTGCTCGGACAACCGATCGACAAGCTCGGCCCGGTCGAGGCGAAAGAATATCGCCCGATTCACCAGGAAGCCCCGAAGGTGACCGACCTCTCGACGAGCACCGAAGTGTTCGTGACCGGGATCAAGGTGATCGACTTGCTGACCCCGTTCGTCCGCGGCGGCAAGGCGGGCCTCTTCGGCGGAGCCGGTCTTGGCAAGACCGTTATCCTGCAGGAGCTGATCGCCCGAATCGCCTCGGCCCACGGCGGGAGTTCCGTGTTCGCCGGGGTCGGCGAGCGGACCCGCGAAGGAAACGACCTTTGGTTGGAAATGAAGGAAGCGAAGATCGGCAACACCGGTCGCTCCGTGATCGAGCAGACGACGATGGTGTTCGGGCAGATGAACGAACCGCCGGGAGCCCGTCTCCGAGTCGCTTTGTCCGCCTTGACAATGGCCGAGTATTTCCGGGATGTGACCGGAACCGACGTGCTGCTGTTTATCGACAATATTTTCCGTTTCTCCCAGGCCGGTTCGGAAGTTTCGGCCCTCCTCGGCCGCATGCCCTCGGCGGTCGGTTACCAGCCGACGCTGGCCTCGGAGATGGGTGCCTTGCAGGAGCGGATCGCTTCGACGAGCAAAGGGGCGATCACCTCGGTACAGGCTGTTTACGTTCCGGCGGACGACCCGACCGACCCGGCCCCGGCGACGGCGTTCGGGCAGTTGGACGCGTTTTTGTATCTCGAACGCGCGATTTCCGAGAAGGGGATTTATCCGGCGGTCGACCCGCTCGCCTCTTCGAGCCGGGTGCTCGACCCGCAATATGTCGGTGACCGGCATTACGCCTGTGCCCACCGTGTCCAGCAAACCTTGCAGCGATACCGCGAATTGCAGGACATCATCGCGATTCTCGGCGTCGACGAATTGGCGGAAGAAGACAAGCTGGTCGTGCACCGTGCCCGGAGAATGGAGCGATTCCTGTCGCAGCCGTTTTTGGTGGCCGAGGTCTTTACCGGCAAGCCGGGGGAGATCACACCGCTTGAGGAAACGATCCGTTCGTTCGAGGAGATCGCCGACGGCAAGTGGGACCACCTGCCGGAGCAGGCGTTTATGTACGTCGGAGCCGTCGAACAGGCCGCCGAACAAGCCGAAAAAATGGAAGCCGAAGCGAAAAAATAAGTGGGAAGTGAGAAGTGGGAAGTGGGAAGTTTTGAAACAACGACTTCCCGCTCCTCTCCCTGTCCTCTATCCTCTGTCCTCTATCCTCTACTCCCATGAATTGCATCGTTGTAACGCCCGACAAAACGGTTTTGGATACGGAAGCGACCTTCATCGCCCTGCCCCTTTACGACGGCGAGTACGGCGTATTGCCCGGGCATACGCCGATGGTCGGGCGACTGGGCGCCGGGGAGCTTCGCGTCAAGGTCGATGCGAGCCGGACGGAGAACCTGTTTATCGAAAGCGGATTCGTCGAAGTGCTTGATGATACGATCAGCCTTTTGACCGGCAAGGCGATTCCGATCGATGAGATCGACGTCGAAGAGGTTCGGCAGGAAATGGACGAAATCCTCGCGAAGCCGGCCAAAACCCCGGAAATGGTCGATCTGCGGGAAAAAGAACTCGCCGCCTGCCGCGTCCAATTGCGATTGGCCCAAAAATAGACGGTGATCCCCTTCACGAAATGAGAGGTCGGGGTTGCACGCGTGTTTTCCGCTTGTTTCCTCGCTTTATTTCGTTACGTTTCGGGTTGCCGTTTCGAAAAGATTCAATATTTTCTCAGGCCGATAAATCATGCCGAGGTTCGTGATTCTGCGGCACGAAACCGCCGAAGGGGAATACCATTGGGATCTACTGTTCGAAAGTCCGGACGGGCCGCTCCTCAGTTATTCCCTGCCGCCGCGATTGGCGGAAGAATTGCTTTCAGTCCGAAAAGGAATTGTTTCCGGCCCGGTCCGACGGCTGCCCGATCATCGTCCGTACTACCTCGATTACGAAGGGCCGGTGAGCGGCGACCGCGGCTCGGTCCGGAAAATCGACGACGGCGAATTCTCGATGCCGGAACCGAATTGTTTCGAGATCGAAGGCCGCCGCTTTCGCGGGACCGTCCAGATTTGTTCCGACGCTCAACCTGCCGACCCAGCCCATGATCACGTCGCTATTTTTCACCTCTCGGGAACCGTCGAACCTTGAAATTCGGAAATTCGAGGATTCGTTTCTCGCCGAATTACAGCACAGGACCGAAGGGCCGGTTTGGGTTTTGTCGCACCTTTACGATCTTTCAAAAACCGGCGATTCGGCCGCCGCCTTGCGTTCGATTGCCGGTCCGACGATCGCGTTTTCCTGGTTGGCTCCCCGGGCGACGTATTGGTTGCTGCGAAATCTCGGTTTGCAGGGCGAAATCACCTGTTTCGACCTCGCGGAAACCAAAACGCCCGAAGGGATTCCCAGATTGTCGATCGTATCGGTTGAGAATTCGGTTCGACTGCACCGGATCGAGGAACAGACGGCCCGGCGTTGGTATCCGGTTGTCGACGAAATCGCCTGCCTCGGCTGTTTGGAATGCGTCAATTATTGCATGTTCGGCGTTTATGAAATCGGAATCGGCGACCGGCCTGAAGTCAGCCAACCGGATCGGTGTCGCGACGGTTGCCCGGCCTGTTCGCGAATCTGTCCCGGCAGCGCGATCATTTTCCCGGAATACGACGATCCGCTCATCTCCGGTCGGACTGTCCCGAAAGCGCCGGACGCTTCCCAACCTTCGAGCGGCGATGATCTGGACCGTCTGATCGAACAAGCCGAAGAAGATTGAGAAGTTGGAAGTGCGGTCAAGTTTGACGGTTATACCGTAGCCGGTATGGGCGGTAGGCTTCGCCCTCTGTCAAATCGCGGCCTCGTTGGGCCGCTGCCGTGTTGAAGACGGGAATTTTAAACCGGCTTGAGTATATTGATCTTCGCAAAAAATTTCGAATCAGGCAGCAGCCCCAAGCGTTAGCGCGGAGGGATCAAACCGTGAAACTTAGCGGCTTCGAAAACGGCCTTCTCCGCTGCTAAGCCGCTGACCGCTAACTGCCAACATCCCCCCGCGCTCACGTTTGGGGCTGGTTTTGATTGGTTCCTTACCCTCCGAGAAAAACATGCGAGCCTGTATCCAACGAGTCCGACGTGCCAAGGTCAGCCTGCCCGAATCCGGTCAAATCACCGGCGAAATCGGTCCGGGATTGCTGGTCCTGCTCGGCGTTAAGGAATCGGACACGGAAAAAGAAGCCCGGGTCCTCGCCGAGAAGATCGCCGGGCTTCGCATCTTCGAGGATGACGCCGGAAAAATGAACCTCGGGCTGCAGGATGTCGGCGGAAAAATGCTGGTCGTCAGCCAGTTCACCCTTTACGGCGATTGCCGCAAAGGGCGGCGGCCGAGCTTTACGGAAGCCGCCCGGCCGGAAAAGGC
>JAVBSX010000019.1:0-19316 GCA_031556455.1 Thermoguttaceae bacterium
ATTTTGCTAACCGACGAACCGGCCGTCGCCGATACGGTTTGGGCCGACGGTTTCGCCGAGATCTGTCTCATTGATGCCGCAAACTCTCTTCAGGTTACGGATTCGCCGGAAGAAACCGGTTTTTTTCGGCTTTTGAACGCTGTTTTTGAAAAACTGGCCGAGATTCCTGATCCGGACAAAGAGCCGTGTTTTGTTTGGTCTGATTGGAAAGGCTTTTCCGGAGCGTGGGGTTTTACGCTCGCCAACCGCGAAGAGTACGTCGAGGACGAGGATCCCCCGCCGTATGCGGGAGCGGAGCCGCCGTTTGTCGATGAGCGGTCGGCCGAAACCGAGCCTGATCCGGACGTGCTGCGGAGCGTGGTCGAAGCCTATTCGGGCGGGATCACGTTTTTCGACGAGCTGCTCGGCGGGTTTCTTCAAACGTTGCGGGAGGGAGAGCTGGGACAGCGGACCTTGTTCGCGTTGACCTCGGCTCAAGGGTATCCGATGGGCGAACACCGGGTGATCGGGTTATCCGATTCCGATAAGAGCGTTTCGCGACTGTGGTCGGAAAACGTGCATCTCCCGTTGTTTTTGCGGTTTCCAGACGGTTTCGCGAAAATGGAACGGAGCCCGGCCTTAACACAGCCGAACGACCTGTATGCGACGTTTTGGCATTATTTGCTCGGGCCGGAGCCGGTCCCTTCGCCGGATCCCGGGGCGTTTTCAGGCTTGACCGGCAAAAATCTGTTGCAGTTGATTTCCGGTGAAACGGAATCGTCGCGTCAAGAACTGTTGCTCACCGATTCCGAAGGAAACCGGGCAATCATCACCGCCGAATGGTTCCTGAAGGAAACGCAAAACGGCCGCCGCCTCGAACTGTACGCGAAGCCGGACGACCGTTGGGACGTGAACGAGGTCTCGAACCGTTGCGGGGAACAGATCGAGACGCTGCGTTTGAAGTTTTCTGTTTCCGGCAAAAATTGAGTCAGGAGCCTTCCTGAGCGCAGCGACGAAGGTCCCGAAACCGAGCGAATACGATTGATCTAAAACCTTTGAATGAGGCCGAGCGACACGGCATGCGTCGTCAGCCGGTGCGAGACGATCGCGTCGTAATCGCCGTACAATTGGCATGTCCGCGCGGCATCGAGATAACACTGTCCTCCCATTCCCAGGATCATGTAATCCCGGTCGGCGTCCGTACCCCGCGTATGGAACGTCGTGCTCTGACCGCCCGCCTCAAAATAGGAAATGGAATCCGGATACGGCTCGTTGCCGACGAGCCGGGCATAGTAAATCCGCTGGCGAATCGTCATTTTGCTTGAACCGTCGCTCGCCCCGATCTGCGTCGCGATGCCGCAGCGAAGCATGATCTGCTGGTACTCGATATCATCGTAGACGAGACCGAACGGGCCGCGGCCTTTTTCCCGAAAGCCTTTTTGCTTCCCATATTGGAAATCGAACGCGGCGAGCGGCCGCAAAACGAAACCCGGCTTGCAATAAATCGCCCGGTACACTTCGATGCACGAAGAGTAGGAATCCCCCTCGAATTTTCCTTCATACTTGTAACTGGAACCGAGATCGGGTATACGGACATAACGTTTTTCCCGGTACATTTGATGACCGTACCCGAGCCAACCGTTGACGTAAAATTCCGCTTTCAGTTTCTTGCGTCCATAAAGACCGATCATCAAGTCGTCGGAAGTGATATTGCCGTCGTACTGCATCAGGATCGGAACGGTGTACCCGAAAACGACGCCGTAGTTTGAACAGGGACAGTGCCCTTTCTCAAATCCGGCCATGAAACCGGTCCGGTCGATATGACACGAAGGGGCATTGCCGTCGTTTCCGATATTCGTCGCGGAATGAACCGGGGAAAACCAGACGTTCTTGGAGTTTTTTCCGAGGCAATCGATATTGATGGAGTGCCCGCCGAAATCGCTCCCGACTTCGAATTCCTCTCCCTCATCTTCGTCCTCTTCGCTTTTATCATTCGGGATGATGCTCGCGATCGTCCCTTTCAAAAGACCGTCCTTTTTATCGGCGGCCTGGGCAAGGACAAGAACGCCATTGTCGGAAAATTTCCAGTCTCTTTTGTTGGAAGCGATGATATGGTTTTCGTATTGGCCGATCGTTCGCGCCCGGTTCATGATCGGCAACCACGGAGTCGACATCGTCAAACGGATGCCGTTGGCTCGCAACGAACCGGTCATTTGATCCAAAGTGTCGTTGACCCCCCAACCGGTCATTCGCGGGTCGTTCATGATGCTGTAAATCGGTTGCATCCCGGGATTCCCGACGGAAGCGTCCAGAACATCGGCAACATTCATTTGGTTGTCCGTCGAGGCGTAATTGAGATAAGAATCCGGCGCTACGACAGCCCCGAAAATCGATGCGCTGAAAAAACAGCAAAGCAAGCCCACGAAAAGCGAGCGCAATACTGTATCTTTGGATATCACGATTTTTTTGAGAAAAGCTAGTGTCAGCATGATGTTTGTTGGCCTTCTATTCTTCCTAAACATCGTACATTACAATGAAATCAAGGGAATAGACGGAAAGTTTCGCCTAATCGTCATTATTATCGACCAAAATGCGACACATTAATAGGAAAAGTTTGCGCAATAGTTAAAAATTATAAAATTATAAATGTCTGTGCATTCTTCCTATACTGCCAGTTTTTGGAAAACCCATACAAGAACAAAAGCCGAAAAGGAGCGCAGCGCATTGACGGTGTGTTGAGATTGAACGCCAACACACCGTCAATATGCCGAGTACGGCTCCTTTCCGGCTGCTGTTCGAAAAGAGATCGATCACATTGTTTAGCCGAGCGGCGCAGACGCCGTTGCCCAAACGGCCGGGGCCAAGAAAAAGAAAAATCCGGCTCGGTGTCTTCAATTCGCGAGGGGGCGAATTGAAGACCCGAACCGGATTCTTCCGGGTTCAGAATGAGAACCGCGTTTTACTCAAGCCGGTTTAGAATTCCCGTCTTCAGTACGGCAGCGGCCCAACGAGGCCGCGGTTTGACAGTGGGCGAAGCCTACTGCCCACGCTTACAGCCGTAGTCGGAACTGGGCGATCAACGCCTGCAACTGGCTCGCCTGACCGCTCATCTCGTTCGAGACGCTGGCCGTTTCCTCCGCGCTCGCCGTGTTCTGCTGCGTCACCGCGTCGATTTGCTGGAGCGCCTGGGAAACCTGGCCGACCCCTTGCGCCTGGTCGTTGCTCGCCCGGGCGATTTCGTTGATCAGTTTCGCCGTGTCCTGCGAAAATTCCAGAATCTCGTCCAGGGTCTTCGCCGTTTCTTCGACGATGTTCGCCCCTTCCTTGATCTGCTTGTTGTTGCTCTCGATCATCTGGCTCGTTTCGCCGGCCGCCTTCGCACATCGGGCGGCCAGGTTCCGAACCTCTTCGGCGACCACGGCGAAGCCTTTGCCGTGCGTTCCCGCCCGGGCCGCTTCGACCGCCGCGTTGAGGGCCAGCAAATTCGTCTGGAACGAAATGTCGTCGATCACCTTGATCACCTTCTGCACGTCTTCGGAATTCTTCGTGATCTGGGCCATCGACTGAACCATCCGCTCCATCGTCGTCTTGCCGGCTCCGGCCGCCGTGTTCGTCTTCTGGGCCAATTGATTCGCTTCCGTCGCGCCTTGGGCGTTCTTGTTGGTTTGCCCCCCCATCTCGTTCATCGTCGCCGAGATTTCCTCCAGCGAGGCGGCCGATTCCGTCGCCCCTTGCGAAAGCGATTCGCTCGCCTGGGCCACCTGGGCCGCCCCGGTCGAAACCTGGACCACCGATTCGTTCACCTGGTGCAGCGTCTGGTTGACGGCGGCGATCATGTTCTTGAGGCCGATGTTCATCGAATCCTTCTCGGTCTTCGGCTTCACTTCCACCGTCCAATTCCCTTGGGCGAGAGAAGCGGCCATCGCCGAAACGCCGTTGTAATCCCCGAGCACCTCTTCCGCCAAAACGGCGAGCTTGCCGATTTCATCACCACGCTTTTTCAAGGCCGGGTCGATTTGAACGGTAATGTCCCCTTCGGCCACCAAAAGCTGCAAGGCATCGGTCACCTTCGAAGTGCCGCCCGCGATGCTCCGGGTCAAGCCGAATCCGAGAAACACTCCGACCACGACCGCGAAAATCGAAATACCGTAAATCATTATGTTACCGATATTGTTCGCCCGGGTCGCCGCGTTAATGGCATTCTGGGAATCGATTTCCGCCTGTCCACTGATTTTGCCGCTCAAATCGGCGATTTCCGCGGCCATGGTGCCGAAATCGTCGATGATTGTCGCCTGTTTGACGGCCAGAACCTCATACGCCTTGATCACGGTTTCCCAGTCGACCATACTTTTTCGGCCCGCCGCCACCAGCGTCAAGTTTTCCTCAGTTTGTGTTTTCTTGGCCAGAGCATCGATATCGTCGAAAGTCTTTTTGAAAGCGGTTTTTATTTCCTCGTTTTTGACTTTCAGCGCTTCCATGTTGGTGATCAACGCCTGTTCACGGGTCCGGCGGCGAACGTATTCGATGTCTTCAAGAACTTCTCCGATATCTTTTTGCTGGTCCGCGATTCGGTCCGGCACAAAGCAGAATTTCATTGTGTCTTCAGGGGCTCCTTCCGGGCGTTCCGGCAACAGGGTTCCTTTTTCCACGTCAAAGTAAATCGTCTCATGAATCCCGGTTTGTTCGACACTGTCACGGAGACCTTCGAAGGCCTTCTGTGCGGCGTTGGCGAGCGTGACACGCTCCGAGGCGGAGTCATCCATCTCGGCATGAACCTTGACCCAGTCGTCGGTCAGTTTGTCGTATTCCACGAATTTTTCCGCGATTGCCTTGGTGTAGCCGTCCATGGGATTGTCATCGGGAATCCGTTCCATCATGCTTTTGGTCACCTCGGCGACTTTGGCCGCGACCACGCCGGTTCCTTTCGTCCCCGTCTCGTCCTTGCTCATCCAGGCATCCTCCTTGAAGTACAGCCCGCACATTGCGTAAAACTGGGCTTCGTACATGAAGCCGTCGATGTCGAAGGCGTTGCCGACCAAATCCTTATCGGCGATCGCCGTATCGGAAGAGGCATCCATCGACCACATGCTGTACCAGCCGGCCGCCGCGACGACCAGCAGTAAAACTAACAGAGCGACAAAGCCAAGGATCAGCTTGGCACCAATCGAAAATTTGTTGAACACGATCATCTCCTCAAAAATGAATATCAGAAAATTTATTTTCCTAAGTCAAAAATATGTTCCGCGACCGGTTTCACCGAACGGCGCGGAAGGTTTTCACGGGACGAAACTCGCCCAACTTGATATTGTAGGTCGCAAACGGGAAAAACCAAACGAAAAATCGCGTAATATCTCAGCTGTATGACTTTCGGAAACAAGTTCCACAATCGTCATTTCGAGCGAAGCGAGAAATCTCGGTTGTGTGATCCATTCAAACCACGTTGAAATGGCAAACACAGCCGAGATTTCTCCTTGCGCTACGCTTCAGTCGAAATGACAAAAATGTCAGGCGACGACACGCTGCGGTGCGTTAGGACTTCAGCTTGAACCGGGCGATCAATTCCTGCAACTGCGTCGCCTGGCCGCTCATTTCGTTGGCGGCGCTCGCCGATTCCTCGGCACTGGCCGTATTCTGTTGCGTCACAGCGTCGATCTGCTGCAAGCCGATCGTCACCTGGTTGACCCCCTGGGCCTGTTCGTTGCTCGCTATCGCGATCCCGGCGACCAGGTCGGTTGTCTGTCTGATCTGCTCGACGATCTGGTTCAAGGTTTCCGCCGTATGGGCGGCGATCTCGCCCCCTTTGCGAATTTCCTGGCCGCTCGTCCCGATCAGTTCGCTCGTTTCCTGGGCGGCCTTGGCACTGCGGGCGGCGAGGTTCCGGACCTCTTCGGCGACGACGGCGAAGCCTTTGCCGTGCTGACCGGCCCGGGCGGCTTCGACGGCCGCGTTCAGGGCGAGCAGGTTCGTTTGGAACGCGATGTCGTCGATCACTTTGATAACCCGTTGGATTTCCGCCGAGTTTTTCGTGATCCGGTCCATCGCCCCGGTCATCGACTGCATCGCTTCCTGACCGCCTTCGGCCGCTTTGGAGGCGACGTTGGCCAGATCGCGGGCGTTGGCGGCGCTTTCGGCGTTCTGTTTGGTTTGACCGCTGATTTCGCTCATTGAGGCGGTGATCTCTTCGAGGCTCGCCGCCGATTCCTGGGCTCCGCTCGAAAGGGCCAGCGAAGCGGTCGAGACCTCCCCCGAGCCGGTCGCGACCTGCCTGACGGCATCGCTGACCTGGTGCAAGGTTTCATTGACGGCGGCGATCATGTTCTTCAAGCCGATGTTCATCGAGTCCTTGTCCGTCTTCGGGCGGATATCGACCGTCCAGTCGCCGTTCGAAAGCGAAGCGGCCATGCCGGAAACACTTTGGTAATCGCTGAGAACCATGCTTGCCGCCTTGGCCAGATCGCCGGTTTCGTCTTTGCGACCGAGAAACGCCTCGGGAACGTGAACGGAAAGGTCCCCTTCACCGGCGACCGAATGCATCAGCGCCGTCACCCCTTTGATCCCCGTCGTGATATCCGATCGCAGGAGGAGTCCGAGGCCGACGCCGACGACGACGCCGATGATAATCGCGGCGATGATGCCGTAAGAAGCGGTCGTATCCGTACTTTTGACGTTCTCCGCACATGTATTCATATCCCCTTCGACCAACGTGAGAATATGGTTCACCGAATTGGAGAAATCGGTTGCGATTTTCTGCTTGTTATCTTCGATCGTCATCATTCCGTCGCTGGCGATGACGTTGTTATCGAATGTCACCTTCCACGGCCCCAAAGCGTCGATCACGCCTTGAATCGCTTTTTTGCAGTCCGGATTCGGCAGTTCGCCCTGAAGTTTCTTCGCTTCGGCGTCGATGGTCGTAAACAGGGCGTAGGCGCCAGCTTGGGCTTTCGCTCTCGCATCCGGATTATTCAAAGCCAAATCGTAATTGCGGATTTCGACGCCGATCCGTTCGATTTCCTGCGCGAACTTCGCCCCTTTTTCCATCAACTCCACCCGGAATCGCGAGACCATCTTTTCGCCGTTAGCGTTTTTGAGGTTATCCGCGGCGGCTTCCTCGTCGGTGACTTTGTTCATCTGGGCGACCAGAGCATCGAACGCCGCAAGCGTGGCGTTGCGGGCGTCGACGCGGTGTTTGGCGGAGGCGATTTTGTCTTCGTAAAATTTGACATACTTGTAATGCTCGGCCTTGTAATCACCGGCGAGTTTTTCCAGGTTGGCGACTTCCTGATTCGTGTCGTTGTTCGCACGGATATTGCCCGCGATCTCTTTTTTCAAGATCGGGCCGAGATCGAGAATGTTCTGGATGTGCTCGTCCAGTTCGGTATTGTGTTTGGGGTCCTTGCTCAAGACGAAATCCGTCGCGACCGTTTGTGCGGCGTTCGATTCGTTAATGGCCGTATTGACATTCTTGGTGATCTCCGCTAGCCCGTTCAAAAGAAGGACTTCTTTCGCGACGAGTCCGAGACAGACGTACCCGACGATGCCGACAAGCAAGGTGAGAAGGGAAAGGAGGGCGAATCCCCACATCAATTTGGTGCCGATCTTGAAATTCTTGAGCATAATAAAAAACTCCGTTGAAATTGAGTGGCCTATCCGAGGGGACGTTTCTTTACAGAGAATCCCCTACGAATCGGGATGTTGACTTGTTTAGCCGGAACTCCGTCCTTTTTCCATCTTTTCGTCGGATCGAATCACAAACGCCCCCTTTGTGCCGATACGAAGTCAAAAAAAGACGAATATGACGAACGTAGGACTTATAGGGTTTGGCCTCATTGGTGAATTTGAACAAACCCTTAGCGCAGTATAGTTCACAAGCCAAGGAAAGCAAGAAAATTTTGAAAATCGTGATTATACCGTAGCCGGTATGGGCGGTAGGCTTCGCCCTTTGTCAAACCGCGGCCTTGTTGGGCCGCTACCGTACTGACGACGGAAATTTTAAACCGGCTTGAACATATCGCCAAGATCGAGATTGATTCCAGCTCAAAAATCAGAACGGAGAGCGTCCGCGACAACGCCTTGGGTTGGTGTCTCGCTAGGGCTCCGGCGTCTGCGCCGCTCGGCTAAACCGCCAATATCCCTCGCTAACGCTTTAACTCAGCCAAAGAAAGCCGTTTTCGTCCAGCTTTCCGAGATCGCCGGTTGATAACCAGTCGCTCTGCTGCGCTAAATCCGTTTTTCCCGGTTGTTCGGAAGATTCCGGGATCACGGTCGGGCCTTTGACGAGGATTGTTCCAATCTCGCCCGTCTCAAGATCGACCCCGGTTTGCGAATCGACGATTTTGATCGCGACGTTCGGGATCGCCCGGCCCATCGAGCCGTCCTTGCGGTATTTGTTGAAGGTGTCCTGAATGCGGCAATCGGGGAGGTTGGCGGCAACGCAAAATGTCGCCGCCGTCTTTCCGTAACCCTGAACCGGTCGGACGCCGTATCTTTTTTCCCAAGCGTCCGTCAATTCCCCGGACAGCGGCTTGCCTGTGCACAAAACGGTGTCGATGCTTTCGAAGCACTCTTTCGGACAATGCGACAAAGCACGCTCGAGAAATTCCGGCGTCGTCGGAAAGAACGTGCAACGCCGTTTTTTCGCCAATTCGCCGATCCGCTCGAATTCGGTCGGATCATCATGCAACGCTCCCGAACCGCTGCCCAGCAAGGTCAACCACATGCCGAGGTACCCGTTCGGTTCGGCAAGTGAAGCCGCGTCGAGCAGGGTGTCTTTGTCCGTGATCCTAAACAGATCGACCAGCGAGCGAACCTGCTCCGCGACATTCTTGTGAGAAAGCGTGATCGGCTTGGGAAGCTCTTCGGCACCCAATTCGAAAAAAATCGCGATCGGATCCTCGGGCGCGATTTTCGTCAGTCCCAGCGTTCGCTCCGACGGTAGGGCGTTTCCGGCTTCCGAAGAAGCGGTTGATTCCGGGAGCAGGTCTTCGAGATAGACGAGCTTGGCCGCGATTTTCAGGTTCGGAAACCGCTTGAGCAGCTTTCGGGTTGTCAACACCTGCCGAACGCCTGTCGTTTTGATGCAATGTTCGAGCGCTTCGTTCGAAAAGGTCGGGTCAAGGTTGACGGCCGTCCGGCGGTCCGAGGCGAGGGCCGCGCTTACGAGGTAAGCGTCGATCGAACTCGGGAGGAGCAGGCCGATGTTGGTTTCGTCGTCGGCGAGAATGTCGCGGCGTAATTTTTGCCGCAGCAGGAACGTCTTTCGCAAAAACTCCCGACCACTCAATTCGGTTCCCTGCGCATCGGAAAGCAGCGTCGTATCCCCCTTCTTGAGCAGCGCATCGAGCATCGCCCGCGGCGGGACCGGAAGTTCTTTGCCGCATTTCCGCATCGTTTCGACGCCGAGTTCCTCGACCGCCCGCTGCACCTGGGCGGCACTGTTCGGATGGTAGATCGGTTTCCCGAACGCGACGACGACATGCTGCTTCAGGTGCCGGGGCTTGAATTTCAACTTCGTTCCGAACGCGTAACTGAACATGCTGCCGAAAATGCCGCCAAGATAAACCGGAATCACCGGCACGTCTTCGTCCCCTTTCAGCATCGAAAGGAAGCCGGGTTCGAACGCTTTGATCTGCCCGGTTCTGGTAATTCCCCCTTCCGGAAAAATGCAGAGGAAATCGCCGTTTTTGAGCCCTTCGCGGGCTTCCTTGATCGCGCGTACGACTTTTTTGCCCGGCAGGACGCGGATCACGCGCGCCCGGTCGGCCAGGTAATTGAAAAATTTTCCGGGAATATAATCGACATGGGCGAATAACCGGACCCCTTTTTCAACCGAGGTATAAACGAGCGGCCCGTCCAGAAAACTGACGTGATTGCAAACGAAAATCGCTCCGCCTTTTTTGGGGATGTTTTCGGTTCCAAACACTTTCGGTCGGTAAAGCAGCCAAAGCAAAAAGGTGAACGACAGGTTGAGCAGCGGCACGAACAGTTCGTAAACGAGGATGCCGCAAACGGCGAACACGATCAAACTGGAGAAGAACCAAATCGCCAAACTGGGAGGGTACGAGACGATACCTTGAGAATCGAGAAAATCAAACGTCTTGGCGATCGCCAAAAAGCCGATCGTAAACAAAATCATTCCCGTAAAGGAAAAGAAATTGTAGGCGGCCAAGAGCCGACCGCGACGGTCTTCGGGACAATTATGCTGGATGTAGGCGGCGAGGGGAATATCGAACAGCCCCGCCGCGACGCCGGTTAGTATCAACGTGATCGCGGCATAGGCGTAGGAAAACGTATAAATCGACGAAGCGGTCCCACCGTCCATTTTCGGAACGACGGGAGTGAAGCCGAGCAGGAAGAGAAAGAAACCGATCCCGAACGCTCCGATGGGGACCAGGCCCATTTCGATCCGGCCGCGCGACCAGATCCCGCACAACACGGCCCCCGCCCCGATCCCGATCGAGAGGATCGCGGCCAGATTCGAGATATTCTGCTGATCGACGTTGAGAACCTCGCGGAATTTGTCGATGTTGAGCGCCGCCAATCCGGCGAGCCCCCAGAAAAAAGCGCTCGCGATTGAAACCCAGTACAGCTTGCGGTAGGAAAACAGTTCCGCGATATCCTTGCCTGTTTGAAAAATCGGGTTTTTCGGGAACTTCGCCGCTGCGTTGTTCGGCTTCAGTCGCGGAACGAAATAACTCGCGACCAAACCGATCACGGCGGTCCCAACGAGAAAGAGCGCGGCGATCCACCAATTTTCCGCGCCCGGAATTCCGAAAGGCTCGTTGCGCATCACTTCGATGCCGGACTGCTTGGAGCCGATCGGCTTGAAGACCGAGGTCCAGAAAAAGATGTAGCCGCCGAGAATCTGCCCGAGAACGCAGGCCATCATCGTGGTCATTGCAATGACGCCGTTCGCTTCGGACAGCTTGTTCTCTGGAACGAGATCGGGAATGCTGCCGTATTTCGAGGGGCTGAAAAACGCGGCCTGGGAACCGAGCCCGAAGAGAATGATGAGCAGGAGCGGAATTTTGGCCGTTCCCAAAATGCCGACCTTGACCCCGGTTTCCGGATCGACCATCGGGCCCATGCAAAGCACGAAAATGGCGACAACCAGCAGAATCGCTTCCGTCCCTTTGCACCAGAGCATCACGTTTCGCTTGCTGAAACGGTCCGTCGTAAACCCGGCAATCGAGGCTAACAGCAGGAAGGGAACGAGGAGAAAGAGCCCGCCGAGCGTCCGGATCAGGTCCTCATCGGCGTAGGCTTTGCCGATCGGCACGATCAACCAGCGGAACATGTTGTCGTTCAGCGCGACGGTAAACTGCGTGATGCACATCGCGATGAACCCGCGGTTCCAGATCGTCGAACCGAGGTATTTGCCGCCTTCATCCAAAGTGGGAATTTTTACGGAAGTGTTGGCTGGTGATGTCATACGCGATGGGAAAGGTTTCGAAAGATATTTTGCAGGATCAGGCGGGAACGCGCCGAGCGAATATTGCGTAGTTTCCCTAGTTTATACCAAAAAGCCGATGTTTCTGAAAGAGCGAAAACTCGATAATTTCCCTTGAAAGACCCGATTGAGCCAAGCAAGCGTTTTCAAAAACATCAACGACCGGCGGGAGCAGACTGACCGCACGAGGATTGCAAAGTCGAATTTGTGAGAAGATGGGAAAAAGAGGGGCGTCATTTCGAGCGGAGCGAGAAATCTCACCTTCGCCGAAAAAGCAGGAATTCCGGCTCTCGCGCGAGGGTGAGATTTCTCCTTGCGCTACGCTTCAGTCGAAATGACAAGACTTTGCAGTTCTCTTGAGACTGGCCGAACGAGGCTTTCGGACTCGCACGAAACCGGTTATACTGTCGCGGGAGCCGCATTTCCTCCGAATCAACCTTTTTGAAAGCGAGAATCACCATGAGCAAAAAAATCCTGGTCCTGACCGGCAACCCACGCAAAGGAGGCAACACCGACCTGATGGTCGAGGCCTTTACCGCCGGGGCGGAACGTGCGGGACACACCGTCCGGCACTTCTCGACCACCGAAAAGAAGATCAACGGCTGCATCGCCTGCGAGCAGTGTTTCAAAAAGGGGACCGCCTGCGCTTTTTCGGACGGTTTCAACGAACTCGCCCCGATGCTGGAAGAGGCCGAGGTGATCGTCTTCGCGACGCCGCTCTATTGGTTTACCTTCCCCGCGCAATTGAAGGCGGCGATCGACAAATTCTACTCGTTCGTGGTCGCCCAAAAGCCGTTCCAAAAAGAGAGCCTGCTTTTGGCGTGCGGGGAAGACGACCGCGAAATCGGCTTCGAGGCCCTCGTCAAAACCTACGAGGTGATGATCGACTACCTGAAATGGACCGATTTGGGCCGACTGATCGTAACCGGCGTGTACGAGAAGGGGGCAATCAAGCAAACCGATGGGCTGGTGCGGGCCGAAAACCTCGGCGCGAGAATCCAATAAAGGCAACCTCTCAATTTCCGCTAACCAATCGGGATTTACGGTCCCATCTCGATGAGACGGAGCGGAGTAAGTTCGAGAGCCGCTTCGAAAAAATTTTCCGAAAAACTCTTGCAAAGCGGATGGGATACAGGTTAGAATCGGGACTGGAGGTTGGATTTCCTCCTTACAAATCATCACTCTTTGCGACGGTAGGATCATCGATGATCGGCTACATTTATAACATCGCCATCCATTCGTTTTTTTGGATCGGCGTCGGCGTTCTTCTCGGGAAGTATTTCGCGAAACGGCGACAACAGCGCTTGGAACGGGAGAAAATGCTCCTTGAAAAAGCGAGGGAAACGTTGCCGAAAATCCGGGAATGGCTCGAAGCCCGGTTCGTTTCCTACGCCAGCGAAAAGATATTGCCTTACATTTGGAACTGGGAAACGATCCGTTTCGGCGACGATGCCGTCGTTTCCCAAGAGCGGCGTTCCCGGGCGATCCTCGCCTATTTTTCGGCCGTCGTCGAACTCCAGCCCCCCAAGAACAGGGAGCGGGAAGAGCCGTTCGGCTCGATCGACTTTATTCCGGTGCTGCCGAATCTGAAGCAGGCGATGCGCAACTTGGAGCAGGCGATTCTCAACCTCGACCAATCGACCGGGCAACACGATCCGGCCCTGCCGGGAAAACCGCCCCGCTCTTTCTTATCCGGATCCTTAAAACGCAACGTCGTCGTCGAACTGCGATATGATCCGAAAACCGATTTTTGGTATCCCTCCGGCGAGGTTTTCTTCAATCAATCTCCGGAAGATGTCGTCCGCCAAAAACGTTGCCGGGAAATTCTTCTCGTTTCCCCGCACAACTCCCGGGTTCAAACCTATGTATTACATTAGAAGGAAAACGTATCGGGAATCGGCGCGAAATAGGACGGTCGCGTTTCCCGTTCCGGGGTTCCCATCCCTTTCCCCCTTGTACCGATCGTGAGCAAAAACAAAACGCAGGAAGTGTTGAATCAAATGTTGGATCAGGATATGGAAACGGACAGAGGGGCGACAGGTCCCGATCCTTCCCCCCCGGAATTTCCGAAGCATCACCCGGCCGGGCTTTGGGTGCTCTTTACCACCGAAATGTGGGAACGGTTCTGCTATTACGGAATGCGAGCCTTCCTCGTTCTCTATCTTTGCTCGAAAGCGACCTTGGAGAACAACCCCGGTTTCGGTTGGACCCAGGCCGAAGCCTATCATTTTTACGGCTATTTTACCGGCCTGGTTTATCTGATGCCGCTCTTGTGCGGCTGGGTCGCCGACCGTTTTATCGGCCAACACCGCTCGATGGTGTTCGGCGGAATTCTGATCGCCTTGGGAGAGTTTTGTCTCTGCGCGACGGAATTTATGCGGCAAGGGGCCGGGGTCGCGGTTACCTATAAAACCGACCCGATTGGATTGCTGACATTTTTCGGCGGTCTCGCCCTCATCATTATCGGGACCGGTTTTTTCAAGCCGTGCGTCTCCGTGATGGTCGGCCAGCTCTACGGAGAAGGGGATCCGCGACGCGACGGGGGGTTCACGATTTTTTACATGGGCATTAACATCGGGGCTTGTTTCTCGCCCTTGGTCGCCGGGACGATCGCGGAAAAAATCGGCTGGGAATGGGGCTTCTTTACCGCCGGGATCGGGATGATTTTCGGATTGATCACCTACTCGCTGTTCCGGCCGAAGTACCTCGCTCATCTCGGGCTGCCGCCGAAACAGGCCGCCCGGCAGTTGGAAAACGATCCCGTGCTCCAGGAAAAAGCACTGCGGGATGAGCAGGAGTTCGTCCGGCCGCTCACCGCCGTCGATCTCGACAAGGTTTACGTCATTCTCGCGATGTCGCTCTTTGCGGTCGCGTTTTGGCTTTCGTTCGAACAGGCCGGTTCTTCTTTGAACGTCTTCGCGAAAAACAGCACGAACCGAAACGTCGGTTTTCACGAATCGATCCCCCAATTGATCCGGTCCCAGGCGATTTTGGAAAACGAGTTTTCCGATGATCTGGATGGGGAGATCAACGATCTTGAAATCATCCAAGATAAAATCGCCGATTTTCATCGGACGGAGGGACAGCAAAAAGAAGAAAAATCGATTCCCCGGATCGGTCCTTTCGGAAAACTGGCGAGATTTTTCTCCGAAAAAAAAGAAGCGGATACCTCGAAAACGTCAAAACTCGAAGACCGCATCGCCGAGTTGCTTAAAAAAGCGGCCCTATTGGACCGGGAGCAGGCCCTGAGTGTCGATGCGGCGGGCAATCTCGTGCTCCTCACTCTGCCTTCCGAAGATTCTCAAATCGATTCGAAACCGGGCGGAGATGCGGAGCATCTCTTTGCCCTGAGCGGAGACAATCTTACGGGAAAGGGATCCGCCGAATTGGAGAAATTTCTCCAATCTTCCGGCGCGAAATTTTCGGAAGAGGAAATCAAGGAATTGACGGCCCTGCTTTCGGAATATCGGGCGGCAAAAGCGGATTTGGAAAGAGCGGTCAACCAAACGAACGAAAAATTCAAGCCCGGACAAAACACCTACACATTCCCGGCGACGTGGTACCAATCGGTCAACGCGATGGGAATCGTCGTCTTCGCCCCGATCTTCGCCTATTTATGGGTTTTCCTCGCGGCCAGGAATCTCCAGCCTTCAACCCCGGTCAAATTCGGAATCGGCCTCCTGCTCGTCGCCCTGAGCTTCGTCGTGATGATTCCCGGAGCGATCGAAGCCCGGCACAATCTCTTCGGCGCGAATCCCGGTTGGTTGGTGCTCTCCTACGTTCTCGCGACCTGGGGCGAGCTTTGCGTTTCCCCGGTCGGTTTGTCGATGGTGTCCAAGCTCGCGCCGCTGCGGTTCGCTTCGCTGTTGATGGGCTTTTGGTTCATTTCCAGTGCGATCGCGAATTGGCTCGGCGGTTATTTGGCCGCGATTTTCGGTTCGGAATCCGCCGACGGACTCGCCTTTTCCCTGTTGTTCGGCGGAAACGGCGGAATGGCCGACTTTTTCCTGTTAATGGCGATCATCCCGGCGGCGACCGGCGTCATCGTCCTGCTTTTCGCCTCGAAACTGAAGAAAATGATGCACGGCGTTCAGTAAAGGGGGACCTCACCACATTACGAGCCGGGACCTGTGGTCCCGGTTTCGTTGCTTGCGGGAAAAGATCACTACCGCAAAGTCGTCGAATAGAGCTTCGTGAAAAAAAGGTAAAATAATTCCGTGTCATTTCGAGCGAAGCGAGAAATCTCACCCTCGCCCCAAAGGCAGGAATTCCGACCCTCGCGCGAGGGTGAGATTTCTCCTTGCGCGTTGCTCCAGTCGAAATGACGTTGCGTTTTTTGGCGAAGGCCTTTGCACGACTCAAAGGTTTTATCGGTTTTCTCTTAACAACGAAAGAAAATGAAACACACTTTGAAAACAACCTCGCGAACACTGTTGGCGGTTCTTTTTCTGGGCTTGGCGGCAACGGCTTTCGCGGCCGAAATTCCGATCACCAAGGTTTTCGATAAAAAGGACAAGGGGGGGGATTACAAGCACCCGGCGTCGATCACGGAGCTGGCCAACGGCGATCTGTATCTCGCCTTTTACGGCGGCGGCGGGGAGTATATCACGGATACCGCCGATTGGGGGGCTCGCTTGAAAAAAGGACAAATGAAATGGTCCGAACCGAAAATCATCGCCGATACGCCGTTTACATGCGACGGCAATCCGGTTGTCTGGCAGGCTCCGGACGGGATCGTCTGGTTGTTTTACTCCGTGTTGTACGGCGAAACCTGGTGCGATGCCGTGATTTACGCCAAAGTGTCATACGACGGAGCTCGAAGCTGGTCCGATTCGTTCCTTCTTCGCGGAGAAAAAGGGATGATGGTCCGTTCGCAGCCGATCGTGCTCAACAACGGGGATTACCTCTTGCCGATTTATCATGAAACCGGAGACGACCAGGAACAGACCGCTCCCGATACCTGCTCGTTGTTCCTCCGTTACGACAAGGAAAAAAAGACCTGGTCGGAAACGAATCGCGTTCATGCGAAAATCGGCTGCCTGCAACCTTCCGTCGTCCAGTTGAACGACAACGATTTACTCGCCTACATGCGGCGGGGGGGCGGATTTACGGAAGAGTGGAAAGCGCCGATTTACAAGTCCGAATCGCACGACGGCGGGCGAACCTGGTCCGAGGCGACCGAAACGGAATTCCCAAATCCGAATTCCGCGATCGATTTGATCAAGCTCAAGAGCGGCAACTTGCTTTTGGTTTACAACGACAGTTATATCGATCGGAATCCGCTGAACCTCGCGATTTCCGAAGACGGCGGCAAAACCTGGCCGCGTCGCAAGGTGTTGATCGATAAGAACGAGGATTACGCCTATCCTTATGCGATTCAAACCAAAGACGGAAAAATCCATTTGATTTTTACTTCCAAGGAACGGACGCAAATCAACCATGCCGTTTTCACGGAAAAGGATATTCCCTGAAACCGCGAAGATATCCGCGACAGTTTTTAAAATGAACTCGATTTTTTCTTTCCTGGTGTTGGGAGTTCTCGTTTCAACCGTTGGCGCGGCGGAACCGGAGATGTTTCCCTTTACGGTTTCTTACGAGAAACCGCAAGCGAACCACGATCAAAGTTCGAATATCGCCGATCTTTCCGGTTGGCTCGACGCCCCGGCCGGGAAACATGGTTTTGTTCGGGTCGAAAACGGACATTTCGCGACCGATGCCGGTCCGCTTCGGTTTTGGGGAACCAACACCTGCTTCAGCGCCAATTTCGTAACCCACGAACAGGCCGAGCGGCTCGCCGAACGGCTCGCCCGATTCGGGATCAATTGCGTCCGGCTTCATCATATGGACATGGGCGACATTTTTGGAAAAGGGACGCCGAAATCGCTCCTGCAACTTGACCCGGAGCAGTTGGAAAAACTCGATTACCTGGTTGCCGTCCTCAAAAAGCGGGGCATTTACGTCAATATCAACCTGCATGTTTCCCGTTGGCTCGACGAACGGGACGGGTTTCCGCCGACCTTGGGGCGGACGACGTTCGACAAGGGGGTTGATCATTTCGACCCGAAGCTGATCGAACTGCAAAAAAAATATGCGAGGGACCTGCTCACGCATGTCAATCCGTACACGCAAACGGCCTACACCGACGAGCCGGCCGTCGCGATGATCGAGGTCAACAACGAAAATTCGTTGCTGTCGGTGATCGGTTGGGGACAATGGGCCCGAATCCGCGAGCCGTTCGCGAGCGAATTGCAACGGCAATGGGTTGCTTACCTCCAGCAAAAAAAACAACCTGATTCGAATCGGAAAGAGTCGCTTCCGCCGGGAAAACCGGCCGACAGTGCGGTCGTCGATAAGACGACCGCCCCGGTCGAACTCGGTCCGGAACTCGTTCGCGACGGTTCGTTTTCGGTCCTTTCGCCCGACGATCACGCATTTCATGCCCAATGGAACCTGGAAAAAGACGCCCAGGCCGATGCCGACCTCGCCGTCGTCGAAGATTCCGGCGAGGCCCAAAACCGAATTTTGCGGCTCACGATCCGCAAACTGGGGGCCGTTCCCTGGGAGCCGCAATTGCTCCTCCGAAATTTGGCGATCACCGAGGGGGCGATGTACAAGATTTCGTTCCGGATTCGCTCGGATCATCCCTGCACGATCGGCTTCAACCTGATGCAAAACGCCCCTCCTTGGGCGAACCTCGGGTTGGAATCACCGCTCGAACTCGAAAACGATTGGAAAACCGTCTCGCTCAGTTGCGTCGCGAAAAAAGACGAAAAAATGGCCCGGATCAGCTTCGGAAAATTTTCGCCCGGAACTTTCGAACTGGACGATTTTTCCGTCCGACCGGTTCTCGTTCCCGGCGTCGAGCGGGCGACGTATCGGGATTTTATCACCTTTCTGTTTGAAACGGAAAGAGCGTACTATTCGGAGATGCTCCGATTTTTGAAGGAGGATTTGAAGGTTCGGCAGCCGGTTTCCGGCACGCAACTCGCCTACGGTTCTTCCCACGCCCAAGGGGAGTATGATTACTGCGACGATCACTCGTACTGGAATCACCCGCATTTTCCCGGCAAGCAATGGGATATGAACAATTGGTACGTCAAAGACCTCGCCCTGGTCGATGCGTTGGACCGCGAGATTTTGCCGGAATTGGCCGGGCGGCGGATTTTGGGGAAGCCGTATACGTTGAGCGAATACAATCACCCATTTCCCAACCGGTATGCGGCCGAAGGGTTTCCGCTGCTCGCCGCGTTCGGGAGTTTTCAAGGCTGGGACGGCATTTTCCCGTTCGCCTATTCGCACAGCAGCAATTTGGAGCCTGAAATCGTAACCAGCTTTTTCGACACGAACTCGAACACGGTTCAACTGGTTCATTTCCCGGCATGTGCCGCCCTGTTTTGTCGCGGCGATGTCCGCGAAGCGGAAAAAACGGTTGTCGCCTCCCTCGGGAAAAACCAGGAGATCGACCTTCTCGTCAAAAAACTGGATCCCCGGCTTTTCGGGTTCAAAGGGCTGGGGCTCGACCCTCGGATCGCGCTCAATCACAAGACGGCGGTCGACCTTTCCGGGAAACACGGCACCCCGAACGTCCCCGAGGTCGAATGCGATTCGCAACCCGCGGCCGACGGCCGGATCATCAAAACCTACACCAGCGATACGGGTGAGTTGCGATTCGTCGTCGATTCGGAAAAATTCCGAAGCAGTTTCGTGAGCGTCGATTCGCCGAACACAAAGTTCTTTTCCGGTTTTTCCCAAGAACCGTTGCATTGGAACGGCGTCGAATTGCAATTGCTTTCGGATTGGGCGACGATCTCGCTCGTTTCGCTCAACGGCACCGGCTTCGGACCGGGAGCGACAGGCGACGCTTCTCAACCGGTTCGGATTCTTCTCGCCG
>JAVBSX010000209.1:0-10381 GCA_031556455.1 Thermoguttaceae bacterium
GCGAGAGCCGCTCGTCAAAGCCGTGATTTATACGGAATTTATTCCGACGATGCAGTAAGCCGAATCGTGTTGAGTTACATAAGGCAACCTCGAAAAACACTTTTTTATCCGGGGGCCTACGCCCCCGGATCAAATACCGTCAAATCAAGGGTCGGACCATCCGGGGGCGTAAGCCCCCGGCTCATTGTTCGAATTTTTAGAGGTGCCCCTATAATATAGAGGGCAAGAGAAGCAACCAGTTCGAGAACGGCCATTTCCAAGGAACGGATTCCCATGTCAGACGATAATGTATTAGACCAGAACGAGATCGAACGCCTCTTATCGGGCGGCGGTCCTTCTTCTCCCACTCCTCCTCCGGAACCTCCGGCGGCGGCCGCTTCTTCCGGGAACGACGATCTGCTGAACCAATCGGACCTGGAAGCGCTGTTCGGCTCGCTCGGCGGCGGCTCGCCCGCCCCCGCTCCGGCTCCGGCCGCCCCCGCCGCGGCGAATGAGAATGCGATGCTGGGACAGAACGAAATCGAGAATCTGCTCAAGGGAATCCCCGCCGCAACCGCAGCTCCCGCTTCTCCGACGCCCGCTCCGCCCAAGCCCGCAACGACGCCGCCTCCTTCCCCCGCCAATCCGACGGCGACGACCGGAAAAATGACCTTGGGCGGCTTCGCGGTCCCGACGACGGTTTCCGCCGACGAGGAAGGCGTCCCGCAAGGGGACATCGATTACCTTCTCCGCCGGGCGGAAGAAGCCCTTGAGTCCATTTCGACGAATAAAATGGACCTGCCGACGGAAGTCGTCGAATTTCAGTTCCCGGAGTTCGGCGGCTCGGTCCCGAACGTCGAACACGCGACGCTGGACCAAATCAGCGAGGTCGAATTGGATGTCAAAATCGAATTAGGCCGAACCAACATGTACTTGGAAGACGTCTTGAAACTCCGCAAAGGCTCGGTCGTTCCGCTCGATAAAATGGCCGGGGACGCCGTCGACGTTTATGTCAACGGCCGTTTGCTCGCCCGAGGAGAGGTCTTGGTCATGAACGAAAATTTCTGCGTTCGCGTCGCCGAACTACTGGCCGGGGCCATTCCCATGGAGTAGAATTCGCAAAGAAGAACAGAGCTTGAGCCTCGAATTTTTTGTCCGGGGCGATATCGAAGCTTTTCAACTTTGCGAGATATTTTATGGAAATCTGGCCGGCAATCGACATTCGGGGCGGAAAATGCGTCCGTCTTCAGCAAGGGGATTACAACCGGGAGACCGTCTTCGGAGAGTCCCCCGCGAAAATGGCCGAATACTGGGCCGAGCAAGGGGCGAGACGGTTGCATCTGGTCGATCTCGACGGGGCCAAGGACGGCCGCCCGACGAACATCGAATTCGTCGAGGAAATCATCGATACGGTCGAAATTCCCTGCGGAATCGGCGGGGGAATTCGGGACGAAGAGACGATTTGCCGCCTTTTGGAAATCGGTCTCTCCCGCCTGGTGATTGGAACTGTCGCGCTGAAGCAGCCGGTTTGGTTCAGGGAAATGTGCCAACGCTTTCCGGGCAAGCTTTCTCTCGGGATCGACGCGCGAAACGGAATGGTCGCGACCGATGGTTGGCTCGAAACGAGCGAAATCCCGGCCGTCGTCCTCGCCGAACAGTACACCGATCTGCCGCTTGCCTCAATCATTTTTACGGACATCGCAACCGACGGGATGATGCAGGGCCCGAATATCCCCGCGACGCAATTACTCCGGGAATCGGTTTCCGTCCCGGTGATCTGCTCTGGAGGAATCACGACCCTTGACGACGTCCGCCGTTTGCATGATGCGGGAATTTTCGGTTGCATCATCGGAAGGGCGCTTTACGAAAAAACGATCGACCTCCCGGAGGCGATCGAAGCGGCGTTCGATTTGTGATCAGATCAATTATTGCGATGCGTTTTTTTCTTCGATTACCGGGGCTGTTGTTGATTTTTCCGATTCGGCTTTACCAGAAGCTGATCAGCCCTTTCTTGCCGTCGGTTTGCCGCTTTACCCCTTCCTGCAGCGATTACTGTATCGAGGCGATCCAGAAATACGGCCCGATTCGCGGAGGGATCAAAGGGGTTTGGCGCATTCTCCGTTGCAATCCCTGGTGCCGCGGCGGAACCGATTGGCCCTGATCCGCCGGCGAAAGAAAGGCTCCTCTTGAGGATACGAAAAATCTCAACTCGCGACGAAGAGTCGAGAAAAAACGAGCGGCCAAAATAACGGGCGATTTCGCCTTATCTTTTTTCCGAGCTGGAAAAAATCCCGATATTTTCTCTTGACATTTGCATTGCGGTGTGTTAATGTAATGACATGTCAATAAATTAACATATCAAATCCCGGATTTCAATGAAAAAAGCGAAAAATATTCTCCGCGATCTCGGCCGTCGCGAACGGCAGATCGTCGAGGCCGTCGTCAAGCTTGGCGAGGCGTCCGTCTCGCAGGTCTTGGCCGAAATTCCCGATCCGCCGACCTCGACGTCGATCCGGACCATGCTCCAGGTGCTCGTCAAAAAGAACGTCCTGCAATTCCGCGACGACGGCAAGCGATACCTTTACCGGATCAAGGCCGATCACGAAAAGGTCCGGACCGCCGCCGTCAGGAACCTGCTTTCGACCTTTTTCCCCGGCAACGCCTCCGTCGCCGTCGCGACGATCCTCGATCTCATCGGCGACCGACTCGATCCGAAAGAAATCGACGACATCCAACACAAAATCGACCAGGCCCGAAAGGAGAATCGTTGAAGATACTGAGTCCCAGATAAACTTTGCATAAGTCAATAATCGATCCGCATCCTATTTTTCTCACAAAGGCACGAAATTCACAAAGAAGTTAAAAATTCCGAAAGACTCTTTGTGCCCTTCGTGCCTTCGTGAGAAAACAACTCCCCAATCCCATGTTACAGATTCCGCCCACCGAAATATTTCGTCCGGTTTTTCTCTGCGTGCTGCTCGCCGGAACGGCCCTGCCGCTCGTCGCCGTTTTGGCGGAACGATTGCTCCTGCGAACGGCTTCGGCCTCCGCACGGCATCGGCTCTGGTCGCTTACGGCCGTCGGTTTGCTGCTGTTTCCCGGGCTCGTGCTGCTCGTTCGGGGAAATACGGAACGACCTGCCGCGGTAATCGTTGCGGAACCGATTGTCTTGGAAAAGAACCCGGCGGCTCCCGCGATCCCTTTCGCTGACATCGCCGAACGGCAACCGCAATTGACAGAGACGGGGAATTTCGTTCCGGAAGAATCCGCTCCGCGCGTTGCGGCTAAAACGCAAGCGGAGCACCGGCCTTTCGCGAAGATCGATTTCGCGGCGGCGGCGACGCGGGTTTGGTTGTGCGGAACCGTTTTGTTCCTGCTGCATTACCTCGGTGTGCGGGTTCGGTCGTTTTTCGCGTTGCTGCCGCTGCGGTTCGCGAACACCTTCGACGCCGAATCCGTCGCGGGAATCCGGCTGATTCGATCGGAGAAGACGGCGATCCCCTTCGCGTTCGGGATGCTGCGGCCGGTGATCGTTTTTCCCGTCACGGCCGCCCATTGGCCGGACGAAAAAATTCGGGCCGTGCTACAACACGAACGGGCGCACATCGTTCGCCGCGATCTTTTTTGGCAGAACGTCGTTCACATTTCCCGGGCGGTGTATTGGTTTCATCCGCTGGTCTGGTTCCTCACCCGACGGGTCCGGATCGAGCAGGAACTCGCCTGCGACGATATGGTGCTGCAATCGGGCCAACGGAGCAGCGATTACGCCAATGTGCTGCTCGATCTCTCGAAAAGTCTGAGTTTTCAAGAACGCATTCCGACAGGGGGCCTCGCGATGGTCCGTCAAAAAACCGTCGTCAAGCGAATCGACTCGATCCTCGACGAAAAAACAAGCCGCCAACCGATCGGCCGCAAGGGGACACTCGGCATTTTGCTCGGGCTCGGCCTGCTGAGCCTGGCCGTTTCGTTCTTCGCCCCGCGGATTCCGCTGCCGGTGTTCTCGCAAAACGCACAAACGTCTGTGCCGAAAGCAACGCATTATAATGTGGGGGAGGATGGAATCGAAATTCGCGGCCGCATTTTGTTGCCCGACGGCTCGCCCGCCCCGGAATCCTTGCTCAATACAAGCCGGACCTACGATTGGTCGAACATTTCCCTTGCAGGTCAGTGCAGCGACAAAAACGGCGGGTACAAGGACAAAGCTCTTGTCGGATCGTATTATATCGCTTGTGTCAACAGTTCGCTCAAACCGGGCGACTTGACGGATAATCTGGCCTCCTCGGTTGTCGCGACCGTCATTACCGATCCGCCGACGCCGGGGCAGTTCGACATTCAACTCCAGGAAGGAGTCCGCGTTCACGGTTCTCTTCTCTACGAAAACGGGAAGCCCGCCGCCGGAAAAACCGTCTTCTTCAAGGTTTACCCGTTCAAAGAATTGAGCACGGTGCCGGAGAAAGATAATCTGAACAACGGACGGGGTCTCGGTCTTTCCTTTAGCGCCAAAAGCGATGAGAAAGGCGATTTCAGCAAAGCGCTCCTGCCCGGCGAATACGTTGTTTCGACCGACGGTCAGTTTGGAAATGATCGAAATACGGAGATCGTTTTGAATCCGGACGAGAAAGAATTTCGCCTAGACCTGACCCTGCCCAATCCGACGGAAGGGCAAGTCTTTTTGCCGGACGGCTCGCCTGCGGCGAATCTGGAAATCGTAGGGACCCGAGGGCGGGCGAGTGGCAACAACTCGGAATCTTCGGAAATTTGGCTCAAAACCGATGCGGAAGGACGTTTTCTCGCCCATTTCTCTCCTCAAACCAACATGCTCCAGCTTGCGACGGAAGATGGTAAGTACGGTCTCGTTCGCTATCTCGAAGGGAACGAACGCAACGAGCCGCTAAGGCTCGTTCTCCAGCCGGTGGTGACGGGCAAGGTCCGGCTCATCAGTAGTGCGACGGGTAAGCCGATTGCCGGGCATCCGCTTCGGTATGCTCCCCGGCTTGCAATCAAACGCGAGCCTCCGAGGAGTTTCGCCAGCGGTTATCCCGTTCAGACGAAAAGCGATTCAGAGGGCCGGGTCGAGTTGGACCGACTTTATGTCGGCGGCCAATATGAATTGGGATTCGAATGGCCGCAAGGGGTGGAGACTTATCCCTATTTCCAATGCGAGTTCACCCCCGCAGAGCCGGGCGAGCTCATCGATCTCGGCGAGAAACGTGTTGACGGCGATTTCAAGGATTACGAAAAAGCGGGGCCGACGACAAGTGCGACCGATACGAAAACCGAAGGTGACGTAACAACCTTTGCCTTGACGGTCCTGGACGAAGCGGGCAGGTCGATCCCTCATGCCAAGCTTTTTTTCGGCGGGATGCCCGCTCCGTTGGAATCGGAAGAGAGAATGGAAGACGCCGGAATGGGCAAAGCAGAGGCCGATGAAAACGGGCGGTTTGTCATGAGCTTCCCCGTCAAGAAACTCGCGGACATTCGATGCCTGTTCTTCTGGATCGACACTCCGGGCTACGCCCCTTACAACGGATTCTGGGATCGACCCGAAGCCGATCCGATCCCTTCGGAGTTCAGCGTCAAATTGGAAAAAGGAACGACCGTCGGCGGGTTGATCCAAAACGCCGATGGGAAACCCGTCGCCGGTGCCAAAGTGACGGTTTACATTCCCTGGGAAAATCGGTGTCGCGGCGAAACGAATTCGAACGTCCATTCTCACGAAATCGAGACCGATGAAAACGGGCGATGGAAATATGAATCGTATCCCGTTCCTTCGCTCGGCAAAGAGGAGCCGAGACATCTTTTTCGCATCAATCACGACGATTACATGACGACGGAAATTTATCCGCAATACTCGGACTATCTGCCGGATGCCGAAGGACTCTTTACAAAGGTCTCGGTGCTGGAAGATGGGATTCCCGTCAAAGGGCGTGTGACGGACGAAAACGGAAAACCGGTTGTCGATGCTCTTGTTGTCGGTGAGTACCGCTCGACAATGGAGACGGCTCGATTAAAAACGAACGAAAACGGCGAATTCCTCATCAGGAATTGGCCGGAGCATAAAGATCATCGGGGAAAAGACAGTTCCTATCTCGCCGTTCGGAAGCCGGGCTACAAAACCGCATTGGAGTCCTTCGATATTTCCCGTAACGCTCCTCCGGTCGTCGATTTTACGCTCAAACCGATCGGAAAATCGATCAAAATCAGGATCATCGACAAGGACGGCAAGCCCGTCCCTGGGTTCATGATCGGTATTGAACAATGGAAAAAGAGTCGTCTGATCGCGTTAGATATGCTGACGGGCAAGGAGAACCAATTTGCCCGAACCGATCAAAACGGTCAATGGACCTGGATCGAAGCTCCTGAGGACGAAGTGATTTTTGACATGCTCGACGGAAAACACATGGACTTGAGACAGGTTCCGCTCAAGGCCCGAGACGAAGAATATGTCTTGACCGTCGCTCCCGGGCTGAAAATTTCCGGCAAAGTGCTCGATGCCGAAACCGAAGAAACAATCCCGGAATTTCAAGTCTATCTCGGCGAGGTTTGGAAAGAGAAATACCCGATCGAATTCAGACCGGTTCCGAACGTCGGCAGGGATGGTCGGTACCGGATCGACGAAACCTATCCGCAACTTTACTTCCAAGTGAAAATCGAAGCGCAAGGGTATGAACCGTCGACCTCCCGCAAGATTCTCTCCGACGAAGGGGCGATTACCGTCGATTTCAAACTGAAAAAAAACCGCTAAAGTTTTTCGCCCGTTGTCGCCTTGCTTCGTAAAAGAGGACGCCGGCCGCGACCGAAACGTTGAGACTGTCGGCGATTCCGAGCATCGGCAGTCGCAGCGGTTGCATCTCCGGACCGGCCCAATGGTCGGAGAGCCCTTCGGCTTCGCTGCCGAGGACGATCGCCGTCGGCCGAGTCCAATCGTAATCGTCGTACATCGTCGTCGCATCGCAATGGGCCGTCGCGATCCGGATGTTTCGCTCGCGGAGTTTCCGGATCGTGTTTTCGGCGGAATCGACGATCGCGGGAATCCGGAAAACGGTCCCCAAACTCGAACGGATCGTATTCGGGTTATACAGATCGCAAAGCGGGTCGGCGATCAGCACGGCCTCGATTCCGGCACCGTCGGCACTGCGAAAAATCGCCCCGAGGTTGCCCGGCTTCTCGAGCGTTTCGATCACGGCGATGAGCGGGCTTTCTGAAAGCCGGAGCTCGTCCCAGGTCGTCGTTCGCGATTCGGCGACGGCGACGATCCCTTCCCCGTGTTCGCCGAAAGCAAGCTTTTGAAGAATGCCTTCCGAAACCGAAAAAATCGGAAAACGGCTTCGCTCCAACTTTTCCAACAGCGATTTTCGTTCCTGGGTTTGCCGGGGAGGTCGAAAGGCCTTTTCTTCGAGATACACTTCGGTCAAGACAAAACCGCAATCGACGGCCCGGTCGATCTCCCGGAGGCCGTTGATAAGAAAAAGCCCTTCCCGACGACGGTCCCGACCGTTTTGCAGGCGGGCCGCGCTTTTAATGCGCGGATTCGCAAGGCTCGTCAATTCCGGGAAAGTTTTCATTTCAATACGATGAGTTTTAAGATCATTGGCCTGGGTTACGACAAAAGGCAATTTTAGAATCATTTTCCCGTGCCGTAAAGCGGGCATGAAAAAGGCAAATGCCGGATGCTCCCGATTTTCGTTGAGGGAGCTGATTTTATTGAAAAACAGGTTAAAATGAAAGTGTCCTCTTCCGCAGATAGTAAGGAAGATTACTGATCCTCACGCAAAAAATCGAACACGGCAAACAGCAGCCCGAAGCGTAAGCGCCGGATTGGCCTCGCGTTTCCGTATTGAGTAAACCGGGCGCTGACGCTTCCGGCTGCTGCCCATATCCGGAATTTTATGTAAAGATCAGTAAGGGTTAGTGATACATAATACGGCCAGTTTTTTCGAAACCGTTCGCGGGTGTTGTTTTTCATGTTCTCCTTTCAACCGACGCTTTTCCAGATTTTGATTTTGATCGGCGGGACGCTGCTCGCGGTCGCCGGGTTGACGGCGTTCGCCCTGCGGCGGCGGGAAGAAATTTTGGAAGATTATTTTACTCCGGACGAAAAGGACATCGAAGACGATTTTTTCCGTCGCCGGGCCGAACGCCGCGCCGCCGCGAAGCCCGCCCCTGCCGAAGAGGACGCCGATTCGGCACAGCCGGAAACCGAAGAAGCCCAATGGGGTAACGCGGAATAGGAATCCGGCAACGGGGCTCCGAAATCGCCGCGTACCATACACGCGGAATGTTGGGTCGGTGTCTGCACTTCGCGTGCACAGCACGCGGCTCTGTTGCACAATTATTTTTTTGACAGTTTCCAAGATTTTTCAATTTTTTTTATGAAATTGATTTCCTTTTTCCTTCAAAAGGTCGGTTCCCTGGTTTTGGCCGTGATTTTGCTCACGATTTTAGCGGTACTGCTCGCGGTTACGACATTCGTCGAAGCGGACTACGGAGCGGCCGTCAGTTCGTTCTTCGTTTACGATTCGCGGTTGTTTTACCTGCTGCTTTTTCTTTTGGCGATCAACGTCCTTTGCTCGATGTTGGCCCGATTCCCTTGGAAAACGCGACAACTCCCGTTCTTGACGGTGCATCTCGGCATCTTGGTCCTCTTGGGCGGCTGTTATATCACCGCGAAAGGTAACCGCGAGGCCGATTTGACGATTCTCGAAGGGAAAAGCGCCCGCTTCGCCGTCGCCAAGGGCTATCA
The DNA here is from genome assembly GCA_031556455.1 of Thermoguttaceae bacterium. Lineage (GTDB taxonomy): Bacteria > Planctomycetota > Planctomycetia > Pirellulales > Thermoguttaceae > JAVBSX01. The sequence goes on from JAVBSX010000209.1 coordinate 8,723, forward strand.
TTTTTCCCTGCTTCCGATTTCGTTCGAGAAAGACGGCGAAAACGCGGCCGCCGGTTTTCCGCATTCCGCTTCGTCCACGGCCTCGGACCTCGCCCGGCGGCGGGAAGAGGAACGGCGAACCGAACTCGCGATCCCGTTCCGGAGCGGGCCGTTCAACTGGGAAAATTATCGCCGCGAAGTTTGGTTCGACGAGACGCTGCGGCCGTTTCGGTCGCTGCTTTGGCCGCTCATGCAACTTGCAACTCGGGATAGCGGGGTCATTTATACGACAACGAAAGCGAAAAAAACAAACTTGCAGGCCGATATCCGAATCGAAGTGCTCGATTATTTGAGTAACTCCCGAAAGGCTCCCGCCGGGCCGCTTGAGTTGACCGTTCAATGGGGAAAGGGCAAAGCCGAGGCCGAATCGGGAAAAGCGGAGCAATGCCAACTCTTTTTGACGCCGCAGGTCGGTTCTTACCAGGGCTCATTTCTTGAATTGGGGATCGGGGCCTTTCACGCTTTTGAAAACGGGGAACAAATCACCTTTCGGGTCGCCGACAGCGAAGCCGAGGTCGACGCCTTTCTCGATTCCGATCCCGGAGAGATCGCTGCTCCGCTGGGCACTCTCGTCGTTCATTTGTTCGGAAAAAAGCATGTCGTTCCGATCGAAGAGTTGCTGAAAAAGCAGGCCGCCTTCCGACCACAATTGGACGAAATGCGAGGCCAAATGAGCTCGCTGATGCGACAGCGGGCCGCGATCCGAAACGCACAGACCGCCCCCTCGTCCGACCCGCCCGCCCCATCCGCCGGACCGACGAATGCCGAGAGCGTTTCAAAGCCCGGGAACGGCCCGACAACCGATGCTCCGACGAGCGATACTCCGACAACCGACGCTCCGTCGAGCGACGTTCCGACAGCGGAATCGCAACCGGCTGCGAGCGTTGACGGCAAGTCTTTGAAAGAGGTCGACGATGCGATCGCGGCCTTGTTTGAAAAGATGCGGGAAACCCAGCGTCAATCGAATCTCCCGCTCGACGATTCGGGTTGGAGCCTCGGCCTTTCGCAATTTCAGCCGGAAGGGCCCGCGTTCGATCCGACCGGGAAAGGGAATGCCGACTCGAAAGTGCAGCTGATCCCGACCGGGCCGATGGTTTCGTTGACGCTTCTCTCGCCCGGCGGGCAAACGGATCCGATGATCCTGCTCTCGGGCCGGCCCGATTTGAACGCCTTCGGCCGGCAGTGCGGGGCTTGCGGGACGTACTGTTTCGACCCGAAACTCGCGGCCGAAAAAGCGGTCGGGCTCATCCCCCCGGCCGTTCTCGAACAGGTCGGCCGACCGCGATTGGACCTGCTGCAAACGCCCGAGGGCAAGTTGGTGTATCGGGCTTGGAAAGACGGCAGGTTTTTCGGAAGCGGGGAACTGCCGATCGGGGGGCCGCGTCCTATTTCTTTAGGAACGGAAAACGACGTCGTGTTGACGGTGATGCAATTCGTTCCGCACGATCTGCCCGGCTACAAAATCATTTCGCTTCCGCTCGAAAAAAATCCGACGGATGAGCCGGAACAGCGGGTTCGGTTGCGGGCGACGGTCGACGGGCGGTCGGAAGAGTTTTGGATCCGTTCGCAATACGCCCCGCAAAGCCCCTTGCTCGACCCGCCGGAAGAGGATCAGGTTCG
>JAVBSX010000299.1:0-48985 GCA_031556455.1 Thermoguttaceae bacterium
ATGTCGTTGAGAATGGTGTCGGCCAACGTCGTTTTTCCCGACCCTCCGTGTCCGCACAATGCAATATTCCGAATCGCTTCGATCTGATACTTCGCCATGTTTCTGATGATCCTTCCCGAATAGGAAAAAAGAGGGAGAAAATCGGGGAAAACCCGCCCATTTTGGAATTTCCCCAAGATAGAAAACCCCCTTTATACCGCAACAATCCCATTTGTTCAATAGGGCCTTCCGTTGGAGAAAACCACGGAAACGTGCGATTTTTTCGGGTGTCGTGTGTGCCCTTTCCGCATTCTCTCGCGACTTGTCTTCCGAGTCGATTGGAATTTATTGCACTGGCCGGTAAGTCGAACAATCGTTTGTTTCGGCCTTCGCTCTCTTCCTCGGTTGACCTGTTTTTCGGGTTTCAGGTGTCCGCGTTTTCAGAAGCATCATTCTTCAAAGGGATGCGAACCGTAAAAGCGGTTCCCCGGCCGAGACGACTTTCGAGAGAGACGTTTCCGTGCAACCGTTCGACGGCGTGTTTGACGATCGCGAGCCCGAGGCCGGTCCCCCGAATGCGGCCGTCGCCCGTTTTGGAGGCGTCACCCTGGTAAAACCGCTCGAAAACCCGGCTCTGATCTTCCGGGGCGATTCCGCAGCCGTCGTCCCCGCAAATCACGGTCAATTCTCTCTCCGATCGCTCGAACCGAAGAGAGATCGTCCCGCCGGGTGCAGTATATTTGACGGCATTCTCGACCAGGTTTTGCAGGATCAGGCCAAGCCGTTTGTTGTCGATCAGGAACGATTCCCCGTCGTTCTCCGGTTCAAAAGAAAATGCGATCCGCTTTTCCGCGATTTTTTCGCCGAAAAGCTCCTCGATCCAAAATCGCTGTTCGGCGAGGTTCGTCCGTTCGAGCCGGGTCGGCGTCGATTCGTTCTCCGCCTCATGCAAGGACAGCAAATCTTCGATGAGCGCACTGAGCCGGGAAACATGCCGCTCGATGATACGGACGAGACTCGCGAAGGTCTCCTTGTCCTCGCAAACGTCACCGGAAAGATTGTCGAGCGACGCCCGAATCGCGGCGAGCGGCGTTCGTAATTCGTGCGAAGCATTGGCGACGAAATCGATTTTCATTTTTTCGGTCCGAACCGATTCCGTCAAATCGCTGAGAATCAGCAACCCGGCGACGTCGTTTTCCGCCCGGGTCTCGATCCCGATCCATTCCAATTCGACGAAATACTTGCGACCGTACAGTTCGATTTCCTTATGCTCGATCGTGTTATTGCCGTTCGGTTTCCTTCGTCGCTTCTCGAAAAAATCGATGATTCCCGCGTTCCGAATCACGCTTTGAATATGCCGCGGCTCTTCCCAGGAGGGCAACCGAAACAATTCCTTTGCCGCCTCGTTGTAATAAATGATCTGCTCGTTCCGATTCAACGCGAAGATCGCATCGGGTAGATTCCGCAGGATCGTCAACAGTCCTTCCCGCTGCCGGGAAATCGTTTCCAGCTGCGAGGAAACGGTTTGCCGCATCTGGTCGATCGCCCGGGCCAGTTGCCGCAGCTCCAACGGTCCGGCGAGGGGCGGCAGGGGATCGAGATCGCCCCGGGCGATTCGCTGGGCCGTTTCGTTGATTTCCCGGAGCGGGCGATACCAGAGCCAACTGAGGAGCACCGAGAGCGCGACCGCGGCGAGCAGCATCAGTACGAACGCGAAAAGAACGCCGCGGAAAAGGAGATGACGGTTTTCGAGAAACCCGGCGACGGGAAAGGCGATGCGAATGACGCCGACCACTTGCCCCTCGCTCCGGATCGGCTCCGCCAAATAACGGTAAACGATCCGTTTCGTCTTGCTATCCCGAACGTCTTCGCCCCGAACGCCGGACAACGCAGTCGCGATTTCCGGCCGGTCGATCCCCAAATGTTGTTCCATTTTTTCCGAAGGATACTCGGAATCCCCCAAGACCCGGCCCTGGGTGTCGATCACGGTCAGCCGAAATTCCGGCTCCAGCGAATAGGAATGACAGTATTGCCGAATTCGCTCTTCGACATCGGGCCAGGAATCCTGCAAATCATCCAACACCAGGGCGAGTAACTGTTCCTGAAAACGTTGCGTGAGTTGCACGGCCCGGTGATTGACCTCATCGGTCGTCGCATAAAAACCGATTCCCAAAATCATGGCGATCAGCAACAGGTTGCCTCGCAACAAGGAAACAAAAAAGCTGGTGTTCTTGAACATGTCTTTGAAAAGGGCGGGGCGTTATAAACGGCGTTTTTTCGAACGAGAACTGCGACTCCGGTTGATGACTTTCACACACCGGCGTCTGCGCCGCCCGGCTAAACCGGACGAACGGACTACCGTAGGTTCTCGTAATAATCGTCGATCCCGAGGATATCGGGAGGAAACCCGGGGCCGAGTTCGGTCAATTCCCGAATCCGCAAGATTTTCGCCGGGCGGACGGAGGCGTCGATCCAAACCTCGAACCGAACGGCGGGGCTTTTGGCGTCGAAACGGCCGACGACCTGCGTTCGGTACACACTCCCCCGGGTGCAAAAATACGGCTCGATCTTTTTCAGCATTTCCAAATCCTCGGTGATCCCCATCGTATAAGGCCAAAAGGGGTACAACATTTCCGGCGATTCGGCCTCGGCCTGAACCGGATCGGGGATCCGGTTGTCCAAAATCCCTTGAATGAACGGATCGACCTCGTCTGCCGGAATGCCAAGCATCGCCAAAATGCTCGCGCCGGTCGTTTGTTCCGCGTCTTCGCCCGAATCCGCGGCCGAAGCGGTCCCGAGCGTACTCGCGTCGATTCCCATCGAACCATAAACGCTTTGAATGAACTCGTCGGTATCGTCGAATTCCGTCGAAAGCATCTCAAGGATCGCCCGGGGCGCCTGGTTGAAATTGATCCGCCCGACCGTCGGCTCATCGCTCAACATCAACTGGTCGTAAAGCAGCGGCAAATCGTTCCGCATCGAATCGGGATCGGAGGAAAACGGCGAGTTCAAGGTTTGCGGTTCGGAAGCCCCTTCGTACAAAATCCGCGTCAAGCCGCCGACGAGATCGAGCAGGGAATTGATTTCCGTCGTCGCTTCCTGGGTCAGGCTGATCGTCCCCGAGCCGCCGCCGGAACGGACGTTCGAATCCGACGTGGCGGACTGTCCGGAATCGCTCGTACCGCCGGGAACGCCGCCGTTCGCACCGCTCTGCCCGCCTTGTATGTCCCCAAGCGAAGAGGCGGCACTGCTCGTCCCCGACCCGTACTGCCGGTAGGCGACGATGTAGTTGGCCCATTCTTCGTTTTCCAAGGCTTCGACCAGCTTCGCGTGCAGATCGGTCAAATCCTCGGAATTGACATTGATCCGCAACAACCCGTCCGGGGTCAATTGGGATTCGCGGCTGTCGACCGTGAGATAGGCGGCGAGACCGAGGTTGAGCGATTCGTCCGAAACTCCGAACGCATCCTCCAAGGTCGAAGGATCCGGCTCGCCGCGATCCCAAAGGCCGTTGCGGTTCCAATCGATTCCGTAGAGCAGTTGCGGCGTTACCCCTTCGACCAGCAGCAGCTCGTCGATCGAATCAGGGACGGCGTTCCGGGGACGGTAGGGCGGGTCCAACAACGAATAGAACTCGGATTCCGCGCCGTATTCCCTCGGCTCGTCGTCTTCGTCCATCCAATCGAGAATCGCATCGGCAATCGCATCGGTTATGCCCGGGAGCCGGGTCAAAATGATCCGGCCCAATCCGGGGAACTGGCCGTCGACTTCGACGACCCAGTGCAAATTGAGTTTGGCCGATTCGTCTTCGAGTCCGTACCGGAAGCCGTCGCCGATCAGGCTGCCGTCTTCGGATAGGGCTGGGGCGAGAACCGTAAAACGGCCGACATCCCGCGGATCGATCGGAGCGGTCGAGCTGAGCTCGCGCGAGCTTTCGAGCATCCGTGTCGCGGAAATCGTCCCGTCGTTGACGATTACGGCACAAAATTCCAAATTGTCGTAAAGGTCGCCCCGCCCTCGAATCGTCAATTCGCCTTGCGAAAGATACAGCCGCAACCATTGCACGCCCGATTCAGCCAACAGCCGGGCCTGTTTTTGGCGGAGGGAGTAGTTCGCCCCTTTGCGTTCGGAGATCATCAGCCGCGAAAACGTAAGAACGGCCAACGAAAGAATGACCGTAACGACCAGCGCCAGAATAAGGACCGTCCCGCGGCGGGAGAGTGAGGGTGGTTGCGACATCGGATTGTGGTATTAAACCGGTATTCCGCGTACACCTTACGCGGCTCGTTTGCGTATTTGATTTTACGCGATTTCGGCGGCTCCGACAATCATTCCCGTACTTCCAAGGACAAGAGGCCGGTTTTCAAAATCCATTTTCGAATGTTCGGGACGTACATCGCCGGTTTTTTGAGGTTTTTCAAAAAAATATTCCGATAAAGCGGCCGCAGGTTTTTGATATAACGCTCTCGAAATCCTTCGATTCCCGACTTTAAGGCATCGGCGAGGGCAAGAGCGCTTCGCATCGCATAACTGATCCCCTCGGCGGACGAAGGGCTGATCCAACCGGCAGCTTCGCCGATCAGCACGACCGGGCTTTCGTTGCAGCAGGGGCAAAGCGCCCGGACGGAAACCGGTCGCACGATTTGAGACGCTTCCTTTCGGAGAAGATTCCCCCATTCCATTTTCCCGCGAAGTTTTTTCAAGAGTCGCTCGAAACGCCCGCGGACGTCCGATCCGAGCGGAATCGCCGAACCGACGATCAAGAGGTTGCCTTTCGGAATCGTCCAGGAATAATAATCGGTGATTTCCCGGTCGAAAATCGCCCCGAAACAGGAGGACGCCGCCTCTGCTTCGAACCAATGTTGCAGGGCGAGATACATTTTCCGGTCCGGATGATCCGAAAAAAATTGTCGCCGAACCAAAGAAAAAGCTCCGTCAGCCCCGACAAGAATCCGTGTCCGGGCCGTCGACGATTTTCCGTTCTCTTGAAAACGGACCGTTAGCAATTCGTTTCTTTGTTCGGAATCGCAACCTTGATACCGTCCGCGAACGATTTGCAACGACTGGGGCGGAACCAGGGAGAGGAGCCAGGAATCGAATCTTTCCCGATCGACGTTGATGTAATGCCGTTGGTAGTGCCGGGAAGTCCCGTTGTCGAAATCCCGGGCCAAAACGGAAAAAAGTTGCGGGCCCTGCAAGACGGCGTCCGGCAACACCAGCCCCAGACGGGCGATCATTTCCTGCGCGTCGGGAGCGAGCAAGCCGCCGCAACATTTTGGCCGGGCATCATCGATCAGCAGGATTCGATAGGCTTTTCCCAGCAGCCGGGCGAGCGTCGCTCCGGCCGGCCCCGCCCCGACGATCACCAGGTCATATTCGCTCATGATTCAATGATTCTTGGAAGTACAAAGTTGTCGAATTGAACTTTGTGAAAAAGGTAAACACCGTGTCATTTCGAGCAAAGCGAGAAATCTCACCCTTGCCCGAAGACGTGAAATTCCCGCCCCTTTCGCGAGGGTGAGATTTCTCCTTACGCGTTGCTCCAGTCGAAATGACGGCCAAGTTTTTTGGCGAAGGCTATTTTCACGACTTTGTAGAGTATATCTCAAATCATCGGCGGGCGACGGTCGATGTTCGAAAGGTCGATTTCGCTCGCGGGATCGGATTCTTGCCCGGCGTCTTTTTTTCCGGCAGATTTCTCAATCCGGGGATCGCGGATGATCCGTTCGAGAAACGAAACATCGGACGTCGCGGCCGGTTCCGAAACGGATTTTTCGCGAGAAGCCGCCTGTTGTTTTCGCGTTTCCGGAATTGGTTGGCTTTCTTGAACCTCTGAAATTTTCCGATCCGCGGGGGACGTTTGCGGCGGCAACAGATCGAGCGGCGTCGCTTCGATCGTGCGGACATGCAATTTCGGGTCCGGCAAATCTTCGAGGCCGATCGCCGTCGGTTTTTCCCGGGGTGCGACCGCTGATTTTCCCAGGGCCGCGGAACGAAACGAGGACGCAAGGCCCCGGGATTCCGTTGGCTTCAGTTCCCGGAACGATTGCGGCGAGAGCGAAACGGAGCGATTCAAAAGGTTGTGAACCGAACCGGCCGCCAGTTCTTGGCGCATATCGGAAACCGAACTGATAAGCGAAGAAAGGACTTGAGCACCGACCGTCGCAACGCCGCTCCCTCCGGTTGAAAAATTATCACGCGAAAACGACCGGGGATCGTTTTCCAAAGGGGGCGAAATTTCGTTCGAATAGGAATCGGGTCTCGAAAACGGTTCCTCGGCCGGTCCTTTTTCCCGGAATTCCGACACGGCCCCGCCGAGGTTCCCCGAACGCGAATCGTTGGTTTCCGGATATCGCGGTTTGTAAACCGTTTTCGTAGGCGGTTCGCTTTGCGACGGTTCGCCTTGCGGAAGATGATAGGAGACCTCATCGGCTTCGAGAACGTCGTGCCGAAGCGGCGGAGCGAAAAAAACGGGGACATGAATCGCGGTCGTCTCGCCTCCGCCCGAATCCCGTGACGAGTCCCGGGCGAGCCCTTTCCCGGCCCGTTCGATGTCTTCCCAAAAAGTCGGATCAAATTGCTTGGACGAGGTCGTGCTCGTCGCCGTACTTTCCGGAGACGACAAGGGCGTGATCGAAGTTTTCCTCGTCGCGAGATTTTCGGTGCCGAAATCCGGATTCTCGGTAATCGAGGTCCAGGTAAACCAACCCGGATCGTGCTGCCCCGTTCCGCTCGGCATGTCCGGAGCGACATCTTCGCTGAAGATCGTTTCGACGATGGTCCGGATCGCGTCGGAAGAATCGGGAACCAAGTGGTCGGACAAGGCTCGGAGCAGGTATCGCGGTTCGATAAAAAGCGGGAGCGGATCGTCCAGGTTCAGCTCTTTCGCGATCTTGCGCAACAAAACCTGTTGCGGCCTCGACAATTCGTGAGCCTTGCAAAGATCCCGAAACAGCCCTCGGATGCTGGTGTATCCCCCCTTGGTACTTCGCGAACGGGAATAACGGTCGTACAACCAAAACGACAGGACCACGGATGCGACGACGACGACGACGGCGACGATGATCGTCGAATTGCTCGCCCGGTCCGATCCTTTCCCGAATTTGTTACTAAACGACTGGAAAACGTTGTCGGGGGCCGGAGTGGTGCTTTGAGCGAAAATTCTCGCCTCGTCAAAACAAAGCAACGCCGACCCGACGATCAATAAAACGATCGCGGCGGATAAAATCGCTTTGGTTTTTTGAAAGAAACGAAGCATATCCTCAATCCAACTGAAAATCCTTGCCGGTGTTGTGCAAATCTAAAGCATTTCGCGTTTTCGTTGATACACTAGCCCCAAGCGTAAGCGCGGGGTGATATTGCGTCTGAAATGGGCTCAATCCCCCCGCGCTGACGCTTGGGGCTAGTACATATCATTTCGTTAAATGCTCTCATCCCCGGCCTGGGCAGGCGATTCCTGCCCGCCGGCCGCCGACGAAAGGTTCCGTTTTTCCTTTTCCCGCTTTTCCAAACTCGCTTTCGCCGTCATTCGAACTTCAAGGCTCGAATCCCTGTGCAGAGCCTGCGTCAGGGAATGCCGGCCGATATCCCGTTTGCCGTCGCCGAGGAGCTCCGCCGCCTTGATCCGCAAGGGAACCAGTTCTTCCCGCAACAAGACCGCACAAAGCGGCTCTTCCAGTTGCGGAACGAGCCGGCCCAACTCGGTACATTTTAATGCACGGGCTTTCATTGCGGAAGATCCGACCTGTAATTCCCGCGTCAAGGCCTCGACGACCGTCGGGTCGATTTTCCGGACGATTTTAAACGTAAACGCCCTCTGGTCTTCGGTCAATTGATCGAAGGTTTCGAGAAAACGTCCGATCCGAAACTCGGGCAACATGCTTTTAACCGTTTCCCGGACGGACGGGTGCGGCGAATCGAGAAACTGGAGCAACCGGGCGGTCCCTTTCGCGAAACGTCCCGCCCGCATTTGCCGCAAAGCGGCCGCCTGAACCTCGGGATCCGCGTCTTCGGTCGCCTTCCAAACAAGCTCATCGGCCTCCTCATTCGAAAAGGCGGCCAACTCCGCGAGGGCGGCGCTACGGCCGGTCGATTTGCCGAATTGCACCACCTGCCGGAATATCGCGAACATTTCTTCTTGCGGAATGCCGGAACATTTGACAAGATCGATCAAACCCTTTTGCGAAATATCGCTCAACTGCGGGAGAATGGGTCTTACCGATTTCGCCCATTCAAAACGATGCACGCGGGCCAAATTGGCTCGCAAGATCTCCGAAGGGGGATGCGGCAAGGCTTCCAGGAGATATTGAAGAAAGAGAACGTCCATTCGATTGGAAAGCGTCGAAAGGATCAAGCCGGGGACGTTCGGTTGTTCGAGGCTTTCGAGAATGAAACGAAAAACATACGACTCGTTTTCCGATTGCAACAACGAAGTAAAGGCGGCATAAACGGGATGCAACGGATTACGGAGTATTTTGCTACTCCCGAGTTCGTCGTCTTGAAGAAAACGGTACAAATAAAGGTAAATCTTCAAAGGGAGCGGATCATCGTTCCGTCGAAATCCTTGGATACTTCGACGAAGAGGAGGCTTGATTTCCCTGAGAATATAATCATGAAAGGTTCCGGGTGTCTTCAGTTCATCCAACTCCTCGGAAAACGAGCGGACCAGTCGCAGCAGCAATTCCCCGAGCGGAGCGTCGGTTCGTATCGGTGTTTCTCCCCGGTCGAAAAGCAAATGAAGCAACACCGGGATCATGTCGTAAACCTTGAACTGAATCGCGGCCCGAACGGCATTCTTTCGAAGAACGAATTCGTTGCTCAACAAGGCGGTCCGGATCGCGGGAGCCAATTTTCCCGCATTTTCGGCTAAGGCCGCGAACACGTTTTGATCGAGCGTGTCGAGATTGCGAATAAACTCCAGGATCGCCCGGGGACCGCTGTTCGTGATCAACTCGGTGCAGGCCGCCTTGCGGATCCCCTCATGCGAGGAGTTGAGCGCACGCTCCAAGAGGACTCGGGCGGCCCGGTTGTTCGATCTCGACAAAAGTCGAATGGTTTTATCAACCCCTTCGGACATTATGGTTTTCGATATGAAATGAGACGGTTCCGTTGCGGCATCGGCGTTGCTGCCGCCCGGCTAAACAGACAATCAATCATTACTGCATTTGCAATGTTTCTATTTTCGAATTAAAGGTTCTGTTCTCTGCATCATCGACCTAGAATAATCGATACGATTAGAAAAAAACTCATAAATTACGCAAATTCACGAATTGAATTATCGACTCATTAACGCAGTTGCTTTGAAATCGGTTGGAAAGCCGATCAATTTATTGAATTATGCCCCGTTAATAAACAGAAAACCGTTGCTTCTGTCATCTTTTTTTCGCTTCCGCAGGGTATAAAAATGTATCTTCTTTCGCTAGAATTGTATACGTGGTTTTAAGCAAATTCGTGTTTTGTAAACGCTTTGGTTCGACGTGTGAGAGAGCAAATTCTCGCGAAACGAGCAAGAGCCCGTCTCAAATTTTGATTTCAAGTACTTCCGATGCAACCGATACTTTATTTTGGCGATGGTGATGTGAGTCGTGCCGCGTCCTACCTGTCCGGCGTGCTCGCGCATTTCAAGATTCCTTTCGAACGGATCAACAGCGATCAGTCGCCCGAAAGCGATTTGTTTTCGAAAAAACATTCACTTTACGTTCTCAGCGATTATCCGAGAGAGCGATTTCGGGAAAATCAGTTGGAGCAGCTTGTCAAAAACGTCGCCGCCGGGGCGGGGCTTTTGATGATCGGCGGCTGGGAAAGTTATTTCGGCAAAAACGGCGAATACCACCAATCTCCGCTCGTCGAGGTTTTGCCGGTCCGGATGCTCGATCAGGATGATCGGAGGAACTATGCCCAACCGCTTTGCGTTCGCAAACTCCGGGATCACGAGATTTTGGACGGTTTGCCTTGGCAAACGCCGCCGTTTCTCGGAGGATTCAACGCGATCACCCCGAAGCCGGACAGCAAGATGATTCTCGATGCGATTCGTTTCGATATTCGGATGATCGACGAGGAAGAAAACGCGATCACCGATTGCAGCATCGACGGGGCGTGCGAGTTGGACGGACATCCGCTCCTCAACCGGACGACGCTCGATTTGAAATCGGGGGAGACGATGATTATTTCCGAAGTCGAATCGGTTCCGCTTCTGGTTCTCGGATCGTTCGGACAAGGCCGGACGGCGGCCTTCGCGAGCGACGTCGCCCCGCATTGGGTCGGTGGGTTCGTCGATTGGGGGAGCAAACGCATCACCCAGGACATCGACGAAGGAGCGATCGAAGTCGGCGACGCTTACGCCCGGTTTTTCCGCAATTTGGTCAACTGGACCGCCGGTTCCGAGTAAGACAAAATTCGTAACCGTTCACGGTTTTTCTTGAACCGCCGACGGCATCCTTTCGTATCTTGTGCGGGCGATAAAAGCCGGAAAGGAGCCGTACTCGGCGCATTGACGGTGTGTTGGGACTCAATGCCAACCGGCGTTCAATCTCAGCACCCCGTCAATGTGCTGCGCTTCTTTCCGGCTTTTATACCGTACGCGGTATTGCGGGAAACCTTCGGCCTCATTTGGTCCGCAGCCTCGCTGGCATGCTCACTTACCGCATGTCAAGCACTTACCGATTCGGATTCGAAAAAATGGAAAATGAGAAAAGTCGAATTGTTTGACTTCGCAAAGTATATATTTGGATGTGGGCAAGTCGCCGCGATCCAGAAATTCGTGAACGCTGCCTCAATTTCGTAACCGGACGGCTGCCGCAAACGTCATACTCGGGACAGGTTTTCATGTCCGCGAGAAAATGGTCTGGCAATCCAACAGGTCGTGGTTGCGCCAAGGCACCGTGCTTTTCCACACAATTTCTGATATGTGGTATTGTTTTCCACAATCGCTACAATCGCTACAAGATACGCAAATTTTCAGATTTTGATTTATTTTGTTGATTTATATTTTTTGGACGATTATTATGTTGATATATTAGGGGCTCATCTTTTTTCGTGAGCGCCGGACGGAGCACTGAAAAAGATACAAAAATCAAATTAACAAGGGTGATGGGGTTAACCCTTGGCGTGGTATTATGCCGGATTTCAATCGCAGGAAGGTTTGATTTCTATGGAAAACAAAACGATAACCAACCCCTTTCACTGGTCGATCGATCAGGTATTCAGTGCCTTGAAGGACCCGCAAGGTCCGTTGGGACGCATGATTCACTACTTGAAGCTCGCCGTTTGGAAAATCGATCTCGTCGAAGGTCGTTGCGATATTTCTCACGATTGGTTCGAGATGCACGGTTTGAACGTGACGGAGAATCCGGACATCACGGTTTACCTGAACATGCTCATTCATCCGGAAGAGAAAGCCTCGTTTATCGGTCAATACACGGAACACTTGGAAGGACGGCTGGAAATTCTGGATTTTTCCTCGCGCCGCCGTCACCCACAAAAAGAGTGGATTTTTGTTCGGACCCTTGCGACCGTTGCCACGAGAGACCCGGATGGGCGGCCGTTGACGATCATCGGCTTCGATCAGGATACGACGGAAATCGACAGCGCCCTTAAAACCGTCCAACGGCATCGACGATACCTGAACGTCCTCAAAGAAATGCGTAAATCGTTCGCCCTTGAGGACGAACGAAGGATTCTCGGTAATTTCCTTGAATGTCTGAGCCAGCAATTCGGTTTCGCCAAGGCCTGGTTCGGGATTCTCAACGGCACCGTCGTCGAGCCGGTCTTGCATGCCGGGCCGCTGCGAAATCTGTTTGATATGGACCTTCTCCGCGTGAGCGGGGAAAACTTTCAGGTCCTGTGCGACGGCGGGTTTCTCACTCCCGAGCTTCAACGCGACGCTTCCAATCGTCAACGCGACTCCCTGTTCCCTCTGCATAAGGCGATCCTCGATAGTCGAACGGTCCTGGTCAACAGCGCGGTCGACCAGCACGCGGTTTACCCCTGGCATTCGTTTTTGCGGCAAAGCGGGTTTCGTTCGATCCTCGCGATTCCTTTCGTCCTGGACGGGCAAATCGATGGAGGCTTCGTCCTTTATTCCATGGAGCAGTATGTCGATCCGAGCGATGTGTTCGTGATCGAGGATTCCATTCTCGAATTGGAGCGGATCATCCTGAAAAAGCGGCATTTCAGCCGGCAGCAGGAAGTCCTGTTGCTCGAAAAAAAGAAAGCCGAAGCGGCAACCAAGGCGAAAACCGTGTTTTTGGCCAACATGTCGCACGAAATCCGCACGCCCATGACCGCGATTCTCGGTTATTCGGAAATGATCGCCGAATCGGTTCGCGAGCACTGCAACGCGATCGCCAAACGCGTCTCGTTTGAGGAGACTCCCGAACAAACGGATGATTTTTCGGTCATTCAATTTCTGGAATCGACGACGCAGTCACTTCAAACGAGCGCCCACGACCTGCTCGGGTTGCTCGGGGACATCATCGATATCACCATGATCGAATCCAAAAGGGTCGATGTGCAGGAGGAAATGGTCGATGTTCGCGAAGTGATCCGAGGTGTCGGTTTGTCGCTCAGCCAGCAGGCCGAAGAAAAGCGGGTCGGGTTTGCCGCCGAAATTGACGACAACATTCCTCAAGTCGTTTTTTCGGACGGGATACGATTGAAGCAGATTCTCGTCAATCTGGGAAAGAATTCGATCAAGTTTACGACCGAAGGGCAAATCACACTTCGAGCTTCCTGGACCGAAGAAATGGCGATCCCCGCCAATCCTCCGGGCGGCGTCGGATACTCGCTTCCCGAGTACATCGCCGTCAAGGAATTCGCCGATCGCGGAATCGACCCGGCCGGTTGCCTGCGGTTCGATTTGATCGATACGGGGATCGGCATCCGCGAAGAGGATTTCGCGAAACTTTTCGAGCCGTTTTTCCAGGTCGACGAGTCGATCACCCGCGAATTCGGCGGGACCGGGATCGGTTTGTCCCTTTCGAAACAAATCGTCCAACTCCTGGGTGGCGTCTTTTTCCTCCGGAGCGTAATCGGTCATGGTTCGATGTTTACGGTCTTGATTCCGGTCCGCCTGCCCGATATTGCCGACACTCTTCCTGATGAGGAAAACAACGAGGATACCGCTGAGGCGGAAGCCTCGCCGGATTCGCCGTCCCTCGTCTCGGCCCCGGAATCGAAGCCGCATCTGATTGCCAAATCGATCGTCCCCGGCTCGACCACGTTTCTGCAACCCTCCGCTCCGGCGACGGCGGGGATCGCAACCTTTCCGGAATCGGACAAGGAGAGGCCGCTCGTCGGAGTACGGCTGCTCCTGGTCGAGGACGGGGTCGACAACCAGCGCATTCTTTCGCTCCTGCTCTCGAAGGCCGGAGCCGATGTCACGATCGCGGAAAATGGCATGCTGGCCTGCAAATTCGTCGTCGAGGACGAAATGGCCGGCAACCCGTTCGATCTCGTGTTGATGGACGTGCAAATGCCGATCATGGACGGCTATACGGCGACCAAATACCTTCGCTCGCGGGGATTTTCAATGCCGATCATCGCATTGACGGCCCATGCGTTGCAGGAAGAGAAAACCCAATGCCTCTCGGTCGGCTGCAACGATTTCGCCTCGAAACCGATCTTGAAAGACGAGTTGATTTCCAAGGTCAAAGCCGCCTTGAGCCCGTAAGAAAGCGGGTTATCCTCTCTTCGACGAGCCGGGGACTGTGTCCCCGACCGTCTCAATTCGTGTTCGTGTCGCGACGTTTTTGAGCGGTAAACGCAGTCGGGACCGCAGGTCCCGGCTCGTAATGGTTCGAATTGCAGTCCTAACGGTCCTTGCGGCGGTTGCGTTCGATCACCTTTTCGGTGTTGAGAAGCAACTGATCGAGTCGGAACGGTTTATAAAGAAACGTATCGACCCCTTCTTTCCGGGCATTGACGACGACATGCCCGGGATCGTAGCCGAAACCGGTCATCAAAATGAGCGGGACCGGCGAAACGTCCATGACATCGCGCAATTTCAACAGGAACTGGAACCCGTTGTAATCGGAAAGCCGAATGTCCGAAATAATCGCATCGTAGTGCGCGTTTTGGATCATCAAAATCGCCTGCTCGCCGTGCGGGGCGGATTCGACGCTGCAACCGTAACGGGAAAGCATCT
The DNA here is from genome assembly GCA_031556455.1 of Thermoguttaceae bacterium. Classification (GTDB taxonomy): domain Bacteria; phylum Planctomycetota; class Planctomycetia; order Pirellulales; family Thermoguttaceae; genus JAVBSX01. The sequence continues at coordinate 14,123 of JAVBSX010000299.1, forward strand.
CATTGGCCGCGACTCGGACCGACTCATCGGCATCGACCACCAGAATGGTACTCCCGCGAAGCAGCGGATGCTTTTCGCTCGGGGGGAACGGGTGCGCCTGAGCGGGGGTCATTTTCTCGCCGACCTTTTGGATCACCGATTTGATTCCCCGCGCCTTCGTCTGAATGTTGTGCAGCCGTTCGAGCAAATCCTTGTCCAAATCCGGCTGGTGTGAGAGGACGTAAACGGCGTCGTTGAGAATCTGGTCGATCGGCAGGGCGACGGCACTGTGTATCGCCTCGACGCTGGCCGCGGTCGAGCCCGCCTTTTCCGCCGTCAGGAGATCGAGCGTATGGATCGCGGCAGCGACATCCCTCGCGAAAATTTCGAGAAACCGGAGATCCTTTTCCGTAAAGGCCCTCGGTTCGCGACTCTCGACGTTGAAGGTTCCAATCACCTCGTCGTGGTACAGGAGCGGGACGGTCAGGGAACTCCGCGCTCCGGCGAGCCCTTCCATGTAAAGCGGATCGTCCAAGGTATCCTCGCACAAATAACTTTTCCCGCTCGCTCCGACATAGCCGGTGATTCCATTTCCTTCGCTTCGTGCGTAAAGCCGGCGGCTGGTCGCCTCGTCGTCCATCCCGATCGCGATGAGCGGTTCCAGGGCGCCGCTTTCCAGGGAAAGGAGCCGGATTTCCGCGACGTTGAAGTTGAGCACTTCCATCGTATTGCGGATGATATTCGATGTCAGGATGTCGACCCGTTCGTCGATCGTGATTTCCTGGAGCTGGTCGGGGGTCAGATCGGGAAGTTCGGCCCCGACCTTCAAGAGGGTTTCGAATCGCTGTTCGGCGATCGTCAGTTCAGAAACATCGCGCAGAATCACGATCAAATGCTGGATCGGGCCCCTGGGATTGGGGATCGGCGTCACGTCCATTTGATAGTATTCGTTTTTCGAACTCCGCAGGCCGGTTTGGATCGGCTTGCCCGTCTCGAAAACCGTATAAAACGGACAATAGACGGGCCCCGTGATCTGCGGCATGCCGCAGGCTTGGTAAAACGAAGTGTCGATTACCGGATCGTCGTCGTCACCCATCCGGGAATCGTTGCCGCACCAGTTGCGAAACTGCCTGTTGGTCCAAACGATTTTGTATTCGCGGTCGACCAACAAAACACCGATCGGCAGGATATCGAGCACCGAATGCTCCCGGGCGAGACGCTGCACATCGAGCGCGACCTTCATTTGGGAGCCGGAGACGAAGACTCCGCGAAGATCGACGGTTGCCGCCTGGACCAGAGCCCCGACCGGATCGGTCACCAATCGGTACTCGTCGGGGGCAAAAGACCGGCCGATGTCCCGTTCCGCTTCTTCAAGCGAGGAAGAAATCAAGAGTATTTTTTTTGCCGGATCCACGTCAGAGGTTCCTCAATCAACGAACGAATACGATCCCAAACTTTCAAAGCCAAACGAAACGCGAAGAAAGACATCAACGGAGATTCTAGCAAATGTTTCTAGAAAAGGCAAGAACCAAGCTCTTTTTGAGAAAACGGAAAACGCGGCAGACCATTGACAATACCGTTTCGATTTTTTAAACTCGGGGAGTGGCGGTGTTTTCCGTTGTCTCTTCCAAAAACGCCACCTCAATCGCATTCTCAAATCATGCCGAAAAAATCCCGTAAAAGTAAAGGCAAGGACGAGAAGAATACGGAGTTGTTACAGCACGATCTTAATCAAATCTGTGAGCTTCGCGTTTCGCGATTCGATCGCGACAATCCGGGCCAATCGTCGAATGTTTTTCTTCTCCCCCCGCAAACAACGGCTCATAAATCCGTTGCTCTTTCCGTCCCGCTCAAACCGATCCTGATCGTGAGCGATCACTCCGAGAATCGCACCAACTGGATGAAAGCCGTCGGCGACGAACTGTATCAAGTTCAATGCTGCACTTCGGAAAGCTTCATTATTCTGGCCCAGGCGAAACAGACGGAATTTTCACTGATCATTCTCGATACGGATTACATCAGCGAAGCGGTTTACCGACTCGGCGGCTTTTTGCGGTCGGCCTTTGAATTCACGCCGCTGATTATTATCGGGAGCGGACATGTCAGCCGGGTGAAGCGGAATGAGTACCACGAATACCTGGTGGGAATTTTGAAGGAATTCGATCCGGTTTTCCTGCTCCCGCTCGTCTCTTCCGGCCTGAAATACTACAGAACGATCCAGGAAAGAAACGGGCTGAACATTTCGATGGGGTTTCCCGTCTGTAAAGTCAACATCAATTTCTCCGGAACTCCGGGGGCGAGCCAACGCCTGGAAAATGCGATCCGTTCAGCCGCTTCCCAAGACGGCCCGGTTTTTCTCGATGCCTGGCCGGGAACCAGCACGGACATCGTCGCCGCGAACATACATGCCGCCAGTTCCCGAAGCCGCGAACCGTTCGATGTTTTTATGTTCGGCAGCGTACTAATGAACTTTCGCGGCCCCGCTCTTTTCGGCCTGGAAAAGGGAACCAACTCGTTGTTTCCGGACGGCTGGGTCGGCAAGCTGGAGCTCTTCAATCATGGAACGGTCTTGATCGATGAAATCGGCGACTTGCAGATTCCCACCCAGGAAAGGCTTTTGAGCTGCCTGAAAACCAAATCGCTGTATCGGATCAATGCGACCCGACCGATTCCCAACAACACGAGGATTATCGCGGCGGGATCCTCGCGCGAATTGAAAAAATGGATCGATCTCGGAGCGTTTTCCAAGGAACTTTTCGAGACGCTTACCCAAGTGACGGTTCGCGTTCCCGAATTGAAAGAGTACGCGGAAGACCTTCCGCCCTGGATCACGGTGCTCAGCGAATGGCTCTGCGAGAGCATCGATCTCCGCCCCCCTCGTTTTACGGAGGCGGCCTTCGATAAAATGATGAATTATTCCTGGCCGGGAAATGCGAGGGAACTTCATCATTTGTTGAGGCATCTCGTTTTTTCGAACACGAGCGGAACCATCGACGCCGATGATATCGATTTTCGTTTCATGGAATCGCCCTCCTCGAAGCCTTCGCTTTCTCCTTTCATGGGCTTGTCTTACGATGAAATAGAACGGCGGTTTATCGAAGAAACCCTGGCCTGGCAGCGTGGTAACCGTTCCGCGACGGCGAAAGTTCTCGGCATTAGCGAAAAAACACTCTATAATAAAATGAAGGAGTATGAAAAGCAAGGATTGATGTTCAGCGAAAACGTGGAATAATGTACCGTAGTCGGTATAATCCTGCGTTCGAGACGGATCACGCACTCTACAAAAAACTCGCTCATGCTCGGATACGAACGAATCAAGGCGAAATTGGAAGGTCGCCCGACGGATTGTCTTCCTTACACCCCGATCACCATGATGTTCGCCGCCGAACGGCTCGGCGTCCCTTACGGCGAATACGCGAGGGATTACCGCAAGCTGGTCGAAGGGCAAATCTTCGTCGCGGAGCGGTTCGATTTCGATCACGTTTCCTGTATCAGCGATCCGGCCCGGGAAGCGGCCGATTGTGGGGCGGCGGTCCATTTTTTCGAGGACCAGCCGCCGGCGATCGACGAAGGCAACGCCCTGCTCGCCGACAAAAACCGGCTTGATTCCCTCGCGATTCCCGACCCGCTCCAACCGGGCGGCCGGATGTACGACCGGGTGTGCGCCGCCGGTCTGTTCAACGAAAAGGTCAAGGGAAAATACTGGATCGAAGGTTGGGTCGAAGGTCCCTGCGCCGAGGGGGCCGATCTTCGCGGGATCAACTCGCTCATGCTCGATTTCATGGACGATCCCGAATTCGTGAACCGGCTGTTCGAGTTCTGCGTTCAAATGGGGCTCCGTTTCGCCAAGGCCCAGATCGACGCCGGTTGCGACATCATCGGGCTCGGGGACGCGGCAGCCTCGCTCGTCGGGCCGAAAATTTACAAGAAATTCGTTTGGCCCTATGAGAAAAAGCTGATCGACGGCATTCACGAAATGGGCTCGCGAGTCCGGTTGCACATTTGCGGCAACATTTCGCGGAGCCTGACCGAAATCGGGCAACTTAGCTGCGATTATTGCGACATCGATTACATGGTCCCGTTCGATGCCGCCCGAAAGCAGATGGGGGAGAACCGGATATTGACGGCCAACCTCGATCCGGTCAAGGTGCTGCGCAACGGCAACCCGGAAATGGTCGTCGCAATGCTGAAGCAATGCTATTCCCAGGCCGGAGCGAACTTCGTCGTCGGAGCCGGTTGCGAGGTGCCCCGCGACACCCCGCTTGAGAACCTCGCCGCGATGCACGATTTCGCCCGCAACCCGCCGAAGCTGGACGGGTAAGATCGGTCCCATTTTGTTACTAGCCCCAAGCGTCAGCGCGGGGGGATATAATTACGCGTAGAATATCACCCCGCGCTCACGCTTGGGGCTAGTAATATGGCGCGACAGTCAATCGCGATAATACGGCACAAAAATGATGAAAAAACGTATCCGATCTTTCGTTGCTCTGGGGCTTTTGTCCCTTGTTGGTTGGACGCTGCTCGCGACGGAACTGCGGGCGGGCAACGACCCGGCTCCGATCGCCGCGGCCGAATCCGCTCCCGAACCGTTCTTTCAAGCGGCCCAGCTTCGACCCCTTGTCGAACTTCTCACCAGCCCGGAGTTGGCCGGTCGCGAGTTCGGGACGCCCGGCGGACAAAAGGCGGGGGATTACATCGCCGAGCATCTTGAGCGTGTCGGGATCGAGCCGGGGGTTCTGAAAAAATTGCCCGAGGCGACCGTCTGGTCGTTTTTTCAACCGTTCGTCGACCGCCGTCGGCAATGCCGCAACATCATCGGCGTTCTCCGGGGGAACGATCCGGCGCTCGCGAACGAATTCGTGCTGCTCTGCGCGCATTACGATCACGTCGGCGAGATTGAGGGGACTTCGCAATATTACCCCGGGGCGAACGACAATGCGAGCGGCGTCGCCGGGCTGTTGGAGATTGCCGCCGCGCTGGGCCAGCGGCGAGAGCTGCTTCGGCGGTCGATCCTGTTCGCGTTCTGGGACGCGGAAGAGCAAGGGCTCGACGGGAGCCGCTTTTTCGGCAACAACCTCAATGCCTTGCTTGCCGGACTCATGGGCCAAGAGCCGTCATTGGAAGAGGAGCCGACGACGGAGGAGGATTCCTCGTCCGGGAAGATCGTTTTTTCCCTGAATCTGGACATGATCGGGACGTTGACCGAGAACCAATTGGAGGTGATCGGATACCGAAGCGGCGACGGAGTGCGGCAGCTTCTCAGCCGCTGCAACACGGCGGCGGGGCTGAAGCTGGCGTTCGACCATAAAATGTGGACCAACTCGGACCATTATTCGATTTATCGCAAGCGAATCCCGTCGATTCTGCTGACGACCGGGATGATCGGTCCTTACCACACGCCGGAAGACACGGCCGATTGCCTCAATTATGAGGGTATGGAGCGGATTCTCGATTTCGTCTTCCGAACCGCGAAAGAGTTGGCCCGTTGCGATTCAGAGGCCTTGCCGCAATACCGCCTTAACGAATGGAACCTAGGCAAGCTCAACGCCGCCGACGAATCGGAAGCGGAAAAAGCGAAAGTGTTGGAACAGGGCGAATCCGTTTCCGGACAACCCGCCGGGCCGGACTTGATCGACTTTGAAACCGAAACGATCACGGAACTCAAGAGGGAGCCCGGAAGCGGCACGGGAATTCAATTTCGTGAAGACGAAGCGGAGCCGGACGTCTTGATTATCAGCGACACGGGCGGCGATGCCGAGGCGGTTCGTCGCGGCCTGTTGCCCGGGGTCCGCGTTTATTCGATCGACGCGCGAAAGCCGACGCGGGAAAAATGGAAGGCGATCCGCCCCGGTTCGCCCGTCGAACTGGAAATCGAATCCGACGGCAAGGTCCGCAAAATCGCGTATTAGCATGATTCACGTTTTCATTGATACTAGCCCCAAGCGTCAGAGCGGGGTGATAATTGCCACTGTTTATCGATCTTCCGAAAAAACGACGAACCGGGACAGCAGCCGAAAGCATGAGCGCCCGGTTTTCGGGGCGGAAATGCGTGGCAAACCCGGCGCTGACGCTTCGGGCTGCTGTATGTCTTGCTTGGTTCAGCGCACGTAATGCCCGTCGTCATTTGCAATTCGTTGAACACCATATCCCACTCCTCGCTAAACCGGTGATTCGAGGAGTTCCCTCGCGGTTTTGGCGTCGGTTACCAGATGCGTCCAGAGCCTCAGCTTTTCGTTGGCCAAGAGCGGCCGGAGTGCTTCGTGTTTGGAACAACCACATTCCCCGCACGGCCCGGCGACGAGAACGACATGCTTGTCGTTCCGCTTCGTCAAACCGACGAGTTCCTCCAGCTCAAAAAGCGTGACCGCCCGGACCGGCGAGACGTTTTGCAGCGGCCCTTCCGGCGAATAAGGACAGAATTGCACATCGCCGATCCAACCGACCTCGTACATCTGGTCCAAAAGGCTCTGCTCCAAAAACCCCTGGCTGACGAGATAATTCAGGTAACGCACCAACAGTCCGTGTTCGTGGTTGGCGGCGGCCAAGGAGGTGACGATAATGTCGATTTCGTCCCGCTGCTCGTAAGGGATCATGATGCCGGGATTCTTTTTCAACTTCTCGTAATCATCGCTGCTGACGACGGTTTCCGAAAACAGGGCGACATACTTGATCGAGATCAGGGACGAATCGAAGTACGTAAAGTAGGTCGTCGGGGCCTTGTGCGGCTCGTCGACGAGAAAACCGCCGGAGGAAATCGCGTGCAAAACGAGCGGAGGGCAGTCGCCGCCGGCACTGACCCGTTGGGCAAGGCGTTTGGCGACGAGCATCGCGGCATAGCCGGCTCCCATCCCGAGGTGCACGGCAGGCGGCGGCGAGCCTTTCGGGGTTTTGGCGAGCTTCTCGGAATAAACCTTGTCGATGAGCGCGACGATCACGTCCGCCGCTTTCGATACGACATGCTCGGCGGAGGTCGTACCGGAAACGTTGACGACGGAAATCTCCTTCTTTTCTTCCGGCAATTGAAAATGTTTTTTCAATCGCTCCGAAAGCTGCCGTTCGGAAGGGGCCTGGAGGAGCAGAAAACCGCGGCGTGACGCCTCCCAAAAAAGCGGGTAAATCTTTTCCCGGGTCAGGTCCGGTCGTCCCCATTCTTCCTTGAGCCAATTGGCGACGGCGGTTGCCGCCCCGCGTTTTTCCTTTTCGGAGAGTTCCGGATCAACGGAGGACGGTTGGTAGGCAACCCCCAATTGAGAGAAAAACCGGTCGCAGACGGCGAAAATAAGATCGTCCTCCTCGCGAGAAGGGTGCCAACGATGAGTGGGTTGCTTGTCTTTATACACCTTGGATCGCTCCCAAAAAATTTTTACAAGTGGTTAACGGGAATTCGGCAATTTCGACCCGGGAAAAACCAAAGGCTAAAATGATGAACTATGGTGCTTCGCAAAAAACCGAGCCAAGGGGCTTCCTGAGCGAAGCGACGAAAGCCCCGATACCGCGAAGGTTGAATTCGAAGCTCCGGTTCAATTTTTTCGCGGAGGGCAATATCGCTATGAAACCGCTTTCGGATCAAATCAAAATGCGTGTACCGTTCTCCGTTTCCGTGAGTTGCCGCAAGAGGCAAAATCACTCCTGACCGACTTCCAGTTCGGATTTTTCCAATGACGGGGCTCCCTGAACGTCGTTTTTAATCGGCGGCAGCGGCCGTTGGGTTGGGGCGTTCGGATAAATCCGAATCTCATCGAACGGGGTCCCGTCGACACTCCGTCGCAACATCAAATAGATCGCCGTCGTACTCGACCAGAAATAGGCGAAAAGGAAACCGACCTTGGCCAGTTGAAAACACCAACACCAAAACAGGATGAGCCGTTGCGAAAGCGGAATACCGGGCAACGTCTCCGAAGCGGACCGTTCCAGGGAAGAAAAATCGACAAACGGGATTCCGCCCCACGAAACGGCCAAAGCGATCGACAAATCGACGAACCAGCTGACGAAAACCCAACCGAACATCCCGAGGAGAACCGCGAGAAAAGCATAGAGTAAAAATTGCAACGGCCTTTGATAAACGTAGGAATAACAACGGCTCACGGCATCGAATCCGTCCGAACCGTCGACGCTGATCGCCGCGAAAAGGAGCGGCCAACCGAACAGCAGCCCGATTCCGAGAATCGCGAAACAAAGACCGGCCAAAAGAAGGAGCGGAAAGAAAATCGCGACCAGATAATCAAGCAGGATCACCTTCGCCAAGGTTCCTCCCGCGACGATCACAAGACCGCACAAAAACATTCCGAGCAACGGCAGGGCGACCGCGTTGCAGTACGATTTCCAACGCCGGTTGACGAATCCTTGCACCTGCCCCCACGGTTCGCGACGATCGATCGCCAGTTGCAGCCCTGCCGTTCGGGTTGCCGCCCCGCCGATCCAGGCCCAGAGACCGAGCGAACCGATCAGCCAAATCAAGGCGAGAACGTTGTCCAAAAACGTCCCTTTCAAAGGAAAGAGATCGGCGACCGTATCACTCAGCATTTTCCAGGGCGAAAGGACCATTCCGCCGATTTCCTCGAATCGCGGCGGGCGGAACGATTCGACGCGAACCGATCGGTGCGGGGAAACGCCGAGTCCGGCCAGTTCGGAAAGGCGGTTGCGGGCGATCCGTTGCTCGTTCTCCGGGACCACGAGTTCGTTTTGAGAGACGACGGGGCCGGGGTCGAGCTCGAGCGTCGCCGCCTCTTCCGCCGGGCGGGCGTTGGCCGAAATCGACGAAATCCCGTTGAGCAAATAGGCCAGCGTCAAGGAAAGTAAAACCCCGAGCGTGCAAAGCCAAAGCATTCGAAAGCCGAGGGCGACCCGAAAAGCACGCGGCAATAAAACACAGGGCAACAATTCCTGCCAATCGATCCGGCGGATCGTGCCTTCATCCAAATCGTTCGGGACTTTTTTCATGGTGATTATGCAAACTGTAAATTGAATGTCGGCCTTTGATTTGTCAAGACAACCGTCCGATCGATCATTCGCTCATCGATGCAATGTAACGGCGGTGCATTTCAACGACGGTAACCGGCGGCTGCCCCATTTGCGCAATATTCGAAAGATCGGAAAAAACCTCGTCCAGGGCCGCGAAAAGAACGGCGGGCGAAGGAATTCCTTTTCTCTGCAATTTATGAAAATCGGCAAAAAAAAGATCCGCCGCTTTCCATTCCTGTTCCAGGACCGAGGGGAGCTGCGAGGAAAGAGCGATAATCGCGTCCTCGATCTTTATTTTTTCGGAAGACTTTCCCCGCACCGTATGGGCGGCGATACGATGGGACAATTCCTCGCCGAATCCCCATTCTCGGACAAGGTAAGCCCCGGCATCGGCATGATTCCAGCCGAACAATTCCTGCTCCAAGGCCGAGATGCTGGTCCCTTCTTCCTGGTGCCGCGTCAAAATCGACTTGTATTCCTCAGGCCAGAATTGGGCGAGAATCGGAATCGCCATATCCTGGAGCAAGGCGGCGACAAAAAGATTTTCGGCATCGAGTTCCTGAAAATAACCGCCGAATATCTTGGCAAAGCCCGCCCGACGAAGCGAATCTTGACACAGAACCTTTAAATCAAAAGGACCACATTTCGGATTGGGGAGGAGAGCGAACACGGCGTTCCAAAGAACGAAATTCTTAACGGTTCGAACGTGTACGAGCGACAGGGCCATTTGCACGGTCGTGATCTTATAACGAAAACCGAAAAAGGAGGAGTTGACGAATTTCAAAATCTGCGAGGTCAGGCCGATGTCGGCGGAAATGGGGACCGCGTATTCCGGCGGTCCGTTGGCGGGATTCTTGGAAAGCTCCAAGACCCGTGCCGCGCTTTGCGGCAAAGCCAGCAAACTAGTCCCTTTGATCCTTTTGATCAATTCCTCGTAAACATCTTGATTGTCAATCACGTGATTTCCTCGAGCTGTGTCGTGCTGCATCATGATTCCTGTTTGATTCGGCCCCCTCCGAACCGATTGATTATTTGCGAATTTCAAATGTTCAGGAAAACAGATTGGATTATAATTGTTTCGCCGCCAAAAATCAGCACCCCCCCCTCCGAAAGGAGAAAATTTGGAAAAAATTGCACCGTATTGGAAAAGATCCGTTGTGAAGGATAAAACCGGAATCCAAGAGGATTGCAAAATCGGATTTTCAGAAAAATTTCGAATCGGACAGCAGCCGGAAGTGTCAACGCCCGGTTATCCAATGCGGAAATTCGGGACCAATCCGGCGCCGACGTTTCGGGCTGCTGTTTGCCGCGTTCGACCTTGCAATCGCCCTGAACCGAAATCGGTTCGACTTGACAATCAAAAGCCGGATTGGGATAATGCCCTTGCTCGGAAAAAAGGATCAAAGATCACGCGATCCCTCACTCCTCACAACCCCATTTCCGAATATGGCGAAAAATTTTACAAAAGAACTCCTTTCCCGCATGATCGCGGCCACGGTTCTCGAACTCGAACAGAATTGCGATGAACTGAACCGACTCGATGCGGCAACCGGCGACGGCGATCACGGAACGTCGATCCTGAAGGCGATGCGGGCGGCCGCCGCTGCCGCTCGGGCGGAGGGATCGTTGAAAGACATCCTGCACGGAATCGCCTGGACGATCGAAGACGAAGCCTGCGGTTCGACCAGTTCCCTGACCGGATCGCTGTACGAAGGGATGAGCGAAGCGGTCGAATCCGAAGAATTGAACGTCGATGAGACGATCGAAATGTTCGTCTCCGGACTGGCCTGTGTCGAACGATCGACCAAGGCCAAGGTCGGCGACAAGACGATCATGGACGCCCTGATCCCGGCGGTCGATATGATGAAATCGATGCGGCAATCGAGCGTGACGCTCGCGGAACTGCTCACGGCGGCGGCCGAGTCCGCGCGGTTCGGAGCGGATTCGACGCGGGACTGTCTCGCGAAATTCGGGCGTGCCAAAAACCTCGGCGAACGGGTCCGGGGCCATCTCGATCCCGGCGCCTGCAGCGCGGCCCTGATTCTGGAAACCTTCGCCCGCGTCGCCCAGGAAGCGTAGTCCGACGTAACTTAGCGTCACCCTTGAGGGCTGATGCTGGAAAACGCGACCTCAAAGTTACGGGCTTTGACCAGGGACCGCAGCCCCAAGCACCGGCGTCTGCGCCGCTCGGCTAAACGGGTTATTTCGCGATGCCGTCTTTTGAAAATCTCGTGTCACGATTGTAGCATCCGCGGTTTGCCGGGCAAGGTTGCTTTTGGCCGGATTCAACCATGGTTACCCAAATTCAAAACGATCATGATTCCAAACCGTCTCTTCGTCGCGTCGATTACGGATTGCTTTTACCATTGCCCGTCGTAAAGTTGAAAAGGATCGGCTTGACGGGAACATCATCGATATTTCTAAAATTATCCGTCAGAGTTGTGTTGATCCAAATGTTGTAATTTTTGTTCGGTTCGAGTTCAACATTCTTTAGATAACACGTTTTCGAGTCCTCGCTCCACCGAACTTCGGCGCCTTTCGTCTTCGGAAATGTTTGATTATTGTCTTTCGTACACCACGCACAACCCTTTTGCATCGGCTGGTCGAAAGTCACGCTGATTTCCGTGAGTGCGGGATCGACGTCTTTCGAACCGATCGGCGGATGGGTCGCAACGACTTTCGGACGGTTCTCGTATTTGGCGACGAATTCATCCGTGATCTTTTCGTTTAGCAATTTCGCGATTTCCGGTATGAAATCATTCAGAGTCGAAAAATTGTCTCTTTCTTGTTCATATCTACCAAGGGCGTCAACTAAATTGTCTATCAGCAAAAACCCTAAATTACAGTACGATTTAGTCCGTATATCCGCATGTTCGTTTTTGCCATGATCCCGCAGGTATTTTATCTCACATGCCCGAGTGAGATATTCATTAAGCATGATTTTCGGTGACGAATAAGCCTGTTGTGTCATCTTTTCCGCGACAATCGCAAAATGACGTTCGGCGGCGTCTTGCAGTTCTTTGAAATGTTTATCGACGAGCGGGTTACAGAAATAATGGTTGAATTCATGGATCACCCAGGACGTAAAACCATCTTCGTTGTAGTTGGCGTCGGGGCCGTCGACGCCGACGATGGCGAACGAGTCTTCATGTCCGTCTTTGTAACGGCAAGCGGCTCCATAACCGTTACCTTCACTCGGAAAATTGAGAATGATTCTGAAATGACCCGAATGCTCGTTTCCGTAAAACGATTGGAACCACGGATAATCGATCTTGTCGGTGATCTGCGCGATCCGCCGCTCGGTTTTGTCGTACAGTTCCTGATGGGCGACATAAAACTCGTGAAAATCGCTTTTGGCGTAAAAATCATCGAGTTTTTTCGCGAAATTCTTTGCCGCTTGCTTCTTCCAACGCGATTCAAGCAAATCCAATGTCATCTCCGAATCCTGGTCCGGAAATACGACATGTCCGTCTATCAAAGTCATGTGTACCGCATAATCGACGACGGCATTGTAAGAGATTCCGGCAATTCTTCGCGACGCCTTTGCTGAAAGAACCACAGGGTGGTTCTTGAATTTCGCGAAGTGCCGATTGATATCGTCATCATACGATTTCAATGCCACGGATTGATACTCCGACGCACCTGCCAGTCGATACACGATCCCGAGCAGTTCAACCCGTTCGTCGAAGTGCGGTTTGAGAATCGGTGTATCGGCCCCGATCGCCCATGTTACAGACAGAATCAAAAAACAAACGATAGCCGGGAAAATTTTTTGGCAAGAGATCACGATATTTGTGAATTGAGTTTGTATCAAAATGTAGCACAAAGATGAAATCATTTACCGTCACCCTTGAGGGTTGACGCTGGAAAACACGGGGATTTTGAAACGCGACCTCAAAGTTACGGGCTTTGTCCAGGGTCCGCAGCCCCAGACGCCGGCGTCTGCGCCGCTCGGCTAAACGGGTTATTTCGCGATGCCGGTCGTTTGGACAATATACACAAAATAAGATTGAGTGCGGAGCATCAGGAAAAAAACGTTGCGAAAAATATTTTGATCTGGCCTTGGAAACTGATTTTGTATACAGTTTTCACTCCTTTTGGACGATACCTTCGATATATTCGTTACATTCGGTTTGTTTTTTACTTTCGCCCCACTCGGAACCCTGGCATGACGGTCACTTCTCGTTTTTTGCTTCGCCGGCAATTTCTATTGGCCGGAACAAGTTTTTGTACATTGATAGCGACCGGTTGTGGTACCGTTTTTCATCCGGAGCGACGTGGTCAGGCCGCGGGGCGTTTGGACTGGAAGATCGTGGGGCTGAACGCTCTCGGTTTGATCTTGTTCGTTATCCCGGGCGTCATCGCATTCGCCGTGGACTTTCACACCGGAGCCATCTATCTTCCGCCAAGCGGTGTGGGCCTTTCTTCAGAGAGCGATCAACCGTTGGTCGTGCGCCAGGTTCCCGGCAAGCAAATCAGCCGGGAGCAAATTGAGGCCGAGGTCAGCAGTCATGTCGGTCAGCCGATTGATTTGGCGAAGAGCGATTACACTTCGGAACCGTTGAGTGGCATTGATGAGTTCTGGCAAAAAGTACGTCGCTTGACCGGTTAGCGCATTTCACGAAATAATATGTACTAGCCCCAAGCGTGAGTGCGGGGTGATACAACTTAGCGACTGTTTGCAAAGTTGCAAAGTCGCTAAGCTGTACGGTTTTATCTCCCCCCGCGCTGACGCTTGGGGCTAGTATCAATGAAAACGTGAAATGCTCTATTGTGCCGGCGATAAAAAAATGAACGGAGTGACATTTTGTATGAAGCGTAGCGGAATTCAAAATGTCGCGGCCCCATGTCAAATTGTGAAATAGACAATGGGTCAAATTTTATCGTCTCGTCTATAATACTCAACCAACACTAAAATTGCAGATTTCTCGTGAGGGCACCGGCGTCTGCGCCGCTCGGCTAAACGGTTTGCACTACGCGACGTGTCGGCGGCGCAGCCGCTTCGGCTTGTCGTTTCGCGGATCCGGAACTTCCGGACCAAGCCGGTCCTCCTCTTGGGGATGCAGCGAAAAGATGCGTGCCCGCTCCTCGGCTTCAGAAATGTAATCGCCCGGTTCGGCATCGTGTTGATCGACATACCGCTGATCGTAACGCGGATCGGACACCGGGACATGCTCTCCTTCGTGATATTCCGCGTAATACGGATCATACTCCGCCTCCCGTTCGTCATATTCGGGAACGGTTCCACTTTTCGTTTTCTGGAAATCCGGCCGATCCGGAGAATGGCTCATGTCTTCCCGCAGCATCCGTCGCTGCCGGGCCAATGCCCGGGCTTGTTCCGTTTCGTCGGCGGTCGCTTCTGAATCGTCCGCGACGTCCGGGCGGTTTTTCGTCCACCAAACCAAAAGGGCCGGCAGTACGACGAGCGAACTGAACATGCAACAGCTGATTCCGATCACGAGAACCCGGCCGAGGCTCTGCAACCCCTGGTGCGAGGCGATCATCAGGCTGCCGAAACCGATCACCGTCGTCAACGTCGTGATCACGATCGAACTGGCCGTCGAGGGGTTCATGCGAAATCGCCCCTTTTGCGCCCGGAAATCATGTGTGATATGAACGCCGTCGTCGATCCCGATCCCCAAAACGAGCGGAATCGCGATCATGTTCGCCGGATTGAGCGGAATTCCGAGCAGCCCCAGAATGCCGAGCATCTGCCCCATTCCCATCACCATCGGAATCAGTGAGATGAACGTATCTTTCAAACTCCGGAAATCGATCAACAACAAAATGACGATTCCCACGAATGCGTAAATCGAAGCGCTCTGGTACCCCTTTTGCATTTGCAGGGAGGCTTCATAGGTTTGCAGCGGGGCCCCGGTCGCTTTCGGATCGATGCTGCGGACCTTATTGACGAACGATTCCAATTCGTCCATATCCCAAAGGTCGCCTCTCGTATAAATCCGCATCAAATGCTTCCCGCCTTTGCTGATGAACTGCGAAACGAACGGTTCCGGCAAATCGCCCCATTCCGGCGGATTCGGATTGGCCATTCCCCGGAGGATATGGAGCCGGGACAACAGGTCCCCGGCGACCGCATTCTGGTAATCCTGCATCCGACGGTAACAATCGGAAACCGACATCCCGCGAAGTGCCTGCCGGACTTCGTTCAGGTTGCGGATGATGCGTTGCGTATGCGCATTCGGGGTGTTTTCCAGAACGGTTTGCAATTGGGCGAGGGAATGACCGATTTTATCGGGCGGAGAAAGCGGAATGACAGGCGGACGTTCCGGGAGGTTTTCCAATAATTTCGAAATCTGACCGATGTACGGTTTTTTGCTTTCGTCGTAACCAGGAATCATCGAAACGATTTCCGCGACCTGAAGATCCGGATACTTTTGCTGGAATTCCTCTTTCCGTTGCAGGAGTGCTTCCTGGGAATCCGCGATCGAAAGGGCGTACCAGACGTTTTGACCTTCGCACTGGAGCAATTTCTTTTCCAGCTCGACGCTTTCAAGCCCCTCCGGCTGCAAATTGAGGAGATTGTGATCGTACCAGACCTTCGGCAGCCCGGTCAGCAAAAATCCGGTCCCGACGATACAGGCTAAAAGCGTCAGTTTTGGAAAACGGAAAAGCGGCTTGACCCAGGCATAAGTGTCGACCGGTTGGGAAATGCGTCGCATGGGTCGGGGCCCGTCGATCAATTGGATCAACGCGGGTACGACCAACACCGTCGCCAGCCCGCAGAGCAGGATGCCCCCGCCGCTGATGATGCCGAGTTCGACGATTCCCGTAAACTCGGCGAACGCGGCCATGAAAAACGCGACCGCCGTCGTAAACGCCCCGGTCAACACGCCGGGTCCGACCACCCCGGCCGTTTGAATGATCGCTTCTTGCGGAGAACGAACCGTTTTCCGGAGCTGCATGTACCGCGAAATGTAATGAACGCTGAAATCGGTTCCGAGCCCGATCAAAATCACGCCGAACGAAATGCTCAGGATGTTCAAGTGCCCGACCGAGAGGATGATGTAGCCGACCGTCCAGCCGAATGCCAGCAGCAGGGCGGCGACGGCCATGAGCGGGTGCCGGAATCCTCCGAATCCGGCGACGAAAACGCAAACGACCCCGATAAACGAGAGGACGCTCGCCTTGTTCATTGCCGTTTGGCTCAGCCGCATTTCGTCGTTTTCCATAACCGGGAGCCCGGTCAGGCCGATTTGCAAATCGGGAAAATGGTCCTGGGCTTCGCGAATCAGTTCCCGCAGTTTTTCGATCGGCTCGGTTCCGTAGGCGAGGGTCTTGCGGTCGGATTCGGCGATGCGTACCAGCACGAAGCCCATCGCCCCTTCGCCGTCCTTGCCGGGCAAAATGAAGTAGCCGGTATCATGTTGGCTGCACGCCGCGACGACGTCCGGCATCCCGAGATACCCTTGCATTTGCGGCCAGGGGGAATCGTACGTCGGCTTCGCGGAAAATGCCTGGGCGAGGCTCTGCGCCGCCAAATCGATTTGATGCAGCGTCATTCCCCGAAATTGTTCGGGAGAAACCGAAAGGGAATTGTCACTTCCCCGAAGCACTTCTTCCGGACGCATGAGCCGGAAGCAGAGGGAATCGAGCGTGTTGCCGATATTCAGTTGCGCCCATTGTCCACGGGTGATGTTGCCCGCCTCTTTCGCGAAGGAGCAAATCGTCTTGAGACCCTCGGCCGGAACGTAATGCAACCCTTTTTCGCGAATCTTCGAAACGTCGATTCCGTGCAAGACCGATTGAAACAGGCGGGGATGCAGGACGATCTTATCGGAAAGGTGATCGAGAACCGGGGCGACTTCGGCGTTGCAGCTCCCTTCGACGACGATGATCAGATCGTCGCTGTCGCCGAATTCCTCGATGTATTCGAGCCAAAGTCGATTGAAACCGCTCTTGGGATTGATTAAATCGAGCCGGCTCGTTTTGAAGCCGAGGTTTTCCGTCGCCGCGATCACCCCGAAAACCGACAAGGCGAGAGCGAGGGCCAGAACGCTCACCGGGTTGCGAATGCAAAACCGCGTGATCGCGACGAGGGGTCGGGCGAGGAGAGAACTCTCCGTCGTCGGCTTCCTTTCCGAGGACGTGGGATTCATGGGACGAGGGGATAGGTTAATCACTCAAACCGTAAAGTGCTTGAGTTTAAGGCTGTATTCCGTTGAGCCGAGCGGCGCAGACGCCGACGTCAATCGTAGGGTTCGAGCCGTTTGGAGTTTTTGGAAACAAAACCTTTTTGTTCGTCATTTCGAGTGAAGCGAGAAATCTCATCCTCGCCGAAAAAGCCGGAATTCGAACCCTCGCGCGAGGGTGAGATTTCTCCTTACGCTACGCTTCAGTCGAAATGACGAAAAATACCAAACGGTCGAAGTGTTTGGGAATGATAAATTTATCGTTTTTATCGATTTTCGACAAGATCAGTTCCTCGCGTCAAAATAGGCAGTATGGGCTGTTGCCGCTTCGGCCTAAGCCGCTCTCCGCGAGCCGCCCAAGGTCGATTCGACCTCTTCGACGGAAATGTTTAGCTGATGGGCAATTTCTTCAACGGGAAAACCATAATCGCTCAGCAACTGAATTTGTCCTTTTTGGTCCTGGTTCTCTCGAAAACGGATAAACCCTTCCCCTTGCGGCCGGAGAATCGTCCCGGACGGCGGGCTTTGCGGTCGTTCGGTCCCCGAGTTCCGGGGTTCGCGATGCAGCGATTCCCGGTCTTCCGGCATCACGAATTCGACCGGTTTTTTTTCGCCGCGAAACTGCGGATTCGAGCCGGAAAAACTCAAATTCGGATTCGAAAACGGCAAAGTACCCGGCTGGGAGCCCTTCGGCTCCGTTTCCCGCGACTTCAACGCCGGTTCCGAAGCGGAGGTTGCCCCCGCTGCCGGATAATAGGCTGTTTTGCTCCCCGATGCGGCCGGTTTCGAGGAATCGTCGTGCAAAAGCCCGGCCCCGATTGCCGCCAAATCCTTCAAATCGTCGGAATAACCGAGGTCCGTCATTGACGAGAGCCGGGGGAAAATCGCCTCGGTTTTGTCGTTCGCCGGTTCGGTTCTCTTCGCGGAAACCCCGGTCGGTTCGCCGCTTTCCCAATCGAGACCTGTCATTCCATTCCTCCGCGTCTTAAGGTGCTGGGAAAGAGGCAAAGCAGCGGAACTGGGGGAAGCGGGGGGAACAGGACGTGTCGGCGGGGCCGGTCTTTCGTTTTGCGACTCGCGAGGCTCGGGATCGAAAGCCGGCGATTGCTGCGAAATCGGCGAGAGCGTCGGCTTGACCGGAGCGGGGGCCGAGGGGTTCTGCCGCATCCGGCTTTCGATGCGCTCCATTAAAATTTCCATTCTTTGGCAAACCCGGCTCGCTTCGTTGGTCAACTGCGAAATCGCGGCCATTTTAACGTCGATCTGGGCGCTCATTTGCCGCGTCAATTCAAAAAATTCCGCCTCCCACTTCGCGATATTTTCCGGTTTCATCTTCCCGTCAAACGTCGGTTCCGCCTTGATTTGAGCGTTTTTTTGGGCAAATTCCCGAGAAGGAAGCCGTTCGGGATTCAACGAACGCTTCGGCCGGGAAATTTTGCTCGGATGCGAAAAGTGCTTTCTTGCATTAAACAACAGCACGCCCGTCATAAGGGCGAGTCCGGCGACAAGAAAAAACTGCGGGGTGAGTGTTAAGCCGATAGGAAACACGGGTTCGTTTCAAGTTGAAAAGTGTCGAAAAATCCGGCATTGCCGAATCGTGTTCGAAAATAGCCCTGCAGAGGACATCCAAAAAGGACTTTTACGAAAAAAATCGATCCCGCACAAGAGCAAAACGAGGATTACGGATACGGTCTCAAACTCGAACAAGCTTTTTCTCGTCATTTCGAGCGAAGCGAGAAATCTCACCCTCGCCTCTGGGCTTGAATTCCGAGTCTTTTCGCGAGGGTGAGATTTCTCCTTCCGCTCCACTCCAGTCGAAATGACACGCAGGTCGCCGTTTTACCCGCAAAACCCGATTGCACTTCAATTTTGTCGTTGAACATCTCAATCTTAACGAAAAGGTCCGCTCAGTCCCAATCCGGCTTTCGCTTTTCGAGAAATGCCGCAACACCCTCTTGGGCGGCGGCCGTCTTCCAGGATTCGATGTGGGAGCGGAGCGAGAGCCGGAGTTCCTCCTCCAGGGAAATCTCGAACGAGGAGTTTTCGTGCGCCGTCAAGAGAATCTTCGCCTCTTTCAAGGCGTGAGGTTCGGTCTCGCAAACCTCTTCGGCCAATCGTTCGGTTCGCGCGATCCGTTCCTCCGCGGGGACGACGTATTGCAGAAGCCCGATTTCTCTCGCCCGGGCGGCGTCGATCGGCTGTCCCGTCAAAAGCAGCTGCCTGAGCCCGGCATCGCCGATTTTCCGTCGAAAGAGCGGAAAAAGCAAAACCGGCTCGAACCCCCGCCGCACTTCGGTCGAGGCGATTCGTAGTGCGGACTCGGCGATCGTCAGATCACTGACCGCGATCAACGCCGCCCCGCCGCCGACGGCGTGTCCCTGGGCCGAAACGATCACGATCTGCGGCAGCCGCCGCAGGGCGAGAATGATTTCGGTCACTTTTTCGAACATCGCGAAAGCCGTTTCCGGCGATTGGGCCGCCTCGTGCAAGTCGATCCCGCCGCAAAACGTCTCGCCGCTTCCTTGCACGAGCAAAACGCGGGCGGCCGGATCGGTTCGCAACGCTTCCAGGTGTTCGAGCATTTGCTCCAGCATCGCGAGCGACAGTGCGTTCCGCCGTTCCGGACGGTTAAGCCTCAGGACCGCGATCTCCGGCCGATATCGGGAAAATTCAAGCATCGAAGTTTTGAGGAAAGGGGGATTTTAAAACAGAGCCGCGACCTGCGGTCGCGAACTTCGCGAGCATAGCTCGCGGCTCCGTTTTTGTTCGGCGCTAAAACTTGAGATAACCTTCCAAGCCGACCGTAAACTGGTTGGTCTTGCTCAAGCCGTCGAAAACGCCGTCGCGACGGTACGCAGCCGAACTGCCGTCGACCTTGACGTCGGACCAGTCCCAGCGAATTTCCGGCCGGAACGTGAAGTGCGGGGTCGGCCGCCAATTCAAGCCGAGGCTGAGGTTATAATAATTTTCTCCCGTCGTCGACTGCCAATCGCCCGTGATCTCGTTGTAGGAGGCGAGAGGCGTCTTGTTGAAAATTCGCGAATGGTTGCTGTCCTGAAACCACTCGAACCGGAAACCGAGCGAGGTCCTGTTCGTCAGGATGTAGAACAGGTAAGTGCTCAAGGACGCCCATTCGCCGGTTACCGGCGTGATCGTCAAATCGCCGACGGCATCACGATAGGCGAGGAAATTGCCGTTTTCTTCGCGTCCGAGATCGTGTTGAATCACCCATTGCAGACGGCGAGTGAGATCGTAACGGAACACCAAACTGTAATTCGTTCGCATCGATTCCGCCTCGACGTCGTACAGTCCGGTATGAACCGTAAAGGCGAGTGAAGCACGTCGGTCGCAGGAATTCCAGGCGGCTCCGGCGAGATAGGAAGCCTTTTTGTTCGGGTTGTCCCAAATGTCCCAACCCTGGGTGATGCCGAACAAACCGGTCAGCCGCGGCGTCAGTTTTTGGCTGAGCACTCCGCCCGTCAAGGTCGTCGGTTCCCCATAGGTCATGCTCCAGGAATGCGAAAAGAAAAAGTTTTCCGGGGCCATCGGAGACTCGTATCCCATCATCGAATAAAAGTGCCCGAGCTTCAGGGTCGTACCATAGCCGATCGGGGCGTAAATTTCCGCGAACAGCTGCGGCATCGAGGCACCGTAATCCGATCCGAAGCCGAGGTTCATCCGATTACCGTCGATCGAATTCCATTTCGGTTGGGCCAACTTCGGGTTCATCACCGTCGCGGGACCGAAAACCGAGTAAGTTTCCGTTTCCAAGCCGAGCGAAGAGGTGTAAATGTAATCGGTTCCATACAGGAAATCGACCTGACCGCCGATGTCGATATGTCGGGCGTTCTTGTTGACGGCCCGACCGAAGGAGAAGTACAGCTGGTTCATCTCGAATTCGTTGACGAGATCGTCGTATCGATTCGGGAACCGGCTTTTGTTATCCGGCCAACGCGGATCGAGTGTCGCTCCGGCACTGATCCAACCTTCGATAAACCACTGCCCCGAACGATTCCGGAGAAAATCGCAACACCCGCTACGGGAATTGCACCAGGAATGACCGGCACAGGAACAAGGATCGCACATTCGGGGCGAACAAGGATCGCACGAATTGGGTGTCGGAGTGTATGCCGTCTCCGGAGACGAAAGCTCGATGTGATCCGCGTAGGCCCGTGTCGGTTTTTTCAATTCCCAATGAGACGAGTCCGTGGGAACGGGCATTTCGACCGGATTCGGATCGTTCAGGAACATATCTTCCGTGATCAATCCGCCGACCTCGCCGACGACAAGAATGATGCGGGTCTCTTCGTCGGCCGCCTGGTCTCCGGGAAGGGGTTCGTCGACCGTTTCGACGATAGGCCGAGCGGGACTCTTGGGAGGCTGGAGCCGGGTTTCTCCCTGGGCAATCAAAGGCATGCACAATCCCGCAAGCAGCAGGATGGGTAAGAATAACAAGCGCGTTCTCATTTTTTTCTCCTGGAACGAGGACATTGGCAACGCGAGGCAGGGTCGAAAGTACCGTCAAACGGCAGGATCGGCGACGAAAACCGCCGCAACCTCTCGCTGAAATGTCGAAAAAATCGGATACTGGGTCGCCGGGACGATTCGATTCCCTTCCGAAAGATTATCCTGAAAACATCCCCGCCTTTTCTTGAAAAGACGGTCTCCTTGACGTTTCGGGAAAACCGATTCGAACCGGCTGCTTGGGTTGGCAACCGTATTCGAATTCGTTTCGGAATCAAATGTCCGGATTGTTTCTCGGATTGCCGCCGCCTTATCGTTTGAATTGGTATAATCAATCAAAAGCCGAAAGGGCCGGAGACCGGATCGCCTCACGGTTCAATCAAACCGTCAAAATTCCTGGCATGCGGACAGTTCGCATAATCCTTGGAAACGGCTTGTCGGGAACAAACGATTCTTTGGTTGCGACACTCATTTCTATCGTCTTCGTTATCTCGGGAATAAAGAGAAAAATGTTTAAAATCCGGTTTTTTCCGATAATTGGATATGCCCGCAAATCCCGTAAATCTTAACGTTTGACGTTAAAAACCTCCCGTTTTACACAACCGGAATGACCGCTATTAAAATGAATCGGTTATTCCGGTTTTGGCGAGAGATTTTCGAAAAAAGCGGCTGCCTATCGCGGCAGATCAAAGAGTGTTTCGACTTCTGAAAGCCGAAAAAAAGTCCTCAAAATACAGTGCGATTATCAATACAAAGAGAATGATTCCCGAATCGGGCGTCATAATAGGAGGATTTTGCCGCTATTATCGAATATAGAGCTTGTTTAGCCGAGCGGCAAAGACGCCGCAAGAATGACAAACCAGGCCGTGCTCGAACATTCTTGAACGACAAATCGCAAAAAAGAGCCGCGAGTATGACGAAACTGCCGTGCTTCACGTGCGGCTTTTATTACACTCAGGTCGATCCGTTCCCCATCGGTCGATCGTTTCCAGGAGAAGGACATTGTCGATCGGCTTCGAGATATAATCGCTCATGCCCGCTTCGAGACATTTTTCCCGGTCGCCGCTCATCGCATGTGCGGTCATCGCGATGATCGGAATGTTCGGATCGCGAACTCCGGATTCGCCGGACCGAATCGCCTTCGAACATTGATAACCATCCATTTCCGGCATCTGGCAATCCATTAAAACGAGGTCGTAATCGTTTTTCCGAAGAGCCTCCAGAGCCTGGACGCCGTTTTCCGCCGTATCGACCTCGTGTCCTTTGGCGGTCAGCATGCCCCGGGCGACGATGATGTTGACCTTGACGTCCTCGACGAGCAGGATTCGCTGCGGCCCGATCTCTTTCGGCGGCGGGGTGAGGATGCCGCTTTTCGGTTTATCCTGATCGTCCAGTTCGAAGCCCAAGGCCGAGGCGACCACCCGATACAACACCTGCTGTCGGATCGGTTTCGTCAGGAAGCCGACCTTTTCGGGGAGCTCGGTCGTCGGCGAATCGATCGCCGCTCCGAGCGAAAACGACGCGATCGTACGCACGCCTTTCCAAGACGTATCCGCGGCGATCCGCCGGGCCAGTTCCTCTCCCGAGCAGCCGGGGTACTCGCAATCGATCACCGCCAAATCATAAGGCTTCCCGGTCGCTTTACGGCTTTGGATGCGGTCGAACAATTCTTCCGGCGTTTCGGCCTCGTCGATCCGAATGCCGCTCTTTTCCAAGGCGCACCGCATCGCCGTTCGGGTTGCCGGGTGAGCGTCGAAAAGAAGAAGAGCAAAGTTCGAAAGATCGACGTATTCCCGGAGTTTTTCCTCGGGCATTTCCAAAAGAACCGTAAACTCGAATGTCGAACCAAGCCCGAGTTCGCTCTTGGAGCCGATTTCCCCCGCCATTAACTCCACCAGTTTTTTGCTGATCGAAAGTCCCAGGCCCGTCCCGCCGAAACGTCGGGTGCTCGAATTGTCGAGTTGGCTGAACGGCTCGAAAAGCGTTTTCAACTGCTCCTTGGGAATGCCGATGCCGGTGTCCTGCACCTGGACGCGAAGCCGGCAATGTCTCTTTTCCGCGTTGTCGCGGACGACCCGCAAGATCACTTCCCCTTCCGAAGTGAATTTCACGCCGTTGCTGAGAAGATTGAGAACCACTTGCCGGAGCCGTCCGCCGTCGCCGAGGAGTCTGGCCGGAATGTTGCTATCGTATATCAACGCCAAACGAACCCCCTTCTTGAACGCCAGGAACGAAAGTGATTCGCACGCATCCTCGAAAACCGCCCGGGGGTCGAACGGAGCGTGTTCCATGTTCATCTTTCCCGCTTCGATCTTCGAAAAATCGAGAATGTCGTTGATCACGGAAATCAACGAATTGGCGCTTTGGCGGATCGTATCGACGTATTGCGATTGCAAATCCGTCAACTGCGTCTTGGAGAGGAGATCGGCCAAACCGATCACACCATTCATCGGCGTGCGAATTTCATGACTCATGTTCGCGAGAAATTCCCCCTTGGCCCGGCTCGCGACCTCGGCCGCTTCCAGCCGCCGCCGTTCGGTGATGTCCGTCACGAAACCTTCCGAGATGCTGAAATTCGGATTGTCCGGATCGACTTCGACGACCCGGCTCCGCTCCCAGACCCAACGGATACTGCCGTCCTTGTGCACCCAGCGGAACATCGTTTCCAGCGGCTGCCCGACGTACAGCGTCTCGGCGTTCGCCTCCATGAGCGGCGCCCGGTCATCGGGATGCACCAGGTCGAAGAACGTGATGTTCTTGTTGTTGATCAGGTCCTCGGGTTCATAGCCGGTGATGTCCTTGATCCCGACGCTGACGTATTCCATCGTGTAGTCCGGGGCGTTGTTCAGGCAGCGGAACGCCATGCCGGGCAGGTTGGCGACGAGCGTTTCCATCCGACGCTGACTTTCCTTGCGCCGCGACGCTTCGATCGCCATCGCGACGAAGTCGGCGATCGAGGAGCCGAAGAGCTGCTCTTCCAGCGTCCAGTGTCGCGGCAGCCCGGCGTGTTCGATGCAGACGCAGCCGAAGAGTTCCCCGCCGACGCGAATCGGGCAATCGAGTAGCGAGCGGATGCCGCCCAAACTGTATTCCGCGGCCATTCCGGCGAGGATCGTATCGGTTTCGGTGTCCGGAATCACGATGTTCCGCTCCGTATGGAGCAGTTTGATGTAGACGGGATAGACGCTGGATTCGAAATCCTCCTCGACCGTATGCGAATCGGTCGCCATGGTATACATCGTCACATTGTGCAGGTTGCTGTCTTCGCCGAGCCGCCAGACGCCGCAACGGACGGACCCGAGGGCACGCGAAGCGGCACGGGCGATCGCCTTGGCCGCTTCCGGCAGATTTCCTTCGGCCAGGGCCGGATGCTTGTTCAGCGAGACCAAGGCTTCATTGTGCAGCTTCAGGATCGTCTCCTGGCGTTCCATCGCCTCGATTTTCGCTTCCGCCCCGACGGTTCCCTTGAAAACCAGCGAGAGCCCGCGACTTTCCCCCCAAGGAATGACAACCGCCGAGATTTCTCCTTTCCAGATATCCAAATCATACTGGAGGTGCATGATTTCACGAGGAATATCCCGGCTGGTCCGGGCGAGATTCAGGAGCGAATGCAGCCGTTCGTGCCCGAGGATCAGCGTTTCCAACGGTTTGCACTGACCTCCTTCATCGGGCACCCAAAGAACATCGCGAAAGGTATGATTATGCCAAAGAATTCGAAACGTCCCGACATCAACGACGGCGAATGGTTCCGCGAATTCCTGAATCAAGAGCGTAGCGAGAGAAGTATCGGCCAAAAGGTTCTGGGACATGGCAAAATGAAAAATCTGTACGAAAACATGGCCGCGGACCCTCTGGAAGACGGGTGCGGCTCCGTTGATAATCCGATCAAACGATCGACGTTGCTTCAGGGGCAGATATTTGTTCCTATTTTACCGCAAAAAGAGTGTGATTGCGAGAGAGTTTCTCCGGACAAATGAAAAACGGTTGCCAACCGACCTTCTTTCAGGGAAAACGAGCATCTCCACGGCAGCCAACCACGTCGTCAAGGGGTGGGACACTTTGTCGCGCTCGATAGACCGGCGGTGTTTTTCTCCGAATCTACTGATCTTCAGCAATAATTTTGAATCAGACAGCAGCCGGAAGCGTCAGCGCCCGGTTATCCAATGCGGAAACGCGGGGCCAACCCGGCGCTAACGCTTCGGGCTGCTGTTTGCTGCGGGTGATTTTTCAGGGGAGGCTCAATAAAACAACAGCCGGAAAGAAACGCGACGACATGTCGCCCCGGGCGAAACGGAGACCGGGCCGCGAACGGCTCAGTCACGGCTTTTCGTGAACCATTCCTCGATGAGGCGGATCACCGTCTGGGGATTGATCGGCTTGCTGCAATAGGCGTCCATACCGGCGTCGAAGCATTTTTGGACGTCCTCTTTCGTCGCGTTCGCCGTCAGGGCGATGATCGGAATCCGTTTTCGGCCGAGTTCCCGTTCCCATTTGCGGATCAGATCGGTCGCCTCGTACCCGTCCATTTCCGGCATCTGGCAATCCATCAACACGATGTCGTAAATCCTGTTCCGGACGGCGTCGCACGCTTCGAATCCGTTGCCGACGATATCGCAACTCAAACCGGCTTCCAGGAGTAGGTTTTTCGCGACGATCTGGTTGACGCGGTTGTCCTCGACGACGAGCAAATGAATTTTCCCCGCGAAGGGGGATTGCAGCCGGGTCGTCAGGGGAGCGGCGATTTCCTTGGAAAGTTTGCTTTTCTTGACCGGCTTGTGGGCCTCCGGGGCGTTCGGATTGAAGATGCCGGAATCCATTTTCATTCGCACGTCGGCGTTGAAAAGCTGGTTCATCACCCCGTCGAACAAAGCCGAGGTGTAAACCGGCTTGCCGATCGTTTCCGTGCTGCTTCGCTGCAGAAAATCCGGATCGACCTCTTCGGCGAGCGAACGGAGCAGGAGGATCGGCGGGACCTTCAGATCGCTTCGCTCTTCCAGGTCGATCAACCGACGACAAAAGCTCAATCCGTCGCCGTCCGCGATCGTGTTATCGACGAGCAGCAATTCGAACGGATCCGAACGATCATCCGCTTCGCTCAACAGCCGAAGGGCTTCCGCTCCGGAATCGCAGTCGAAGCATCTCATCGCCCAGTTTTCCAATTGACTTCGAAGCGTTTCCCGCTGAATGTCGTTTTCGTCGACGATCAGGACCTTCCGCCCTTTGATTTCGAAGCCGGGAGCGATTTCCTTGTGGGAAATGGCCGCGCAAAAATCACCGTCGGCATAAGGGCAGCCTTCGTGCAGAGGCGAGTCGTGGTGATCACGGTCTCTTTGAATGCACTCCGTCACGACCGGATCGCAACCGAACGGAACGGTAAACCAAAACGTCGATCCCTTGCCCGCTTCGCTTTCGACGCCGATCTCACCCCCCATGAGCTGAACGAGTTTCATCGAAATCGCCAAACCGAGCCCGGTCCCGCCGTAGGTCCGGGCCGAGGACGCATCCGCCTGGGAAAAGGCTTTGAACAACCGGTCCATACGGTCCGGGGCGATCCCGATCCCGGTGTCCTGCACCTGGAAGCGGATCACGATTTCAGATTCTTCGATCGATTCGATCACCACGCCGATTCGGACGCCGCCGCGATCCGTAAATTTGACCGCGTTCCCGACCAGGTTGAGGAGAATCTGCCGGATCCGACCGGAATCCCCGTTGACGATCTTCGGCAAATGCCGGCAAAACGTAACCCCGAGTTCCAGGTCTTTCCCGGCCGCGCGAGAGGCGAGAATACCGAGCACCGATTCGACCGTCGCGGGCAGATCAAACGGCTCGGCGTCGATTTCCAACATATCGGCTTCGATCTTCGAAAAATCGAGAATATCGTTAATCAGGAACAGGAGCGATTTTCCCGAATCGTTGATCAACTGGGCGTACTCATGTTGTTTCGTATTCAATGCCGTTCCGATCAGCAGGTCGGACAGCCCGATCACGCCGTTGAGCGGCGTCCGGATTTCGTGCGACATGTGGGCGAGAAATTCGCTCTTCGCCCTGTTCGCGTTTTCGGCCTCGGTCTTCGCCGTTTCCAGGTTCTCGGCGTATCGCCTTCGACTCAATTGACTCCCCATTCCCTGGGCGAGGAGGGTCAGCTGCTTAATGTCGACTTCGGTATAC
Organism: Thermoguttaceae bacterium; assembly: GCA_031556455.1. Lineage (GTDB taxonomy): Bacteria > Planctomycetota > Planctomycetia > Pirellulales > Thermoguttaceae > JAVBSX01. Next base: position 41,845 of record JAVBSX010000299.1, read on the forward strand.
GGCGTCTCCTTGTTGCCGACCCCGATCAGGCCGACCGGATGATCGCCGTCGAAAATCGGCATGTTCATATGCGAGTGAACGAGAAAATGTCCCTCGGGAAACACGCGTTCGCCCGGCAAGGAAGCGAAATCGTCGTGTATGACCGCCGCCCCCGTGCGCAGGCAATCGACCAACGCCGGAGAGAGCGTGTGCGGCCGTCCTTCCGCGTCTTTCATCGGGACGGTACAGTTCAAACGTTCGCCGAAGACGAGTGACCGGAACGGCAGTACGTCCTGCGACGGATCGAACATCACGATGTAACCAATATTGCTGTCGGTCAAACGGGCGCCGGTTTCGATGGTAAAATCGATGATTTCCTGTTCCGGCCGGTTGGTCATTTGCGCCAATTCCAACAGGGCGTTGACCCGCTGCCGGTCCCGTTCCAACGCTTCTTCGTTCTTTTTGAGCTCTCTCAAATCCCGGGTGTAACCGGCGACGATGTAATGATCCCCCTGTTTGACCCGAACGAGCGTGATCTCGGAAGGAATCGGCGTCCCGTCGAGTTTCTGGTGCATCCATTCGAAACGGCAATAACCGTCCCGAAAGGCCGTCGTAATGTTTTTCCCCGCTTTTTCGGGCGAAGGGAGCCCGTCGGGTTGAATCGGCGGGGAGAGTTCGAAGAACCTCGCGAGATATTCTTTTTTGTCTTTCAACTCGAAGAGTTTGACCGCTTCGAGATTGCAGTCGATGTTGTTGAAATTCTCATCCCAAAGGTTGCAGCACAGCGGCGTCGCATCGAGCATGATTTGCGTCCGCTCGTCCGCCTCGCGCATCTCGGCGAGCATCTTCTTGAATTCCCGCAAATCCCGGGTGTAGCCGACGACGATATAGCTTTCGCCCCGTTGAACACGGACGAGCGTGATTTCGGCGGGGATCGGCGTCCCGTCGAGCTTCTGGTGCATCCATTCAAAACGCTGGAACCCCGTCTCGAACGCGGCTTTGACCAACCCGGCGGCATATTCGTCGCTGCGGAGCCCGTTCGGCTGAAACTCCGGCGAGAGTTTCATGAAGTTGTCGAGGTAAGCCTGCTTGTCCGGCAGGTCGAACAACTTCGCCGCTTCCTGGTTGCAGTCGACGTTGTTGACGTTCTCGTCCCAGAAGTTGCAACACAGCGGCGTCGCATCGAGCATGATCTGCGTCCGCTCGTCCGCCTCGCGCATCTCGGCGAGCATCTTCTTGTATTCCCGCATGTCCCGGGTGTAACCGGCGACGATGTAACCGTCCCCCCGCTTGACCCGGACGAGCGTGATCTCGGTAGGGATCGGCGTCCCGTCGAGTTTCTGGTGCATCCATTCAAAACGGCAATACCCTGTCTTGAACGCCGTCGTAATGTTCTCCAGGGCCATTTCCGGGGTCGGCCGACCGCACGGCTGCATCGCCGGGGAAAGCTCGAAGAACCGCTCGAGATATTCCTTTTTGTCTTTCAACTCGAAGAGTTTGACCGCTTCGAGATTGCAATCGATATTGTTGAAATTTTCGTCCCAAAGATTGCAACACAGCGGCGTCGCATCGAGCATGATCTGCGTCCGCTCGTCCGCCTCGCGCATGTCGGCGAGCATCTTCTTTTGTTCCCGCAAATCCCGGGTGTAACCGACGACGATCGGGCCGCTTTCCCGATCGACCCGGACGAGCGTGATCTCGGAAGGAACCGGCGTCCCGTCGAGCATCTGGTGCATCCATTCAAAACGCTGGAACCCCGTCTCGAACGCCGCCTTGACCTTTTCGAGCGCCTTTTCGCCCGTCGGACGACCGTCCGGTTGAAAAGGCGGCGATAATTCCATAAACCGTTCGAGATATTCCTGTTTGCTGGAAAGATCGAACAGCTTGGGCGCTTCCTGGTTGCAATCGATGTTGTTAAAATGTTCGTCCCAGAAATTGCAGCACAGCGGCGTCGCATCGAGCATGATCCGCATCCGCTCGTTCGCCTCTTCGCCGGCGCGTTTTTTTATCTCCAACTCGCGATACCGCTTCTCGGCTTCGAGAACCTTTTGTTCGTTGTCCTTGACTTCCCGGAGATCGCGGGAATAGGCCGCCAACCGATAATCGTCCTTCCAGGGAACACGGACCAGGGTCGTTTCGACCGGCAGCGGTTGACCGTCGAGGGTCTGGTACATCCATTCAAAACGCTGATAACCGGTTTCAAAGGCCGCGCCGATCAGCCGTTCGGCCTTCGCGGCCGTCGATTCCCCGTCCGGTTGGAATTCCGGATTCAAATCGTAAAAATGTTCGAGGTAATCGGATTTTCGCGACAATCCGAACAACCGGACCGCCTCCAAATTGCAGTCGATCATGTTCCCTTCGCGGTCCCAAAGCGAGCTGGCCAAGGGGGTCGCATCGAACATGATCCGGGCGCGTTTATCCGCTTCATACGATTCCTCCGAAGCGGCGTCCGGCTGATGATCGCGCACGGTCTTCGTCATTTGACGGGCCTGTTCGCGTTCGGTCACGTCGATGGCATATCCAAGTGCCCCGCGGATTTTGCCGTTCTCATCGAGTAGCGGAACGATTTGGGCTTCGCTCCAGCCTCCCGAAACCGACGGGAACGTAACCTTGGACGACCGGTTTTTCAACGCCTGGTGATAGAGTTTCGCGTGATCCGGATCGCTTTTGAAAAAAACATCGACCGGTTGACCGATCGCCCCCTTTTCGTCGAAATCAATATCGTGATTGATGCGACCGAGGACGTAGGTGATCCGGGCCTCGCGATCAATGGCAACCATCGATATCCCGCTGTGCCGGGCGATCGCTTCAAGCAGCGGCAATTCTTGGGTCGTTACGGATTTCATCGACGGCATACCGAAACTCACGAACGCATAAAAAGGACAAAAAACGAAATTCAACGAGAAAACGACACCCCAGTATAGCATTTCGCGAGAGCGAATCCAATCCGTACCGAATTTTTCCGGAGCTCCGAATTTTCGTCCAAAAAAATCAAAGCGAGATGCTTTTTCGGAATTTTTCGTCCTTGGCCTCGACCTTTTGCACCAGTTCCTCCTTGAATCGCTGCAACCGTTGCCGCAACTCCGGATCGCAGAGAGCGATCATCTGGGCGGCGAGAATGCCGGCGTTCCGGGCACCGCCGGAACCGAGCCCGACCGTCGCGACCGGGACATCGCCCGGCATTTGCACGGTCGAGAGGAGCGAATCGAGCCCGCCGGCCAATTCGGTCGCGACCGGAATGCCGATCACCGGCAAGATCGTATGGGCGGCGACCGTTCCGGCCAAATGGGCCGCGCCCCCGGCCGCGGCGATCACGACTTTCAGCCCTCGGGCGGCGGCTGTTTTCGCGTATTCGGCGACCGCTTCCGGCGTCCGGTGGGCGCTCATCACGCGGATTTCGTGCTCGACCCCGAGTTCCTTGAGAACCGCGCTCACGCCGTTGATTTTCGGCCAATCGCTGTCGCTCCCCATAAGAATCCCGACGGTAACAGGTTGCTTGGTCATTGTTTTGAAAAAAGGATTCAATATCACGATCACGAGCCGGGACCTGCGGTCCCGACTGTCGCTCTTTTGTGTTGTTATCTTTTTCTCGTAGTGAACGTGTCGGGACTGCAGGTCCCGGCTCGTTATTTTATGCACTTACCGCCGCGCGGTTTCGTTTTCCGCCTGATAGACGCTTAACAATTTGTGGGTCTGAATCGCGTCGATCCCGAGTTCGATTTTCTCGCGAAGGTCCTCGACCGTCACACCGAACGGATTGTCGGAAAAAATCTTGACGCCCGCCTCGTGCGCTTTGTCGATCAGGTCTTTGGAAACGATTTTCCAATTGGCGTCGAACGCAAACGGCTTGAGCCGTTCGATTTTTTCGTCCATTTCCTCCGCCTTACCCAACGAGGGCATCAGCCGGGCCTCGGGCGCAAGTTCGCGAACCGCGAGGAGCCGTTCGTCGCTGCCGTAAAAGACCGAATTTTTCAGGAAATCGTATTTCTTGAGCGTCGCGATCATCGCTTCCAAGTCGGGGTTTTTGCAATCGACATACAACGCGGCCGAGCGGCCGAGCCTTTCGTTCGCCTCTTTGACGGTCCGGCACGCTTCTTCCAACGTCGGGACCCGTTCCTGTTCGAATTCGGCGGCGAACCATTTCCCGGCCGAGAGAGCGGCGAGGTCGGCGGAATTCCAATCCTCGATCTTGCCCTCCGCCCCCGTCGTCCGGCCGAGCGACGAATCGTGCAGGATCATATTGACGCCGTCTTTGGTTTTGCGGACGTCGATCTCGACGAAATCGGCTCCCAACTCGACGGCCTTGCGAAAGGCGGCCAGCGTGTTTTCCGGGGCGTATTGTTCCGCTCCGCGATGAGCGCAAACCCAGACCTGTTTCGGAAAAACAACGGTTCGCATATCATTCGGCTCCGCTCCCGAAACGGTCACAACCAGAAAAAGAACGGACAAAAGGGCAAGGCAATTTTTCATGGGATTGGGGATGGGGTTGAGTATTTGTAATACTTCAGTCGTTTTGATTCTTTGGTAACCAAGCCCCTCAGTTCGTCATTTCGAGCGGAGCGAGAAATCTCACCCTCGCCGATGGGCTTTGAATTTCCGACCCTCTCGCGAGGGTGAGATTTCTCCCTACGCGTTGCTCCAGTCGAAATGACGGCGTTGATTTTTTGCGAAGGTTAACAACCAAAACTACGGCAATTTTTTCGGGTCGAGCACGACATGCTTGATCGATTTGAGCCGTTCGGCTTCCAACGAATAGGAATAGCTCAAGTGCAGCAGGCCGTCTTTTCCCTGAATCAGGCAAGGGTAACCGAACCGGTTGTGTTTTGATTTGTCGAATTCGACGACCTCGCCGAGCTTCCAGGTTTCGCCTTCGTCCTTGGAAACGTAAAGCGACAAACGGTATCGCCCGTCGTCGTTGTCGTTGGCGACGTACGCCCAACGCCCGTCGGCGAGAGAGATCAGCTCGACGCTTGCCGAGCTTTTGTATTCGCTCCGGTCCGCCCCGCTCCAGGTCTCCCCGTTGTCCTTGGAAACGCTGATCCAAATCCGCTCCGGCGGCCCGGTCGCCGTCCGCATGTAAGCGACGATATCGCCGTTCTTGCGGACGGCCAAGGCCGGTTGAATGCCGAGCCCGACGATCGGCTTGCTCGGGGTCCAGGTTTCGCCGTCGTCGTCCGAAATCGCGATCATCGAGAAGTTGAATCCGTCGGAATAAAGCGGCAGCAAAATCCGCCCGCTTTTGAGCGTGATCGCGGGAATCCGGGTCATCCAACCGAGACTCCGTTCGGGGAGGCTTTTGCTCATTTCAAGAATGCGTTCTTTTTCCGCTCCCCATTGCTCCGCCGAAAATTCGTCCGGTCGCGCGATCCCGTCGAACTTCGCTTCGACTTCCTTGACGAAATCCTCCGTCGGCTTGAAAAGGATGTTGTCCTGCCAATCCCAAACCGGCGGGCCTTCCTTTTCGTAATCGACCGAGGTTCGAACCCGCAGGACCGAGCGTTCCCAACGATCCGCGAGAACGGCGATCCAGATCAGGAACAGTTTGCCCTTCCGGTTGATAAAGAGCGTCGGGTTGCAGTCCGGCAGTCCGGGGGTATCGGCCATCGGAAAGGGGGCCGACCATTCGGTGTCCTCTTTTTTCAACCGGGCGCCCATAATCCGAACGTCGTTGGCCTTTCGTTCGCCGCTCCCTTGAAACCAGGCGGCGAGCCAATCGCCGTTGGCTAGCTCGACGATGCTACTCCCATGCACGTGTTCCCCTTGAACGGGAAAAATCAGTTCCTGGCTTACAATCGATTGGTTGGCGTTGACCTCCTGAGCGAAGGCGGTCTCCGAGAAGCCGATTGCCGCTCCGAGGCCAAAGAGCCAAAATCCAAAAAAGAGTGCTGTTCGCATGATGTTTCTCCAAATTCCGAAAGTGAGGGAAAATAGCAGGGGATTCCGGTAATATACGCGATTTCGAGCGGCAAAACCACCCCCGCGTTGTTGTGTGACCCACGAAAATCGGGTTGTGAATCCGGGCGACTTTGTTTTCGTCATTTCGAGCGAAGCGAGAAATCTCACCCTCGCCGATTGAGCCGAAATTCCAACCCTCGCGCGAGGATGAGATTTCTCACTGCGCTTCGCTCCGTTCGAAATGACGGCCTTGCTTTTTGCGCGGCCGTCGGTTGCAATCCCAGTCCGGGAAATTCCGCCGTTGTGCGAAATCGCGGACTTGATATAATAATCATGAGGTCAAACATTCAACCGCTGTTCTTTTTTTTGTTAACCGATGGTTTCCCTTGCCGACAGTTTGGTTTCCAGTAGTGCCCGGAAATTACCGATCCGGGTGCGCTCCGACCTGCAAGCGAAACGCAGCATTTATCTCGGCCGCAGTTTCTGGGTGATCAAAGACCCCGTCGGGCTGAAGTATTACCGGTTTCAGGACGAAGAATATTGGATCCTCAAGATGTTCGACGGGACGAAAAGTCTCGACGAAATCAAGGACGGCTTCGAGGCCGAATTTCCGCCGCAAAAGATCACGCTCGAAGACCTGCAAAGTTTTATCGGAACGCTGCACCAGAGCGGGCTGATTATCGCCGGGGTTCCCGATCAGGGACACGAACTGCTCAAACGCCGCAAAAAACGGCGTAAGCAGGAAGTTCTCGGGGCGATGTCGAATATCCTTTGCATCAAATTCAAAGGGCTCGATTTGGATACGCTCCTCGAACGGATGTCTCCCTACGTCCGTTTCCTGTATCACCCGGCCGTCGTGATCAGCTGTCTCATTTTCTGCCTGACCGCCCTGATGCTGGTTCTCGTCGAGTTCGATCACTTTCGCTCGAAGCTCCCGGGGTTTTATTCCTTTTTCAGCCCCAGCAACATCATTCTTTTGAGCCTGACGCTGGGGGCGACGAAGGTTCTGCACGAATTCGGGCACGGCCTGACCTGCAAGCATTTCGGCGGGGAGTGTCACGAAATGGGGGTGATGATTCTCGTGTTGACCCCCTGCCTGTATTGCAATGTCTCCGATTCCTGGATGCTGCCGAGCAAATGGCACCGAATCGCGATCGGCGTCGCCGGGGTCTACATCGAGTGCGTCCTATCGGCGGTTTGTACGTTTATCTGGTGGTTTTCGACGCCCGGATTATTGAACTATCTCTGCCTGAACGTGATGTTTATC
>JAVBSX010000362.1:0-10702 GCA_031556455.1 Thermoguttaceae bacterium
GTTCAAAATCATGTCGTATCCTTACCGTAACCGCCGCCGCAGACACTTGTTACGCCCCCAACTTGTTTGTGCCATCCTCAACGCCGAAAAAGCATGAGAGGTTATGCAACAAGTCTAATGTAGTATTTACTACAAAACCCACCCTACCACATCGCCAGATTTCGCGTCAAGATACCCCGTTAAACGCTGCAATTTACGGTGTTTTGCAATCGGGGCGACAGGATTTGAACCTGCGGCCTCCTGCTCCCAAAGCAGGCGCGCTAGCCAGGCTGCGCCACGCCCCGACAATTTGAACGCTCATCCTACCGCGTTTACGCAAAATAGCAAGGCCGGGCCGCTCTCCTCGCGAAGATTGCAAAGTCATTGTGATCCGGCGGCCGCGCAAAAGTGAGATCGTCATTTCGACTGAAGCGTAGCGTAAGGAGAAATCTCACCCTCGCGCGTGGGCCGGAATTCCTGCCTTTTTGGCGAGGGTGTGATTTCTCGCTCCGCTCGAAATGACACATCCATTCTCCCCATTTTCTCACAAATCCAACTTTGCAGTTCCCTTGCAAGACCAGCCCGGGCCAAGAATCGACCGCAAGAAACCGATAGCATGAAAGATTATTCCAATACGTACATCTCGACCGGGGCGAACGCGTCGGTCAACGCCGGAGTGTCCTTCGGAATGCTCCTGGTGTAACGGTGATTCATAAATTCGGCGATCCGCGGCGGCGTTTCGGGCGACACTTCCAACGAAAATTTCTTCTTACTGCCGAGAAGCACGATGTTTTGCGTCTCGATCTCTTCGTTCGGGTCGTGAACCGAAAACGCCTCGACCTGCGGGAACACCTCGGCCAACGCCTGGTAAAACCCGCGGAAAAGCCGGTGCTTCCGACCGCCCGTCGAAGCGATGATGTTGGTCATGAAAATGCCGTCCTCCGAGAGTTGCTCGAAAACCTCCTGCATGTATTCCTTCGTCGTCAAATGAAACGGCAGGTTGTACGCCGAATTGAAAGCGTCCCCGAAAATGAAATCATATTTCCGCTCTCCCTGTTCCATTTTCATCCTCCGCAGGAACCGCCGCGCGTCTTCGTGATAAATGCGGAGCCGGGGATTATCTTCCAAGGCGAAAAATCGCCTCGCGATCGCCGTGATGCCGGGATCGATTTCAACGACGTCGATCTCGACCTCGGGCCGGGTCGCCAAAAGATTCTTCGGGATGCAGTACCCGCCGCCGCCGATAATCAAGACGCGCTTGATGTCCGGCTTCCCATAAAAGGCGAGTTCGTTGTATTTGACATATCGGCTGACCAACTCGGTCGGGCGATCGACGAACATGAACGATTGGGCCGCCCCGCCCGGGTCGGTTTGCATAGCCCGGACCTTCCCGCCGTCGGTTTCGTAAACGCGAATGTGGTTGTAGGGGGTTTCCTCGTGATAACCGGTCGGCAAAAGTTTGTTGCCGTAAACCTGGTACAATCCGCCGCAGAAAAAAAACAGCGGGATCAGGACCATCGCAGTCGTCAGGCTGCTGCGTTGTCTCGAAAAATCGAGGAGCAAAAGGGTGACTCCGAGCAGGACGGCCGCGATCAGGAAGAGAATGGTTCCCGTTTTCAAAAGCGTGATGAGCACGAACCCGCCGAGAAACGTCCCCAAAATGCTGCCGATCGAGGAAAGGGCGTACAACCGGCCGACGATCGTTCCGCTTGAACCGAGGTCGTCGAGAGCCAATCGGGCGACGAAGGGAGAGACCATTCCCAGCAGTGCTCCCGGCACGGCGAAGAGCACGAGCGCGGCGGAGACGGCGGAGACGTAAAGGCTGGTCTTGCCCGAAGAAAGCGGTCCGAGCACGAACGTGTAGCCGCCGCCGACGAGGGCGATCAGGATCGCGGCCACGAAAATGATTTTCCCGAGCACTCGCGGATCGGGGTATTTATCCGCGAAGATCCCGCCGTACCAGTAGCCGAAACTCAAACTGGCGAGGACGATCCCGATCAGGCTGGTCCAGACGATGATCGAGGTTCCGAGATACGGGGCGAGCATTCGCGAACCGGTCATTTCGAGGACCATGACCATCGTCCCGCAAACGAAGGAAACGAGGCCGAGGCGGAAAAAGCTGATTTTTCGGACGCCCGAAGCGGAGATGTCCGATTTCGTGACGGGCTCGGCTTGGAAAGTCTTTTTGTTTTTCGAGGAAAGTTTCATTGCATGAGCCTTTTGATCAGGCTTGAGTTGATTGACAGGAATATTTACTGATCTTCGCGAAAATTTTGATTCGGCTGGCAATCGCGAACACTCGCGATTCCTTGATTTTTGAGACTGCGCTCCGCTACGTCTTGAAAATCAAGGGCCAAATTTTATGCGCAGACCAGTAAGGAATGAGCATCGCACATCAATTTTCGAACCGCTCGACAGAGTCCGGATAATCGATGAATCAAAGCCGCCCCCGCAAGGAAGCGGAGTCCCTGCAAAACCGCTTCCGTACGGGTGCGGCTCCGAATTGAAACCGTTCAAAATTTCCGGAGGAACTCCGTAATGAAGCATGTCAGACGCAATCTCTACTCTTTCAAGGCCTGCACGACGCTGGTCAGCATCGCTTTGGCGTCGCCGAAGAGCATCAGCGTGTTATCGCCGAAAAACAGCTCGTTTTCGATGCCGGCAAACCCGGGGTTCATGCTCCGCTTGATGACGAACACCGTTTTCGCCTTGTCGGCATCGATGATCGGCATCCCGTAAATCGGGCTCGATTTGTCGTGCCGCGCCGCGGGGTTGATCACATCGTTGGCCCCGATAATCAGCGCGACATCCGTTTCCGGCATGTCCGGGTTGATCTCTTCCATTTCGATCAGGTGATCGTACGGAATTTCCGCTTCCGCGAGGAGCACGTTCATGTGACCCGGCATCCGACCGGCGACGGGGTGAATCGCGAACTTGACTTCGACGCCTTGTTTGCTCAGCACGTCGTACAACTCGCGAACCCGGTGCTGTGCCTGGGCGACCGCCATGCCGTAGCCCGGAATGATGACGACGGATCGCGCCGCCGACATGATTTGGGCCGCATCTTCCGCGGTCGCGCTCTTGACGTTACGCTGTTCGACGGCGCAGGAGGCGGCTTGCACTTGACCGAAGGCACCGAACAGCACGTTCGTAAACGAGCGGTTCATCGCCTTGCACATGATGATCGAAAGGATCAAGCCCGACGAACCGTCGAGCGCCCCGGCCGCGATCAAAAGTTTGTTGTCAAGCACGAACCCCATCGCGACGGCGGCGAGGCCGGCGTAGGAGTTGAGCAGAGCGATCACCGTCGGCATGTCGGCCCCGCCGATCGGGATGATCAGCAGTACGCCGAACGCGAGGGCCAATATGATGATCAGCGGGAACAGGAGCCAAAGCGTCGAGCTGGTCGCCAACGATGCCGACATAACGACGAGGACGACGCCCGCGAGAATCGCGATGCCGCCGAGCGTGAAGTTGATCGCGTTTTGGCCTTTGTAGGTGATCGGCCGCGTCGGGATGATCTCCTGCAACTTGCCGGCGGCCATCAAACTGCCGGTAAACGTGAGGAATCCCAGGATCACCTCGGCGACAAGCGCCCCGATGCCGAACGAGGTGATTTTGTCCGAGTGATGCGTCAGCCAAAGATAAAATTCCGAAACGCCGACGAGTCCGGCGGCCAAACCGCCGAACGCGTGCGAGAGCGCGGTCCGCTGCGGCACCGCCGTGAGCGGCACCATCGCCAGCGGCACGCCGATCGCGCTGCCGAGGAGAAGGGCGATAATGATCCAGGTGTAATTCGTGATCTCCGGCTGGAGGATGGTTCCCCCGATCGCGGCGATCATGGCGATGATCCCCGCGAAAACACCGCGTCTCGCCGTGCCGGGATGACCCATCCACAACAGCGAGAGGATGAACAAAATGGCGGAAACGAGATAAATCAGTTCCTTAAGCGTATGAAGTGTTGTTGTATCCATTATTTACCGGTCTCCCTCTTTTTAAACATTTTGAGCATTCGATCGGTAAGCATGAAACCGCTGACGATGTTCGTCATCGAGGCGACCACCGCGACGGTGCCGAGAACCGTCGTCAGGTTCGATTCCTGGTTTCCGGCCAGGACGAGGGAGCCGACGACGGCGATCGCCGAAATCGCGTTCGTGAGCGACATGAGCGGCGTGTGCAACAGGCGCGAAACGTTGCGGATTACGAGCAGCCCGGTAAACGTGGCCAACACCAGCACGTAAAACAGCGTCAGGAAGTTATCGTGCGGCACCCCGCCGGTCGCTTCCGTCGCATTTCCCACGCTGGCAAAAAGTAAGGGAATATGAAATGACATGTTTTATGATTTCCTTTTTATTAGAATCAAAGGTTCAAGGGAAGTTTTTTTGCCACGGAAGACACGAAAAGACACGGAAAAACCTGAGAAATATCGAACCGTGCTTGAGAGTTCTTTTTGAGAATTCCGTGATATTCCGTGTTTTTCGTGGCAATAATGATTGCTTGTTTAGAGTTTGAGTTGTGAGTCATTGTTGAATCCGCGAATTGACGATTTGGCCGTCGCGGCAGACGAGCGTATCACGGATGATTTCATCTTCGAGGTTGAAAACAACATGGCCGTCTTTGACGAGGTTGGCCATGAAATTGCAAATGTTTTTCGAATACATCTGGCTGGCATGGGTCGGCAGATCGGACGCGAGATTGAGCGGCCCGAGAATCGTCACGCCGTTTTCGAGAACGGTTTCGCCTCCCCGGGTCAACTCGCAGTTGCCACCGCGTTCGGCCGCCAAATCGACGATGACCGAACCGGGCGACATTCGGCGGACCGCTTCCGCCGTGATGAGAACCGGCGATTTTTTGCCGGGAATCGCCGCCGTCGTGATGATGGCGTCGCTTTCGGAAGCGACTTTCGTCAGAAGCTCTCGCTGTTTGCGGTAAAACTCTTCGTCCATTTGCTGGGCATAACCGCCTTTGTCTTCCGAGGTACTCGTTTCGAGGTCCAATTCGATGAACTTTCCGCCCAAGCTTTGAATCTGCTCTTTGACGGCGGGCCGCACGTCATACGCGGAAACCACGGCTCCAAGCCGCTTGGCCGTCGCGATCGCCTGAAGTCCGGCGACCCCGGCCCCGATGATGAACACTTTGGCCGCCGTGATCGTTCCGGCGGCGGTCATCAACATCGGGAACATTTTCGTCATTTGACCGGCCGCCAGCAGCACGGCCCGATAGCCGGCGATCGTCGCCATCGACGAAAGCACGTCCATGCTTTGTGCCCGCGTTATTCGCGGCAAAAGCTCCAGCGAAAAGAGCGCGATTCCTTTTTCCGCGAATTTCTTCAATGCCTCTGGAGCATTCAGCGGATCGGCCATGCCGATGACGGTTTGGCCGGAACGATAACGATCGAGATCGGCATCGCCGTCCGGATTGGCTCCGGCGAGCCGGACATGGAACAGGGTATCGGCGGCGAAAAGAGCGTTTCTTTCGGAAACGAGTTTAGCGCCTTTGGCTTCGTATTGAGTATCGGGATAACCGGCGGAGAGACCGGCGTCTTTTTCAACCCAGACTTCCGCCCCGAACTTCAGGAGAGTCGGAACGGAAGCGGGTATCAAAGCGACGCGTCGTTCACCGGGGAACGTCTCGCGAGGGATTGCTATGATCATGATTTGATTAGGGGGGTTCAATGGAATGGTTTGCGCGAAAGATTTTATTGACAAGGCGATATACTCAAGCCGGTTTAAAATTCCCGTCTTCAACACGGCAGCGGCCCATCGAGGCCGCGATTTGACGGAGGGCGAATCCCATTTCGCCTGGACGGCAGGTCCCGCCCCTACCGGCTACGGTATAGAATTCGCCGTTGTCTTCTCCATGATTCGACATGGTCCGCGGTGGTATGAACTTCGTTACATTTCGTACAAAATGCCGCTCCGTTCACACTCGCCGCTTGCGCAATCATAGTATTTTATCATGGATCAAAATGTTGAAAAGAGAATTTTTCCAAAAATTCGCGCGAGGAACGGTCAAGGTTTCCGTATTGCAATTGAAGGATTTCCCCAAGAGGATTGCAAAGTCGGAATTTTGGAAAAAATATCGAATCTGGCAGCAGTCGAAAGCGTCGGCGCCCCGGTTATCCGATGCGGAAAATCGGGACCAACCCGGCGCTGAGGCTTCGGGCTGCTGCTGAAAAAACCTTACCTCGCTTCGGGCGGGAGGGCGAAGGCGCGGTTGAGGCATTCGCCGTTCGTCAGGAGCCAGTGTCGGCCGTTCAAATCGAAGACGACGTTTTCGTCTTCCGCCTCGACCAGGGTTCCGACAAAGGAACCGATTCGGATTTTGTCGTTGAGATGAACGACGATCGGCTCGCCGCTCGCCGCGGTCCGGTCGGTCAGCCAGATTTCCGGCACGCCGTTGACGTAATTGACGGCCGTCAGGTACGTGTAATCCGCCTTGTCGAGCCCCGGCCGGGCGTACTGCGTCAAGCTCCGGTTCGCGACGGAAGCGTAGGTCGCGAACGGCCCCGAGGCGAGCCGTTCGAAATACCCTTCGGGCAGCTTGTCACGCAGCGGATAGTACGCGTTGGGGTCGTTCGGAGGATACAGAGCGGCCCCTTCGAAAACGGCGTCGATTCTCATGTTTTCCGATTTTTCGATCGGCGTGATTTGAAGCGAGACGATCCGGTGCAGGAACGGAGCCCAGTAAAATTCGTAAAGAAACCGGGCCAATCCCTCGGAGGAGAGCCGGCCTTGCATCTGAAAACGGTAAGAGTACCCGTAGGCGGCCTGGGTCGGGTTGTAAGAATCGATTTGCGGCTCTTCGATGCCGCAGAATTGGCCGAGTTCGAGCAGCCAGTTCTGGTACAACATTCTCGCCGAATTCGGGATCCGCGGGAGCGAACGATAATAGTAGTTCTGGTTCCCTTGCAGGAACGTCTGCATCGTCGTGATATTGGTCCGGAACTGCGTCGTGTAGGCCTCGAAATCGGTGATCGCCTTGTTCAATTTTGCCCGCGGTTCCTTGTATTGGGTCCGATAGGCCCACGTCCCTCCGTACCAAAACACGAAGAGAAGGAAACCGGCCAGGAACAGGAGGTTGCGATAATTTTTCATGGTTTTTCAAAGAAGGGCAACGGATGCTCCTATTAGAACAGAAACGGCGGCGCTTGACAAGAGAACGATTTTTTCAAAATCGGTCGCATCGGCAAGCCGCACTCTGTGAGTGCGGTTTTTTCCATTTCCAAAAAATTGAGGCGATTCTCGCGGTGAGCGTAACCGCGTTCACAGAACGCGGCTCGTTGGGTTGTGCACAGGGGGCGTTGTCCGTTGCCGTTTTTGCCCTACAATAGGGCGTTTCTCACCGTTTCGGAAACGCCTGCCGATATGTCTCCCACATCGAATTCCTCTCCAGCCCCGGTCGCGAGCAATCGTTTCGCCGATTGGTGGTCCCGTCCTTGCGGAGGGATCGAGGTCTTGAAATACGCAGTCCCGCTCATCATTTCGGCCGGCTCGATCTCGATCATGAACTTCACGGACCGGATGTTCCTGATGTGGTACTCCCCGACGGCGATGACCGCTTCAATGCAGGGAGGAATGCTCTTTTGGTCGCTCGTTTCCCTGCCGATGGCCGCCGCCGGCTACACGAACGCGTTCGTCTCGCAGTATTACGGGAGCGGCAACAACCAGCGGATCGGCCCCGTCGTTTGGCAAGGAATCGGTCTCGGGCTCGCCTTGATGCCGTTTTTTCTGCTCCTGGAGCCGTTTTGTCACTACATTTACGCGTTCTTCGGGCACGATCAGGACCTGATCACGTTGGAAAAATCGTACTTTCGGATCGCGACCTGGGGGAGCGGGGCCGTGATCGCGAGCGAAGCGGCCGCCTCCTTTTTTTACGGTCGGGGGAAAATGCACGTCGTGATGAACGTCAACATTTTTTTCCTGTTCGTCAACGTCGTGCTCGATTACTGTTGGATCTTCGGATATGCCGGGTTCCCCCGCTGGGGCCTCGAAGGGGCCGCGATCGCGACGACGTTGGCCCAGTGGGGACGGTTGATCATGTTGGTCGCGCTCATGTTTTGGGCCGATGCGGAAGAGCACCGCTTTCGCGTCCGTTCCGGGATTCGGTTCGATTTTCCCCTGCTCGGTCGATTGCTTTATTTCGGCGGGGCGAGCGGGATCCAGGTTTTCGCGGACACCGCTTCGTTCACGCTTTTTATCATGCTGATCGGCGGGCTGGGGCTCGCCGCGAGCAATGCGACGACGATCGCCTTTACGATGAATTCGTTTACGTTCCTGCCGCTTGTCGGGACCGGCATCGCCGTGACGACGATGGTCGGTAACCAACTGGGGCACAACCGGGCGGACCTCGCGGCACGGGCGACGATCACGGCGATCGTGATCGGTTTGGCGTACTCCCTCGTTTTCGGTTTGGCGTTCCTGATTTTTCCCCACACACTTTTGAAGGGCTTCGCCGCCTTTACGAACCAGGAGGAGTTTTCCCAAATCGAGACGATCACGACGCATTTGCTGCAATTCGTCGCGCTTTATATCCTTTTGGACGGGGTCACGATCATTCTCGCCTCGGCGATCAAAGGAGCGGGGGATACCTGGTTCGTGTTCAAGATCACGGTCCTCCTCGCCCCGCTTTCGCCTCTGCTCGGCTGGGTCGGCATTCATTTTCTCGGATTCGGCCTCTATTGGTGTTGGATCGTCCTGACCACCGTTGTTTGGGTTTTCGGGGTGGTTTTCGCTTGGCGCTTTTTCGAGGGAAAATGGAAAAAGATGCGCGTGATCGAAAAAGAACTGCTGGTCCCGGACGGGGAATAAAAAAGAAATAGAGCTACGCTTCCGTCGCATGGTGTTTTCGTCATTTCGACTGAAGCGTAGCGCAAGGAGAAATCTCACCCTCGCGAGCAAGGATGATTTTCCGCTCTTTCGGCGAGGGTGAGATTTCTCGCTTCACTCGAAATGACGGTTCCGGGCTTTTCGACCTTATTGATCTTTACGCAAAAAATCGAACACGGCAAACAGCAGCCCGAAGCGTCAGCGCCGGGTTGGCCTCGCGTTTTCGTTTTGGAAAACCGGGCGCTGACGCTTCCGGCTGCTGCCCCTATCCGAAGTTTTTTGTAAAGATCAGTAACAAACGGCTGAAGTATGGCAAAATAAAAGATGCCACGAAACCGCGTGCACAGCACGCGGCTCGTGATTCGCGTTCTTTTGCTTCACCCTACGGATTGCGCTGCTGCATCTGGGCGTTCAGCAGTTTCTGGATCCGTTCGTTCATGTTGACCAAGTGGGCCTTCGAGGACGGGTCCAGCTTCGCCTTGCCGGCCAAAACCGCTTGGATGTTGGACGAAAGACTGACCAGCTGTTGCTTCGTAATCGATTGACATGATTCCGGAACGCCGTACCACCAGCCCAACTGCCCGGAAGCATATTCCGAGAGGAACAGGAAGTAGTATTCCTGGAGGTTGCGGCGGGTCAGGGAAATAGCCGGCTTCTGCGGCGAAAAATCCCCTTCCTTGAGCAGGTCGAGTTCCTTGTAAATCGCCGGGGTCAGCGTGTCGAACAGTTCCGCGATCGTAAAAACGTCCTCGCCTTCCTTGACCCGGAGCTCCGTGTCGTCCAAGGTGTCCAGCGTCCAGGGATTCATGAGCGTCCGCAAAATACCAAGCTGGGCGAAGACGATCATGTCCCGCAAGCCGATATCGTAGGTGCTCGTGATGTTCCAATTCCAATCGAGCCATTTTTCCGAGCCGAACTGGTTGTACAGTTCCGGCGGAATTTTGAAGGCCTCGACCCCGAACACGTTTTCGCAAACAAAGGCGAGCGATTCCCGTTGGGTTTTGGCATCGACGACCTGAACCGGCAGGCGGTTGCCGGGATCGCCTCGGTGATCGCGGTTACGGTACAGCCCGCCGACGTTCCTCGCGACATAGTCGTTGGAGTAAACCATGTTGAAAAACAGCACCCGGAAATAGAATCCGACGTCCCGATAACTCTCACCCTCTTCGGCCGCCCGATCGAGAAGTTCCGGCAGGAGTTGCTTGTAAATTTCGGCCTTGATCTTGGCGAAATCGACCGGATTGGAGCCGAGGTCGCCGATATCTGTCCGCGGATCGGTGCTGTCGAACCAAAGGTCCTCATCAGGCGCGTAGTGATTCCCCTTTTCGGCCTGCTTGGCGGCGATTTTCTGGAGTTCCTTACGTTCCCCGTCGGTCCCCCCGCTCACGACCTTGTACCCATACTCGATCGCGAGATGATCATAAGGGCCGAGGGTCGGCATAAAGTAATCCCCCTGCTTTTGGCCTTTCGGCATGATGTTGACCGGGAGATAGTCCATGACCGAGCCGGCGAAACCGAATTCCTTGGAGCGTTCGGGGTTGTTGATCTCTTCGAGCGTCAACCAGGAGCTCGCCTGGAAGTTGTGCCGCAGACCGAGCGTGTGCCCGACTTCGTGCATCACGATGTCCTTGATCCCGGCGAGGACGAGCTTTTCAAAGGCTTCCTCGGCCTTTTTCTTCAGTTCTTCCTTGGTCGGTTTTTTCTCCTCCTTTTTTTCATCCTTCTTTTCGTCTTTTTTCTCGTCCTTGCCTTCTTCCTTCTTTTCGTCTTTCTTTTCCTCCTTGGGTTCGTCCTTTTTCTCTTCGTCCTTCTTTTCCGCCTCATCCTTCTTCGGCTCGTCTTTCTTTTCTTCTTCCTTTTTCTCCTCCTCTTTCTTCGGCTCTTCTTTTTTCTCG
>JAVBSX010000194.1:0-5442 GCA_031556455.1 Thermoguttaceae bacterium
TCAAGGGCGGTCGAGCTGTTTTTCCGGATCAGGCAATGCGAATCGAACACGGCCCAAAATCCGGTCGTGATCAGGGCGAGCCCGAACATCGACCCGAACCGGGTCCAAAGGATCGGATCACGAAAATGATTGCCCAGCCCGGTAACCGCTCCGCCGATATTCGTCTTTTCCCAAATCTCGGCCCAAGCGTCCGGCCGGCCCATCAGGTTCATTGCATGGGCGATCAACAGTCCGATCACGGCGAGAAACAACCAGGCGAAAAAGCCAAAGAAGACCGTCCGGATCCGGCCTTTGGTACGCGGTTTCTTCGGCTTTTCTTCCGTGGTCTCTGATTCCGGTTGGCCGCGGTTGTCCTTTTTTTTGTCGGACCGGTCGGCGATTTTCGCTTTTTCCGGAAGATTCAACATCGGATCGGCGGTATCCCAAACGCTGAGCTTGACGGAAAAAGAGGCGAGGTAAACCTTATAATACGCGAACAAAAACAACGGAATAATGATGAGCCAATGCCAAGCGGTCAGGATCGTCGCCGTATAGAATGATTTGTAATATGTCGTTTGCAGGAACAAGAGCGGAACGATCGCGAAGTTGACTCCGAGCGCGAGGAAAATCGGCATTTGCCCGAAGACCCGGCGGGCGTATCGGTTCGCGAGTGGGCCGCCGAAAATCAGCGTGAGGATCGCGAAAGGGAGTCCGGCGAACCATAGGTGCATCGGAATGAGATGCAGAAAAAAGCCGATCCCTTTGAAAAGTTCGACGAACCAGAAAGGAGCCGGCATCCCGGGAAGCGTGTTCGGATCGATTGCGTTCATGGGCTCGTTGGGTGAAACGACGAAAAACTCAAACCGCTCACCATTTTAGCCGTCGCGTCTCACTCCCGCAAGCGGTTCGACGAGGCGAAACGACAACAGTCGCCTTCAAGCCGCTAAGGAGCCAAGTCGCTCCTTAGCGTTTTTTCGGCGTCGAACGACGACGCTTGCCGGAGTCCGGCTCCGGTTCGGCGCCCGGCTCCCGCGTCGGCTCGGAAACCGTTTCTCCCTGCACGGTCGGTCCCGAAAATTCCTTTTTCAGTTCCTCAAGAGAAGGCAAGGGCTCCTCGGCTTCTTCTTGTACCAGGATTTCTCCCCGATCGGCCAGCAGAAACGCTCCCCAAAAAAACGGGTGATTGGCCCGCATCGGCTTCTCATCCTTGTCCGCCTTGACACGCGGTTCCTCGTCGAACGTGATCGATTTTCCGGCAGCCGAGAGGACCGCCTTTCGCCAGGATTCCGCGGCCGGGAATTGAGCGTAATTTTTGAGAAACGCTTCGACGAAATCGTAGCTCGAGGTTCCTCCGGGCCGCCAACGGGAAATCAAAACCGTCCGTGCCCCATTCGCCTGCATCGTCAGCAGCGGGTAAAACAATTCGCTCCCGTTGCCGCCTGACCGCATCGCGTTTTCCGCAGCGGTATGGTAACCGGGCAAAACGATGAGCGACGGGCCGCCCCAGGGAAGCTGAAGCCAATCGGAGATGTCGGCGGAGCGTCGTTTTTCGTTCCCGAAAGGATTCCAATCCAACGGACCGCCGCGACCTGCGGAAATGTCGTTGAAAACGACCAGTTGCTTCAATTGAACCATGAAAAGCGAAGGCGAAACCGGCAGAGACCCGCTCGGCAGTATTTCGATGCCGTTGATTTCCTTGGCGAACTCTTCGAGTTTCTCATGCGATTTTTCCGGAGGGTCTTTGGGGAAAAGCTTTCCCGCGACGACCAATGTTTCCGCTCCGTGAGCCCGTCCCTGTCGGCTCGGAATTCCGAGGGCGGCCGTCGGAGCGTATCGGATCGACAGCGACGAATTGTTGGCCGCGATCAACGGCCGCAATTTCCCGTCGACGTCTTCGACCGAAAGCGCCTCGAAAGGAATGTACCAAAGAAAATAGTCCGGGACGACCACCAATTCCGTAAATTCGGCTTGCCGGGTCCCTTGCAGGAGCTTTTGCAAAAGCTGATTTCCCTGGGTTTTCCAGTCATTTTTTTTCGCCTCTTTCGAGTTCATCTCGGTCGTTTCGCGAAGGTCTTTGGCCGCGACCTCCTTATCGACACCGCCGTTCCCCAAAGTTTTGAGGAACGTCGCGAAAGGAATGCGCAAATCCTCGATTTTCGAGGAAACCTTCCACATTTCGAAATGACCGGCGTCGATGAGAAATCCGTGCAATTGCCCGACGGCGGAAAAAAAGACGAGCATCGAAGTCCCTTGCGGAAGCTCGGCTTGAATCTCATTGAGCGAAAGCCGAGGTGGGAAAATGCTCGGGGAAGGAAGCCGCGACAAGGCGATCGAACGCAGCATCATCTCTTGTCGGGTGCTGATGTTTTCCAAATCCGTAAAAAGTCCAAGCCGTTCTTTCGCCTGGGATTCGCTCGTCGGAACAGCCGGCAGGGCACGCAGGTGCGATTTCAAGCGGGTACTTTCTTCCGAAAGTTTGGCGAAATCGGGAAAGGCGAGCAACAGTTCCTGTCGATCGAGAATATTTTTTCGCGGCAACTCCGAAGTCGGCGCCCCGAAAAGCATCCGCAGGGAAGGCAAACGGCTCCCGAACGGATCGGTCGCGAAAAATCGTCGCCGTCGCACTTGCTCCGAAATCTCGAACGCCCGGTCCTTGTAATCCAATTCGACGGCCGTTTGAAACCAGAGTTCGTAGACATCGGTCCCTGAAGGGGTTTGCATCGGTGTGATCAGGACGGCGAGCGAGTCCATAGGCTGGATCAACCAATCCCGGGACGTCGGTTCCCGCAACAAATAATCGTAAAGTTCCAACGCCTTGCGCATCGTGATCGACCCGGCCGTCGAAATTCTTCCGCTCGTTTGAAGTGTTGCAAGGTATTTCAACTGCGCAACCCAAGGGGAGCATTTTTGCATGAACCCCATCGCGATTTGCAAATGCTTATCCCCTTCGGCGAGATCGGCCGGTCGCCCCGCCTGATAAAATGCCCATGCCTTGAGATAGTTCCAGCGTCCGCCGAATCGACCTTCTTTAAGGGCCCGGTTGCGCATCAACTCTTGCGCAAGGTCGAGCCGTTCCTTGGCTCCGACCAAATCGGCGAAGTTCAACCGATCATCGGCAACCTCTTCGAGCAGGGAAACGAGGACGAACGGGTTGGCGCAGACGTCTTTGCGTCGGTTGTTGAGCAGCGCGTAGGAGTATTTCAACGCGACCTGCAGCAGCTCACACGGTTTCGTTTTATCGAGCAGACGTTGGGCCGTCGCGATGCCGCGGAACGATTCTTCCAAAATAACCGGGTCGCCGAAAAAAGCCGCGGCGATACTCGCTTCGTAAAACAGGATGCCCGCCGCCTTGGCATCCCCCGAGCGGAGTTTGATTTTTCCCATTTCGCAAAGTGCGACTCCCGTCAGCGTATGGTCGAGCCGGCCCAACATGACCGAGGCCGCCTCCAAAACGGAAAAGGCTTCGTCGTCCTTGCCGGCCGCGGAAAGCGACAAGCCGTACACGAGATCGACCCAGGTGCTCGACCAGTGGTTCGCGACGCCCGGTCGGGCCGAAAGCGATTCGAGAAGTTCGTCGTTCTTCCGGTCGAATTTCGACAAGGGACCGAGAATTTCCGCCCGATGCCGGATCGCAAGAGAAAGACAGCGAAAAACTTCCGGAACGCGGACGGGAACCAATTCCTCTTGATGCACCCGACCGGCCCCCTCTTCCGTTTGAATCTCGAAATCCTGCGTTACGACATTTAAATGAAACGTTTTCGGAAGGACGGCAAGAGGGTTGTTCCGGAGGGAAGTTCCCCAAGGGGTTTGGCCGCGGGCCTGTTGGTCCAGTGCTCCGGCAACCCGGATCATGCTCGGCCAATCTTCGTAAGCGAGCCAGAGATCGATCGCGCTTTCGTAGGCGGCGAGCGCTTCCGGGTAATTTCCCATATAAAACTGGCATTCGCCGATCATCGCCTGGTAACAGATCGAATCGACCCAAGGCAGCCCGCCGATATTGACGGCGCTGCGACGTCCTTTTTGAAAACGCTTGAGTGCCTCGAAAAAGTCGCCGTCCGTAAAAGACTCCCAAGCGTAGTCGTATTCGTACGCCGGAACGGACTGGTTCAACATAAACACCCTTTGCTGGGCATAAAGAACAGGGCGGCCTCCCGTTTCAGGGACGGCAAAGAAGGCAAAAACGAAAAGAACGCCCATAAATAGCCGCGACCGTATTTTCGAAATCATGAGAAAGCCCATCCTGGTGAAAAATCAAACGCCCAACCAAACCGTGTACCGCGTACCCGGCTCGACATATCCTTAATTTTCAATTTTCAATTTTCAATTGTCAATTGCCTACGCCTCTTCCCATTCCTTGCGGAGGAAATCGAGGCATTTGGGGACTTCGACGCTGCGGTCGCCGGTTACGCCGCACTCGAAACTGACGAACTTGTCGTACCCAATGTATTTCAGACCGCGAAAGCCTTTGACGAAACGGTGATCCGGCACTTGCCCGGGCAAGGTCCGCTTCGGGCCGTTGGCCAAGTGCACGTGTTGGAGGAGGTCCCCTCCGGAAACGAACGCGCCCATATCGTCGGCTTCTTCGTTGTACATGTGATAAACATCGCCCATCACTTTGATCCCTTCGCAACCGGCGATTTTGTTGCATTCCTGCGCGATCCGGGCGCCGTCGGAAACCTGCCGCAAATAAAACGATTCCTGTCGGCTGAGCGGTTCGAGAATCACGGACGTGCCGCATTCGACGGCGAATTTGCCGATTTCGGGAAGATATTCCAACTCGCGTTTGCGAATCTCTTGTACGCTCAAGATCGATTCCTTGTTGAAGGCCGGGACATGAATCACGCCGGTCCCGCCCAGTTTCGCGTTTCCTTCGAGATTCCGTTTCAGTTCGTCGATCCCCGCTTGTCGTTTTTCCGGATCGTCGGACACCAGGTTGCCTTTGCAGGAGCCCCAGCAAAAAGCGCTGACGAGCAAACCGGCGTCTTCGATCTTTTTTTTCCAATCGTCGACGTTATTGCCGACCCCGCCGAGCTCGACGGCCTCGAAGCCCCACTGTTTCATCGTTTTGAGTTTGGCTTCGTCGTTTTCGCCGGGAATCACGCCGAGTTGACTCGAAAAACGGAGCCGGGCTTTTTCCCGACGGTCGCCGGGAATCATCTTTTTCTCGGCTCGGGCCGGGGATTGAAAGGCGGGCATCATCGTCAAGGCGGTTCCGCTTGCGATCCCCGTCCACAAAAACGTTCGACGTTTCATTTGAAGTACTCCGAAAAATAAGGGGTAATAAGGAAAAGGGAATTCCAATCTCATTCGATTATATCCGCCCCGGATCGCGTTGCCAAGTTTGATCGAACGTAACCGTTTACAAATATTTGGACAGCGGGGCGAAACCAAGAACAAAAGCCGGAAAGGAGCGCAGCGCATTGACGGGGTGTTGAGATGGGGCGCCGGGGGGCGGTGAAAGCC
>JAVBSX010000294.1:0-6896 GCA_031556455.1 Thermoguttaceae bacterium
ACTTGAACAGGCGAAAAAGGAGTTGCAAAAACGGCAACAGGACGAGCAGGCGGGAGATGCCTCGCAATCGGAAGGGGAAGACAATTTGATCGGCATTTTGTCGGAGCTTCGCATGATCCGAACGATGCAAAAGCGGGTCAACGAGCGAACGGCTCGATACGCGGAACTGTTGAACGAGGGAAAGAGCGACCTTTCGGAACTCAAGGCCGGCGTCGAGGAGCTGACCCGACAGCAGGATCGCATTCAAAAAATCTTGCGCGATATTCGCTTGAAAAGAAATCAGTGAGTGTCGCGAATAAAGCGCTTCGCAAGCTCCAAGAGCTTACTGATCCTGCAAATCCTGTCAAAAAAATTCGTAGGCCTTTGCAATCGTCCTGGGAACCTCTTTTCCTTTTGGCGATATTACATTAGAATGACTGAGTTGCCGCTTCTTTTCGAACGTTAGGAATCCTTTGAAATGGCCGAGAACCCCCCATCCCCTTCTTCCCGCACTCGTCTGCAAACGGAAGAAGATATTATCAATATTCGATTGAAAAACCCGATTATCGCGGGGGTTTTGGCTTGGCTGATTCCCGGTTTGGGACATTATTACCAAGGACGTTATTTCAAAGCGTTTCTTTTCGCGGTCTGTATCATCCCCACATTCTTGGCCGGCTGCTATCTCGGTTCTTCGTCGGAAGTCGGGTTCGCACGGAATGTATATTATTCCTGGAGAGAAGGGGACCGACGGCTGTTTTTCTTTCCTCAATGCGGTATCGGTGCAGCGGCAATCCCCGCGTTGATTCAGGCGAATCGAGCCAATCAAGGCTCACCACCTCTCTTTCGCGGGGCGATGTCCCCACCGTATCTCCCATCGATGGGTAATGTTCCCCAAAATCACCGGGGCGTGCCGCCGACGCTGGACGAAATCATCGGAAAGCTCGGCCGTTACTTCGAAATCGGCACTATCTTTACCCTTGTTGCCGGGCTGCTAAACCTGCTCGTCGTCTTCGATGCGATCGACGGGCCGGTCTTTTTTCGTAAAGAAGAGGAAAAAGACGAAAAAGAACCGGAACCGGAAGCGACTTAGCCGCCCCCGATCGAGCTCCGCTGCAACCGAACGGTTGCCGATCGCGGATCAATGCAAACGACGACACCACCGGGGAAGAGCCGTTTTTCCGGCGTTTGCGATCGAACCAAATTCGCGAGGGCGGACCATTGCTCGAACCCCATCGCTTGGAGCGGCCAGCCGTTTCGCGTCCAAACGGCGAGAAACAGTTCCCGAACGAAATACGGTTCCCGCTGCCGCAGACGGTCGAGATCAAGAACCGTTTCCTCTTGAGAAATGCGAAGAATCGCCTGCTCCTGAAAGTCTGCCGTCCGGTGTTCGACAATCTCTTGAAGTTCTCCGGCGAGCCGCCCGAGCCGCGAGAGGGCCTGTTCGACATTCGGGTTAAACCGTTCTTTCAACAACGGCAGTAGTTCGAGCCGGATCCGGTTGCGGGTCCAGTCAGGGGCGAGATTGGACGAATCCGTCCGAAAGCCTTGCCCGAGCGTTTCGAGATACTCCAGCACTTCGGATCGGGCGACGTCCAAAAGCGGCCGGATGATCGACACGGCCTCACCGAGCGGTCGGACCGGCGGGATCCCGGCCAATCCGGCGATGCCGGTGCCGCGAATGATCCGATGCAGCACCGTTTCGATTTGATCGTCCCGTGTGTGGGCGACGGCAACCAGCCGCAAGCCGTTTTCTTCGGCGGTCGTTTTCAGGAACGCATACCGCAGATCGCGGGCGGCGGCTTCAAAGCTCCCGGTCGCATCGGCGGTCCATTCCGCCGGATCGATGGTCCGCTCGGAGTACGGCAGCCGGAATTCCCGGGCGAGCTCGCGAACGAAGGCGGCATCGGCGTCCGATTCGGCTCCGCGCAGTCCGTGATTGACATGGGCGACGGCCAGTTCGGCGTGCGGTAGCCGCTCGGAGCGTCTCTGCACGAAAAACCGCAGCAGCCCGACGCTGTCGGCCCCGCCGGACACCGCGAGCAGCACCCCCGCGTTCAACCAACGCTCCAGCGGCAGGCTCGAAAAAAGATGGTTCATAGGGGCGGGAGGGGGAAAGGAGGGCGACTGGTCTGGTTTCGCGGTCCGTAACTTGCGGCTGCCTTGTCGGTTTGACGCTGGAAAACACGGAGATTTTGAAAACCCGACCTCAAAGTTACGGGCTTCGTCCAGGGTCTGCGGCCCGAGGCACCGGCGTCTGCGCCGCTCGGCTAAACGGGTTTCGCGACGCGACATTTTGAAAATCTCATGCCGCGATTGTAGCAACGTCACACCTCCAATCAAGGGCAATTTTGACAGAATGCTCACCAAATGTATCTTTTTCGCCAAATGGTGTTTCTGATTTTTGTTTGTCAATAATTTCTGGGCTAGAAAAATTTTCTTTTTCTAATCTTTCATAAAATGGTTTTCTTATATAATTATAATCATAGATTGCATACACCAACATTCCCGCTACTAAGATCAGAGTTGGCAACCAAATTAACAACCATCTCCAAAGAAAAAATACTGGTGCTTTTTTAGGAATACTCATCCGTCCTCTCCCAAAAACATGTTTTTTCGTAACATTTCAGCCGTTTGGAGTTTTTTTGATACAAACTCTTTCAGCTCGTCATTTCGAGCGAAGCGAGAAATCTCACCCTCGCCGAAGATGCTGAAATTCCAACCCTCGCGCGAGGGTGAGATTTCTCCTTACGCTGCGCTTCAGTCGAAATGACGAAAACACCATACTGCTGAAGTCTTACGTTTTTTCCATAATACGAGTCCCAGATTAAAAATGAACTCTTTTGCAACCGTCGCGAGAAGGTTGGCGTTTTCACTCTTCGGCCTGTAAGGCCGGCGCGTAACAGCCCAGTGCAAAGCGAAGCGCCGCCCTGGGTTACGGAACGGCTCGGGAACCTGCGGCCTGTAAGGCCGCCGCAGGAGGGCGGCAATCACGTCCCAAAAAACCGTTCGTCAAATAAATGTTATGTTTTCGCAACAATGATAGCAACTCGTCTTGAAATATCTTTCCTTTACTGATCTTCAGATAAAACATCGGATCAGGGCAGCAGCCGGAAGCGTGAGCGCCCGGTTTTCGACGCGGAAACACAGGGCAAACCCGGCGCTGACGCTTCGGGCTGCTGTTTGTTGGTGCCTCGTCAATATCTCTTGTCTCATCGTCTCAGGATTTCAGGGTGCCGTCGAAGTTGACGATGTGCTCGGTCACGGGAATCTCTTTGCCGGACAGGGCCAAGGCTTGTTTGAGAATCATCGACGTGCCGCCGCAGCAGGGAACCAGCATTCGCAACAGCGTGATCGAACGGATCGCGTGCCGCGAAAAAATCGCCGCCAACTTTTCGACATACATTTCCGCGACGTGATCCAGCTTTGGGCAGAAAACGATCAACACCTTCCCGAGCGTGAAATCCCGGTAAAAATCGCGGTACGCGAACGCCGTGCAATCCGCGGCGATCACGAGATCGGCCTCGTCGAACACCGCCGAATCCGGATTGATCAACTGCAACTGGATCGGCCAATTCGTTATCGCCCCGCCCCGATCGCCGCCGGGCGAGGACGACGGCCGGCCTGTGAGCGGCAAGAGGCCCGGCAACGGTTGCGGCGATTGTTTCGGTTGCGGAGTTCGCTGCGGTTGTTGCCCGACGGGAAGTTCGATTCCTTTTTCCCGGAGCACGGCGATTCCTTCGTCGTACAGTTTTTGCTGGCCGTGATTTTTCAAATGCTCCAAGTGCAGCCGGACGACGTTGAGCCCTTGCGGGATCAGCTTTTCCAGCGTCTCGCGTTCGCTGTACGGGGCGGCCTCCCGCCGTTCGATGGTGATCGCATCGACGGGACATTCGCCGATACAGGCTCCGAGGCCGTCGCAAAACACCTCGGAAACCAGTCGGGCCTTGCCGTCGACCATTTGGATCGCCCCTTCGGCGCATGCGGCGGCACATTGGCCGCAGCCGTTGCATTTTTCTTCGTCGATGCGGATGATTTGACGTTGCATGTTGTTTGGTTGTTTGGTTGTCGGTGTTGTTGATGTTGATGTTGGTATTGGTTCGGTCCGGAGTTTCGCTATTCCGCTCTTCTCACAAGAGCCTGTTCCAGCCGATGCTCCTTGATTTTCTCGATCTGGATTTCAAGGCCGAAGCCTTGTACGCACGGGGTCTCGCCGTCCTTGGGAATCGCACCGAGCAGGCCGAACACGAAACCGGAAAACGTGTCGTATTTTTCGCTCGACAATTCGATTCCCAGAGCCGTTTCGACGGCCTCAAGCGAGGCGGTCCCGCGAATCCGCCAAGTCTCCGCGTCGATTTTCTCGATCCGCTGCGGTTCGAGGGGAAGGCTTGCATCATCTTCCAATTCGCCGACGAGCTGCTCCAGCAGATCGTTCATCGTCACGACCCCGCTCATGCCGCCGTATTCGTCCAGCACGATCGCGAAGTGATTGCGGCTTTTCTGCATCTCCCGGAAAAGGATGTCCGTCCGGGCCGTTTCCGGAATAAAAACGGCGGAACCGACCGCGTTTTCCAGGACGGCGGCGCGGTCGCGGGATTTGAGCCGGAAGTAATCCTTGGAATTCAACACTCCGAGAATATCATCCGACATTTCCCCGCAAATCGGATAATGCGCGTGCTTGCTTCCCATGATCGTCGCTTCCCATTCGACCTCGCCGTCCTTGAGCCGCAGTGTCAAAACGTCCTTCCGATGTGTCATCACCTCGGAGGCCGTCTTGTTGTCGAACTCGAAGACGTTGTTGATAATCTCCTTTTCCCCCGCGCCGATCGCCCCTTTTTCGCTGCCGACATCGACCATCATCCGAATTTCCTCTTCGGTAATTTCCTTGTCTTCGGCATGGGGATCAATCCCGAGCAGCCGGAGCAAGGAGTTCGTCGAAATGCTCAGGAACCAAACGAGCGGGGCGAACAAGGTCGCGACGCACACGATCAGGCCCGACATCGCCAGCCCGAGCGATTCGGCGTGTCGCATCGCGAGTCGCTTGGGAACGAGTTCGCCGAAAATCAGTGTAAAATACGAAAGAATCAGCGTGATGAGGACAACGGCGATCGCATCGAGCGTCGCCGGGGAAGCCGTGATGCCGTGCGAGACGAGCCAGCCGACGAGCTTATCGGCGAAGTGATCGGCCGCGAACGCACTGCCGAGAAAACCGGCCAACGTGATGCCGACCTGAATCGTCGCCAGGAATTTGGCCGGGTTCTTCGTCAGGGACAGCAGCCGCTTCGCCCGCCGATCGCCGGTCGAAGCGAGACGCTGCAATTTGTTGTCGTTGATCGAAATGACCGCGATTTCGGCACAGGCGAACACGGCATTGAGCGCGATCAAAAAGATTTGGAGTAATAATTGCCCGATCAGAGGATCATCTTCCGACATGGTCAATCGTCCTTGTTTGGGGAAATCGATTCAGGAAGTTTTTGGTAAAACCGGGTGTGGAGGTAGGTAACCGATCTCCGAGCGGTTACGTCGTCGTACTCGACGACTGGAAGCGGTAACAATATCTTTTGACGGGGCAAGTCGGCTGCCGCCGACCCGACCGCTTGGAGATCGGTCGGCTACCTTTCGGTTACCGAACAAGTTTATTCGAAAACGGCTTTCTCTTTTTTATAAAACTCCGCCTCGTCCGCGAATCCGTGCTTTTCATGGAACGCGATCAAAGCCTCGAAACGCTTTTTCAAATCGACGTCGGTCGCGAGCCTCAGTTTGCCGAGGCATTCGGGGCAAAGCCAAAGCGGCGTCGCGTCCGCCTCCTGCAAATGGTTGACGCCATTCAGGTTGCAACGATATTGTGTGCAGTGCCGCATCGAAAACATGTGCAGCGTCTCGTGCGTCGCCAGTCGCAGCGTCCGCTTCAGGCAGAGGGCGTAAGCCTCGTCCGATTCCGCCGGGTCGCCGTTGCGATAAATCGACCAGACGCCGACCCTCGCCTGGTAGGCGGCGTAGCCGAAAACGAAATTCCAGTCCTCGCCGGGATAAAGATCGTGAGCCGTAAACGCGATCATCGTACAGGCGTCTCGCGGCAGTTCCGGCAGGAGCACTTTTTCGAGAATGTAGCCTGTCAGCAACTGGTGATTCCCCCACGAAGGGTGCGTCCGTTGGGCGTTTTTCGGAAAACGATCCGTCGGGACCGGCGGGAGCATTTTGACCGGCAGGCCGAAATAAATTTCCAGATATTCTTTCGTGATGCCGATGATTTCCGCCTGCTTTTCCGTCATCTCGCCGAGGACCTGGATGTAAATCGTCTTTCGGTCGGGCACGGCCTTCACGTATCTCGTCTTCCGGTATTGGGCCAGCGTTTGGCCCGGCTCCTCGTGGGCCGCCAACCACTCACCCGGCCGAGGCGGCGGCAAAGCATCATGCAGCGGCACCAGCTTCGCATATTGGGCCGGCAGTGCGGCGGCAGCCTGAGCGCAAAGAGGGAGAGAGCACAGGAAGCTGCAAAGAATGAATCCGTAGAGAAAGAAAGTGATTCGTGGAGGCGACATGGAAAGCTCCTTGTTCGTGTGCCCTGTCATGTTTTCGTCAAAGAAATGAATTGCGTCATTCCCGCGTAGGCGGGGATCCAGAGATTACGGCTTCCCTCTGGACCCCCGCCTGCGCGGGGGTGACGTTGAAATTTGTCGATGTTCTATATCTGAAACGCCGCCAAGCGAAAGCCGTGCTGTTCGATCATCCGCTGGTCGCTTTCCGGCGAAACGCCGCTCGTCGTCAAATAATCGCCGGTCATGATCGCGTTGGCCCCGGCCTGCAAAATGTCCGGCTGCAGCTCGCCGAACGTCGTCGGCCGGCCGCCGCAAATCCGGATCGTCGCGTTCGGCAACAAAAGGCGGAACATCGCGATGATACGCAGCCCTTCTTCGGCG
>JAVBSX010000030.1:0-9882 GCA_031556455.1 Thermoguttaceae bacterium
ACACGTGTGCACCGCCTCGATCACGACGCCGACTCCCCGGACATGCAGTTCGTCGAGCAGGATATCGGCGATATCTTCGGTCATTCTTTCCTGAACCTGCGGCCGATGGGCGATCACTTCGACGACCCGGGCCAATTTGCTCAGCCCGAGGACCCGGCCGTCGGGGAGGTAGCCGATGTGCACTTTGCCCGTAAACGGCATCAAATGGTGTTCGCAAATGCTGTTAAAGCTAATGTCGCGCACCAGAACGATCTCGTCGTACTTTTCGGTAAAGTATTTTTTCGTATGCGCCCGGGGATCTTCGTGTAGGCCGCTGAAAAGCTCGCAATACATTCGCGCGACGCGGTTCGGTGTCTCCAGCAACCCCTCGCGGTCCGGGTCTTCGCCGAGCGCGGACAGGATTTCGCGGACAGCCCGTTCGACTCGTTCGAGATCGACGGCGTTTCGGGTCGGTTTTTTGGCCATAAATCGGAAAGGTGTTGGCAAGAGCGGGCGATGAGGAACTTCGAGAATCCCTCAAGAATAACACGCCCGGCGACATCAATCAAGGAGAAGCGGCTTGCCGATTTCCCACAGTTCGATCATAATGGTCGCATCTTCCTCGCGATCTCGGGTTGCGACTCAGAATGCGAGATTCTCATTTTCAAGCAAGGTAAGCCCATGAACGACCACGATTCTCTTGACCCCTTCGTCGAGATGCCGCCGCGAAAGAAAAAAATGGGCTGTTTTTGGCGTTGTGTGATTTTGATTCTCTCTTGTATTCTCGCACTATACCTTGTTATTCAAGTGCTGGTAGTCTGGTTATACCTGTTTTCCGGGCCGGTGCCGCTCCGTATTTCCCCGGAAACGACCTTTATCACCGAACCGCGAACCGCCGACGACCAATGGGTCGATTACTGCAAAGCGTTCGAACTCAAATACTACCCGCCGAAAATGAAGACCGACGACAACGGTTACAGGTTGATCGCCGAACATCTCGGGATTCCGGTTTATTACACGCTCCGGCCGATTAACGGCAACCCGAGAAAGAGCAAGGATTACGTGCGGGTCGAATCGCCGGAACGACTCGCACAAGCATATGAAAAACTCGGTCTCAATCCGGATCACGAGCCGACATTATCGTTTGAAGATCCGGTCGTCTTTATTGAAAATTCCGGCGAATTCGAAATGGCCGATTCGAAGAAGTTGGCGGAAAAAATCACCAGACACCCTTGGACTTCTGAAGAATTCCCTGCGATGCAGAAATGGTTGGACGGAAATTCTCCGGCCCTTGAATTGATTCAACAGGCGGTTCGCAAATCGGAATTTTTCATTCCTCTTGTTTACGAAGAAGAAAATGATGCGGTTCACTCCTTTGAACTCTTGCAACAAAACTCGCTTCTTTCAATCACTGGTTCGAAATCGCTCACGCAGTTCCGGTCTTATGCCCGAGGGTTCGCCGTTCGTATCAACCATCGACTTGGAACAGGAGACATTGACGGGGCAATTGAGGATATCATCACTTGCCGGCAACTGGCGGATCGAATAGGAAAACAAAAAACTTTGATTAGCGCAATCTATGGAATTGGGATCGAAAGCGAGGGCATTGAGCAAGGAATTGCCGGAAATCCGCAATTTCAACCGAACGGAGAACAAATCCGTCAACTCTTAAGACTACAAAATGAACTGCCTCCACGAGTGTTGTTTGAAGATACTTTGGAAGCCGAGAGGCTGAATGTTCTTGACAGTTTGCAGGTGACGGCAAAATATCTTCATAGGTTCATCCCCTTTGACTGGAGCACTGTCTTTCGACGAGTCAATGCGTATTTTGACGTTCCTCTTGAAGACACACCTAACAAAGAAGACCTCGGTTTTTCGGATTTGCCTCGGTTAGCGGCTCGACAAAGCCGATCGGAACTTTTCGCGGATTTTTATTCCGTTTTATCTTTGACTGGGGTTAAAGATTCTCGAAAAACATTTTGGCGAAATGAGTGTCGCGACCAAATGCAGCGAATCACCTTGGGGCTGTTGCTTCATAATGCTGAGCAAGGGCGATTGCCGCCGGCGTTTTCGCTCGACGCCGGGGGGCGGCCGCTGCATTCTTGGCGAGTGTTGCTGTTGCCGTATCTGGAAAACGAAGAGGCTGCGGAATTGTATGCCGCGATCCGGCTTGACGAACCGTGGGACAGCGAGCACAATCGACAATATCACGACCGTTGCCCTGCGTTGTACCGCTGCCCCGCCCGGGGCAATCGGACTCATTCGCCGATATTGCCGAGCGAGACCACATATTCGGTGATCCTCGGGGAAAAAACGGCGTTCGGCACCAACGGGCAGGGACGGGCTTTGAGCGATTTCGGCCCGGAAAGCGGCGGAATGGTGTTGCTCGTTGAAGCGAGAACGCCGGTTTGTTGGATGAACCCGCACAGCGATCTGCCGTTCGAGGAGGCAAAACTTGGAGCAGACGTCAAGACCGGTGGAGCACACCCCTATCGCATTTGCAACATCGGTCTTCGTTCCGGAGCGATGAGTTCAATCATGACTAATTTTACGCCGCCGGAAGAATGGGAGCGAATGTTGCTCGGAACCGCAACGAAAACGGAAGAAGTGGAAGCGACGGAAGAGTAAAGCATCAAACGGAAATATCAAATGTCGGAACCCTGGTACAAAAACGGATTGCAGTTCGAGTGTCAACAATGCGGCCGTTGCTGCGGCGGGGAGCCGGGCTACGTTTGGGTGTTTGACGACGACATCCGGAAAATCGCCGCCGAGCTCGGCCTTGCGTCGCAGCGTTTCGAAGAAGCCTTCGTTCGGGTCGTCCCGGGCCTCGGGAAATCGCTCGTCGAATTCGAAAACGGCGACTGCTGCCTGCTCGATCCCGAAACGCGAGGTTGCCAGGTTTATCTTTCCCGCCCGATTCAGTGCCGGACCTGGCCGTTTTGGGAACGCAACATCGATTCACCCAATTCCTGGAAGATAACGGCGAAATTCTGTCCCGGCTGCAACAAGGGGCCGCTTTTTTCGCAAGAGCAAATCGAAGCGGCCGAAAAAGAAATCCAGATTTAGAACATGGTTGTGTCGTTTGGATTTTTTGAAAGACGCCTCTGCTCGTCATCTCGAGCAAAGCGAGAAATCTCGGCTGTGTTTTCAATTCCAAATCGTACTGAAATTGAATACACAACCGAGATTTCTCCTTGCGCTGCGCTTCAATCGAAATGACGAAACATGCTGCACAGAAACAGGCTCGAAGAAACGTGTGGGGTTTCTGGCGTCTCTTTATCTCCCAACCGTTCGGGATTCGAGGTAGGCGGCCAAGGCGTCTTCCCAAGGCGGGATCGGAATGGCCGTTTCCAAAGCGTGGTATTTCGCACCGTCCAACCCGCTCCAACAAGCCCGCGCAACCTTGAATCCATACTCCTTGTGCGAAATAGGCTCGATCTCCAAACGCAGCCCGGTCAATCGGGACAGCGCCGCGACCAAATCGTGGTGCGTCGTCGGCCCAGGGCCGGCGAGATGATACAGCCCCGTCGTTCCGTTGCTCAGGGAATGCTCCGCGAGGGAAAAAACCGCTTCGGCGAAATGGTTCGTCCAGCCCGGCGAAATCGACATGTCGCCGATCACCTTGAAAGTCCGGGTATGCCGGACCGCGTTCAAAACGGTTTCGACGAGCGAACCGCCGGAATGCTCCGTCGTCGCTCCGAACAGCAGGGAGCCGCGACCGATCAGGTGCCGCTCCCATTCGGCGGCCGCCCGTTCGGCATCGAGTTTCGTCCGGGCATAGACGCTCACAGGGGCCGGAACGTCCGTCTCGCGAAATCCGTCTTCCCGCGAATCGGGGACCGCATCGCCGAAAACTTCCGCAGTGCTGCACTGGACCAACAGGGCCTCGGCCCGCTTCGCGGCTTCGCGGAGGTTGGCGGTGCCCTGAACGTGAACCGATCGGGCCGTATTCGGGTGCGTTTCCAACCAGTCGATATGCCGCAGCCCGCTCGCGTTGAGAATCACATCGGGCCGAAGCGGGATGATTGTCTCAAGGACGAATCGCCGAAACGTGACGTCGAAATCGGGCAGGTCCAGCGATACGGTTTCGGCTCCCCGCCGCGAGAATTCCTCCCGTAAAGCAGTGCCGAGATGTCCGTTTGAGCCGACGATAATCGCTTTCATGAGTCCGGAAATTTCAAAGACTTCAGGCTTCAGGTCGCATGTACAGAATTGCTGTGTTCCGTACAAAAAATGGCATGGCCGTGAGCGGCTACGAAAAAAAATCTCCCCTCATTTTGTGAACGTCTGTATTCACAAAATATTCCTGAAGCCTGAGGCCTGAAGTCTGAAGCCCTACACCAATCCGTAATCGCTCAGGGTGCGCCGCAACTTGACGGAATCGGCCTCCTCCAACGGCGTGAGCGGCAACCGCAGATCGCCGCTGTCGCGACCGAGCATCCGCATCGCCGCCTTGATCGGGATCGGGTTCGTCGCGAGGGAAAGCATGTCCCGGCAGAGCGGGAATGTTTTGAAATGCAACCGTCGGGCTTCGGCGATGTTCCCGGCATCGAACGCCTTGCACAGCGCGATCATATCTTGAGGGATGATGTTCCCGACGACGGAAACGACCCCGCGAGCTCCGACCGCGAGCAGCGGCAGGGTCAAACTGTCGTCCCCGCTCAAAAGCGTCAGGTCCGTGCTCGCGGTAATCGCGGAAGCCTGGTCCAACGAGCCGGTCGCTTCCTTGACCATCATGATATTCTTGCACTGGGCCAAACGAATGATCGTCGACGGCTCGATGTTCTTGCCGGTCCGGCCCGGAATGTTATAAACACAGATCGGAATGTCGATCGATTCGGCCAGCAATTTGTAATGCTGGTAAAACCCTTCCTGCATCGGCTTGTTGTAATAAGGCGCGACGACGAGCGCGGCATCGGCCCC
Organism: Thermoguttaceae bacterium; assembly: GCA_031556455.1. Lineage (GTDB taxonomy): Bacteria > Planctomycetota > Planctomycetia > Pirellulales > Thermoguttaceae > JAVBSX01. The sequence goes on from JAVBSX010000030.1 coordinate 4,903, forward strand.
CGCCTTTTTCGCGATTCGGGTCAACCAGAGCGCCTCTTCGGTGCTGTTCGCCCCGGTTCCCGGCATCACCTTGATTTTTCCGGCGGCCGCTTCGATCACGGCTTTGATCACTCGTTCGTGTTCCTCGAAATCGAGCGTCGGGGACTCCCCCGTCGTTCCGACCGGCACGACCGCCGTCGTCCCGGCCGCGATTTGAAATTCGATCTGCTGTTGAAGGGCTTCGTAATCGACCTGACCGTTACGGAACGGGGTGATCAGGGCGACGGAAAGACCGGAAAATTGTTCGCAACGTGTTGACATCGGACGCAACGGCTGAAGGGGGAAAAGACTTTGAAAAACGGAACATCGAAGCACCGTCCATTAGACCAGAAAAGCGACGTTTCGCAAGAGAGTCTTTTCAGTTAGCAGGAAGATTGCAAAGTCGAATTTTCAGAAAAAAATTTCGAGCCGGGCAGCAGCCGGAAGCGTCAGCGCCCGGTTATCCCATGCGGAAAGTCGGGGCCAACCCGGCGCTGACGCTTCGGGCTGCTGATTGCCGCGTTCGACTTCACAATCCTCGTGTGTCAGTAAGATGCGTTAAAAAAAGAGCCGCAAGTTACATCGGAGTACCGACGACTCTTGCGGCTCTTTCCCGTTTCGTCCGTTTCAACAAAGGTCGATTCCCGACTTCATACTACGGTTCAAAATACCCCGAGGTGATATTCAGCAATTGCTGTTCGAGGTAATCGGCCAAATGTTCGGCGAACACCACTTCATCGCTTTTGTCGAAGCGGGCCATGTTCTTGCGAATCTCGGCGGCGGCCTTCAACTCGACGTAGGATCCCCCTTTTTCCAAGGCGTTTACGAATCGGGCCGCTTGCGGTTTCGGACGCAAAAACGCACAAATTTTCGCATCCCGACCAAGATAATGGACGGCTTCCCGCAGCGTGATGCTTCGCAGGGTTACGGTCGCGGTTCTCACGCCCCACTGGTCGTAATCCTCTTGTTCAAGATTGTGGACCGCAGCCGTTCTTTTGAGAAAACCACTGATCGGCTCATCCTCCAACTGTTCCTCGTTGGCCATTTCAACGACGCCTTGGCCGGTGGTCCAAAGAACCGTGTATTCGTCATTGTTCGTAATCCGGACAAAAATTCCCGGATTCTCCAGGTTTTCTCGGGTCGTCGGCATGATCATCTCCTTTGTTCCCCATCAGGGAGTTAATCGCCGAGGAATCGCGACCGGAATTAACAGGAACCTTCGCGTTTTTCCTCAACTTCGTATTGAAAAAAATAATAACATCGACAGGTCTGCAAGTAAAAAATTGACGTAAAGACGTTGACTGAGCCGGAAGCCCGGCAAAAAAAGTGCACAAAAAACAAAAAAGAGAGAGCCTGAACTGAACTTTCAACAGTTTTCATTCTATCCCAGAAAGTGTGGGATGTCCAGTATTATTATCGTTAGTTTCTCAAAAATTGATAAGTTTTATTAAAATTTTGAATAATGCGACGACTCAGTAAACGCAATGTTGGGATAACATTACCCGGGGTACCGGCAAAATTTAATTTCCGAGTGATTGAAGCGGGGCCGGAATACGGCCGCCAAACCGGACAAAAGCGTCGCTCGCCCCGATATTTCGGACCTCCAGAACCGGGGAGGAGCCGAACAGACCGCCGAAATGAACCCAGTCGCCCGCTTTTGCTCCCGGAACCGGAATCAATCGTGCCGCCGTCGTCTTATTGTTTATCACTCCGATCGACATTTCATCGGCGATGATCGCCGCGATCGTTTCCGGCGGCGTGTCTCCGGGAATCAGGATCATGTCCAACCCGACGCTGCAAACGCTTGTCATTGCTTCGAGTTTCTCAAGCACCAAGTGTCCCTCTCCGACCGCTTCGGCCAAAGTCGCATCCTCCGAGACCGGAATAAACGCCCCGCTGAGCCCGCCGACGCTGCTTGAAGCGAAAAGTCCTCCCTTTTTGACGGCATCGTTCAGCATCGCGACGGCCGCCGTCGAACCGGGAGCCCCGATTTTCGCGATGCCGAGTGTTTTCAAAATCTCCCCGATGCTGTCTCCAATCGTCGGTGTCGGAGCAAGCGAGAGATCGACGATCCCGAATTCGACGCCGAGTTTTTCGGCAACCTCCCGGCCGATCAGTTCGCCGACCCGGGTTACGCGAAAACTCGTCGTCTTGATTTCTTCGGCCAGATTCCCAAGTGTCAATTTTTTGCCGATCGCCTCGGCCGCCGCGATTCGTCGTTTTAAAGCGCTGCCGACGACCCCGGGCCCCGAAACGCCGATGTTGATCGTCGATTCCGGCTCTCCGGCCCCCATGTAAGCCCCGGCCATAAACGGGTTATCTTCCGGAATATTCGCGAAAACGACCAGCTTCGCACAGCCGAACCCGCGGGAATCGAGCGTCGCGTTCGCGATTTTCGGCAGCAAACGCCCGATCTGTTCGATCGCGTCCATATTGATGCCGGCCTTCCGGGAGGCAACGTTGATCGAAGCACAAACCCGGTTCGTCGCGGCCAGCACTTCGGGGAGGGAATCGAGAACGACCTGATCACCGGCCGTAATCCCTTTGTGCACCAAAGCCGTAAAGCCGCCGACGAAATCGACGCCGCATTCGGTTGCCGCCCGATCGAGCGTTCGAGCGACATCGAGCGCCGCCGCTTGGCCGTGCCCGGCGAGCAAAAACGAAACCGGCGAAACGGCGAGCCGTTTGTTCGTAACCGGAATGCCGTATTTTTTGCCGACCTCATCGCAAATCTGGACCAGCCGTTTGGCGCGGCTCGTGATTTTGTGATGCAGCTTGCGACAAATCTGGTCGCTGCTCGGAGCCGCACAGTCGTTGATATTAAGGGCGAGGGTTACAGCCCGAACATCGAGATGCTCGGCATGTAACATCCGAATCGTCGTGAGAATTTCGTCGGTTTGAAGCATCTTTGAAAATGGTTGGCAAGATAAAAATTGGGGCAACCGGCCTCGCTACAATTTGGTTTTATCCTTCATATTTTGAGTTTCGACAGGCGTTATCTTGAAAACCCGAGACCGAAATTCTATGATGAGGACGGTTGATGTTTGGCAACAAGAATTTTCTCATATTGTAACCGCCCTATAATAGACCGTCTACGTATCTTCTCAAACGGCCACGGGGATGCAAAGTCATTTTTTTATACTAGCCCCAAGCGTAATCGCGGGGGGATTGAACTGTAAAACCTGATGTATCACCCCGCGCTAACGCTTGGGGCTAGTTTTGGAATTTCGACTTTGCATCCTCGACCTCAAACGACCACGGGGATTGCAAAGCCGAACACGGCAAACAGCAGCCCGAAACGTTAGCGCCGGATTGGCCTTGCGTTTCCGTATTGGACAACCGGGCGCTGACGCTTCCGGCTGCTGCCCAATCCGAAATTTTTGTTTTTGTAAAGATCAATAAATGATTGTCGAGGCAATATTTCCGCAAAAAAGCAAAAGGAATTGCGGCATAATTTTTCCCGTCCCCCTTGTCAATTCCTACTTTTTCGGGAATGATTATAGGCCTTGAGGTTTTTTACTCTTAATTATTAGGAGACGGTAGGCGACCGACCTCCGCTCAACTGTTACTGAATTCCAAGGAAAAAAATGTCCCGAAAATTGCTGATTGCCGGAAACTGGAAAATGAACCTTGATCTCGCCGCGTCTTTGGCGTTGGCGGAAAGCATCAAAAAGGAAACGCAAAGCATCACAAACGTCGACGTCGCCGTCTGCCCGCCGAGCGTCTACATCCAACCGGTTGCCGCCGTTTTAAAGGGTTCCAACGTCGGCGTCGGCGCCCAAAACGCCTATTTCGAGAAAGACGGGGCGTACACCGGCGAAATCAGCATGGGCATGCTCAAGGACATTGGCTGCCAATACGTGATCCTCGGACACAGCGAACGACGGCACATCTTGCACGAATCGAGCGAGATGGTCAATCTCAAGGTGCTGGCCGCCCTCAAGGCCGGGCTGGTCCCGATCGTTTGCGTCGGCGAGCTTTTGGCCGAACGGGAAGCCGGCACGACCGATCTGGTCGTTCGCCGCCAATTCGAGGGCTCGCTTTCCGGAGTCTCTTCCGAAGACATGAAAAAGATCGTGATCGCTTACGAACCGGTTTGGGCGATCGGAACCGGCAAGGTCGCGACCTCTGAACAAGCGGAAGAAGTCCACGCTTCGTTGCGAAAAGTTATTGAACAGCGCTACAGCAAAGACGTTGCCGAAGCGGTCCGCATCCAGTACGGCGGAAGCGTTAAAGCGGACAACGCGAAAGAAATTCTTTCCAAGCCGAACGTGGACGGTGCTCTCGTCGGAGGAGCTTCGTTAAAAGTCGATTCCTTCATGGGAATCATCAAAGGTGGGCTTTAATGGACCGTGAGACGGCATAAATGGCGTTTTCCTTCTCAGGTAGCCCATTTATGACGGGTTGGAGTATCGCAATTACGAATCGGAGTTCGTTCATCATTTTCCCCGTTCCCCTTTAAGAATAATGGCTCAAGCGTTTTTCATTTTCCTGTTGATTGTTATTTCCGTCTTTATGATCCTCCTAATCATGATCCAAAGAGGTAAGGGGGGCGGTCTGGCCGGCGCGTTCGGCGGAATGGGCGGACAAAGCGCGTTCGGAACCAAAGCGGGTGATACGTTCACGAAAATCACCGTCTACACGGCTTTGATCTGGTTTTCGCTTTGCGTGATAACTCTTATGGTTCTTAATGGAAAAGGCGGAACGACCAGTATTTTGAATGTCGATTCCGGAAAAATTTCCGCACCGGCCAAGGAGGTCGATTCTCCTCAAAAGGAAAGCACGGGAGGAGCGGCCCCTGTCGATCCGACAACGCCCGCAACTCCGGCCACAGCAACTCCGGCCAACTCGACTCCGACTCCCGCTTCGGCTCCGGCGACTAACCCTGCACCGGCAGCCCCTGCCGAAAGCAAATAGCAAGGCGTAAGATGCCCGATACGGCTTAGGTCGGTTGGGCAAGAT
>JAVBSX010000029.1:0-5479 GCA_031556455.1 Thermoguttaceae bacterium
GTTATTTTGCTTGTGAGGGGGATTTTCGGAGGTTCCAATGTTGCATGCTGTTGTTTTGGCCGGAGGGGTCGGCAGTCGGCTTTGGCCGGAAAGTACGCCGGAAAGGCCGAAGCCGTTTTTGCGGCTCTCGGGCAACCGGACGATGCTCGGCGAGACCGTCGGGCGGCTCGAACGGCTGGTCCCGCCCGAACGAATCCTGATCGTAACCGGCGAGTCGTTCGCGCCGCTTGTTCGGGAATCGTTTCCTGGGATCTCGCCGAACAATCTGCTCCTCGAACCGGTCGGTCGCAACACCGCGGCCGGGATCGGGCTGGCCGCTGTCCGAATTTTACGGGACGATCCCGAGGCGACACTTGCCGTCCTCCCGGCCGATCACCGGATCGAACCTGCGGACGCGTTTTGCCGAACGCTCCGTTTCGCGACCGATCTCGTCGAGGAAAACCCGGAGCGGCTCATCACCCTCGGCGTCAAACCGTCCTTCCCGGCGACATCCTACGGCTACATCCAACGCTCCGAGCCGCTCACGGGACCGGCCGCGGAAAAATGGGCGTCGCTCTGCCCCGGGTTCGAGGTCAAGGCCTTTCGCGAAAAGCCGCCGCTCGACGAGGCGAAGCGATTTTTCGATTCGGGCGAATTTCTTTGGAACGCCGGCATTTTCGTTTGGAAGGCAAAGACGATACTCGAACGATTGAAAGCCCACGAGCCGGAGATTGCCCGCCGCCTTGAGACGATCGCCGATCACGTCGTTCGGCCCGATTTTCTCGAGATATTGCGCAAAGAATTTTCTGCAATGCCGAACCTGCCGATCGACCGCGCCGTGTTGGAGAAAACGGCGGGCATCGTTGTCCTCGAAGCCCCGTTTGTCTGGGACGACCTCGGCACTTGGGGAGCGATCGACCGGGTTGATTCCGACAAAAAAGATCAAAACGGCAACCTGCCGTTCGCGGCCCGGATCGTCGCGGTCGATTCCCGAAATAATTTCGTCCGCTCCGACGATCCCGAGCATCTGTTCGCCCTTGTCGGCGTCGAAGATTTGATCGTCGTTCAGAGCGGCAACACGACGCTAATCGTCCGCAAAGACCGGGAAGAATCGGTCCGCGAAGTCTTGGAGCAATTGAAGAAGTCGTAACCGGCACTCATTGCTGATATTCACAAAAAATATCGAATCGGGCAGCAGCCGGAAGCGTAAGCGCCCGGTTTTCGACACGGGAACACGGGGCAAACCCGGCGATTACGCTTCGGGCTGTTGTTTGCAGAGATATGAAGATTGATAAAACGAGCGAAAAAAGAGCCGCAAATGTAGCGTAGCGTAATTTGCGGACCTTGTACATAGATTTCCGGCACAAGGTCCACAAGTTACATCGGAGTACCGACTACACATGCGGCTCTTTTTTGTGATCGGCTCAATGCCGATCCGCAAATCACTCGCCTCTTCTCGGGAACCCGCCGCCGCTGCGGCGAGGACGCGGGGAAGCGTCCCCCCTGCCTTGACCCGGCTGCCAGGAATCTGCCCCCGGTTGGTATTCGCCGTCGCCCGGCGGCGGGCCGCCGTCCCGGGGACCGCCCCGGCCCGGGCCGCGATTCCGGGCCTGTTTGATATAGTCCGGGGTTTCGCTGATCATTTTATCCCCTTGAGCAAGTTGTTCCGGCGTCAAAATCGCCTTGATCTTTTCGCTGATTTTCTTTTCGTTTTCTTCCCGCCGAGCTCGCATGTCTTGAAAGAATTTTTCCCGTTCTTCCGGCGACATTTTCTCCATTTCCTCGCGCGATCGCCCCGGCGGCGGGCCCATCTCCCGCATCATTTCGTCCTGAATCGAGCGCATTTTTTCCTTTTGCTCATCGGTCAATTTCAAGGCGCTTTGGGCGAACACGTTCATTCCCAGTCCCGCGAATCCCCCGGCCTGAAAACTTCTCGTCCGGGCCTTTTCCAATTGATCTTTGTCGAGGATCGTTTCGACTTTGCCGATGATGTTCTGTTGGAGTTTTTCGAACTGATCGCGCATTTTTTGCCGTTCTTCGGCACTCATGTCGCGCGGATTTCGCGGCGGCGGGCCGCTCATCTGCGAAAAAGCCTCCATAAACGCGCCTTCGATTTTTTTGACCTGGTCGTCCGTCAGATTCAAGTCCTTGCGACCCTCCTCTCCACCGAAAAGGGCCATAGGCCCGCCGGGGCCCGGGCCTCGTCCCGGCCCGCGACCTCCGGGGCCGCCCGGCCCGCCGGGGCCCGGCGGTTGAGCGAGGATCGACTGCGCGAAAATGAGCAAACTGACGCACAAGAACAAAATTCCGATCCGTGTTTTCATTTTTTTCTTCTCCGATTGTAATGTTTCGGGTTCCAAGGAAGTCCAAAGGAAATATAGCGTCTATCGTATTAACCCCTCGAATCCGACGATGTTTTCATAAAATTTTTCGCAAGAATGGTGTTTATTGGTCCGCCAAGGCTCCGGCGTCTTCGCCGCTCGGCTAAACGGCCCAAAGACTCGACCGCAGCCCTCCTCACCATCGTATCATAAATCCGACCGGTTCGCTTCGGTTGAGCCTTTCGAGAATGGATATTTTTTGAAGGAGAAATCGCGATGGTTTTTTTCAGTTTCTCTCGTCAGATGGGTGGTTCGCTCCCCGCGACCATGATACAATAATGATGGGTTATCGCCCAACAAATTATCATCGTTTTCCTGACCTTTTTTTGTTTTTTCTACGGTCGGCTGCGATGCGGCAAACCATTCAATCATACTTTGCTGACATTTATTTCATTCTCGAATTATCGCTCCTTTTTTGTTTTCTCGGACAAATTAAGCTCCGATCTCTTCGAGCTTGTCGGGATTGATTCCTGGATTTATTCTCATTTCGCGGTATTATCATGAGTTTACTGATTCTGCGTTGTTTTTTCATTCTCGCCGCCAGCGGTGTCGGAGTCTTTTTGGTACAGTCCGAGTTAACGGGCATCGGCGGGTTTTTCGGCATAATGATTTTTTCGATCGGCATTATCGCCGGAGACATACTCGTCCCGAGGAAACGCGTCGATTGGGTTTCCTCGATTTATTTCGGGCTTCTCGTCGGGTTGTTTATGACCTACGTTCTGAGCCTGGCGATTTTTCCCTTGTTTGAAAACTACGACGGCATCCAACAAGTCGACGTGCGGCGCTCGGTCATGTTCGTGATCGGTTTGCCCGTCTGCTATCTTTGCATCAGCCTGTTGCTGCAAACCCGAAACGATTTTCGCTTTATTATTCCTTACGTCGAGCTGCAGAAAAACCTCCGAGGCAATCGACCGCTGGTTTTGGATACCAGCGTCGTGATCGACGGCCGCATCGCCGATGTTATGGAAACGTCGATCATCGACAGCCGCTTGGTGATGCCCCGTTTTGCGATCGTCGAACTGCAACGAATCGCCGACAGTTCCGACCGGGGGCGTCGGACCCGGGGCCGCCGCGGGTTGGACATTCTCAACCGACTCCAGAAAATGAAAGGGGTCGATTTACACATCGACGATTCCGACCTGCCGGAATTCAAAGGGCAGCCCGTCGATTTGAAGCTGGTTATTCTCACCCGGCATATCGAAGGCAAGTTGGTCACGAACGACTACAACCTCAACAAAATCGCGAAGCTCCAGGGAGTCGATGTTATCAACCTTAACGATTTGGCCGGTGCCTTGAAGCCGGTTTTTCTTCCCGGGGAAAAACTCGACGTCGAAATCGTCAACGTCGGCGAAGAAGCCAGCCAGGGAATCGGGTATCTCGACGACGGAACGATGGTCGTTGTCGACAACGGAAGATCGCACATCTCGGAAAGGGCCGTCGTCGCGGTTACGAGCGTTCTGCAAACCAGTGCCGGTCGAATGATCTTCGGACGCTATGAGTACACGACGAAAAAATTGTCCCCCTTGCCTCCTTTGACCGAAGATAAACCTTCGTCGATTTCCGAAGAACAGACCGATTCCGAACAGACCGATTCCGAACAGCCCCGTGCCGCCGGGCAGGACGAAAACACCTCGAAGTATTCCCGACCGGGCACGCAAAAATACCAAAACTCCTCCAAGCGAAGATAGGAGACAGTGTCGTGAAAGCGCCCTTCGCCAAAAAAACGACGTCATTTCGACTGGAGCAACGCGCAAGGAGAAATCTCACCCTCGCGAAAAGGTTGGGATTCCGAGCCTTGGGGCGAGGGTGAGATTTCTCGCTTCGCTCGAAATGACATGGTAATTTACTTACTGTTCCAAAAAATTTTTTTGAAATACTCCGCGTCTCTGCGCGAAATTGTGAACTTTGTTATCCTCGATACACGGCACATCGTTCTCGTTTTTTCGAGATCCGCCCCGGATTGGCGGCGTGCCCTACTGCCTACGATCTTCAGATTACAGCCAAAATAAGGAGCCCGTTACTTATGATTTTGATTCGCCCGTCGATTTTGATTTCCGGAGTTTTTGTCGTTTTTGTTCTTTTGTCCGCACTCGGCTGCGGAGAAAAATCGACGCCGTCCCGCAACGCCCCGCCGCCGGTCGCGCCCGGAATTTCCGCCGGAGAAACGGTCGAACTCGAACCGATGTTCCCGGCCGCTCCGGCCGCCGGGACGGAATCGCAACCAGCGCCGGCTTCCGAACCGCCGTCCGCGGAAACGCCCTCGGCCGAACCGGTTTCCCTGCAGCAGGTGCAACCTCAAGCTCCTTACACCACGCTTTTTGCGGCCGAAGATGTCCGATATCCGCAAGCGACCGATTTGGAACCCCAGCTCGAAGCGTATCTCAAGAAGCTGGAAAACGCGTTAAGCGATCTCGACGGGACCGTCGATTACGACGCCGATGCCGAATCGCTTCGGCGGGACGCCAACACGCTTTCGCTGATCGTGCTCGCTCTCGGAATGACGGACGAAGATAACAAGTACAAAAAAGCGGCGCCCGGAATCATTCAAGCTTGCCTGAAACTGCGGGCGGCGAAAAAGTACGACGAGGCCGTCCAGTGTTTCGACAATCTTAAAAAATCGTTTTCTTCCTCGTCCGATGCCAAATTGCAATGGGCGAGAATCGCGGAGCTGCCGCCGATCATGAAAGCGGTTCCGCTCATCAACTCGTTGGTCAAACGGAGTCTCCGGACGGAGGCGGCCCTCAAAAAAGACGGGGCGAAACGTGTTGCCCAAGGAACGGCGGTGCTCGCGGTCATCGCTCAGGGGAGCCTGCCGAACGTCGAGGAGACGATCAAGCCGCAGGCGGCCAAGGAATGGAAAGAGCAATGCCTCTCGTTCCGTGATATCGCCTTGGAGCTGAACGAACGGACGCACGCCTTTTCGGCGGGCCAAGCCTCCTACGAAGAGGTCGAAGCCTCGTTCGAGAAGCTGACGGCCGCTTGCGATGCCTGTCACGTCCATTTCTATTCCGGAACGGTCCCGAAAGTCGACTGAAGCGGAACTTGCACACGGTTCCGTCCTTTCGACAACAGAGCCGCGGGGGGCGGGGGGGCGCATGAGGGGTGGTGGTGGGGGATCG
>JAVBSX010000246.1:0-3768 GCA_031556455.1 Thermoguttaceae bacterium
TCGACGTCGACGGCGGGCTGCTGCTCACCGGCCTCGCCTGGAACCGCAACCTGAGCAACGGGGCCGTCGCGACGTTCGCCCCGTTCTTCGAAGGCGGCTGGGGCAACTACGATTCGTACAACGTCTTCGCCGATTACGCCGTTTCGCCGACCGTTCGCGGCGACGGCGAGACCAACTTTCTCGGCGGCGGCGTGCTCGGTCGGATCGGAGCCGACCCGAATCGCTACATGAGCGGGCTGTACCTCGAAGGCTCGTTCCGCGCCGGCCGGGTCGAGAACGATTTCAGCGGCCTCGGCATTCTCGGCCAAGGGGCGGTGCTGCAATACGATTCGCAGGCCGGTTATCTCGGCTCGCACGCCGGGCTCGGCCGCCAGTGGTGCCTCCGGAACGGCTGGGTGCTCGACACGTACGGCAAATTTTTGTGGGCGTGGCAGAATTCGGACAACGTGAGCGTTTTTGGTGACGACGTGCGGTTCGGCAGGATGAATTCGTATCGCAGTCGGCTCGGGTTTCGACTGGCGTGCGTGCAGCAGCGCTTTTTCGCGCCGTACATCGGTGCGGCGTGGGACCACGAGTTTGACGGCGACGCTCCGGTGACGGTGAACGGCACGCGGCTCGCGGCCCCGACGCTGCGGGGGGATACGGGCATGGGGGAGTTGGGGGCGGTGCTGTGGCTGCGTCAAAACGTGAGCCTCGACCTCGGCGTGCAGGGTTACTGCGGCATCCGCGAGGGGGCGAGCGGCAGCGGGGCCCTCAAGTGGGTCTTTTAGCGAGCGTCAAAACGAGCCGCCAAAACACGAGCCGGGACCTACGGTCCCGGGCACGTTCATAGCGGGAAACGCCGCAATTGAAGACGGAGACAGCCCGGGACCGCAGGTCCCGGCTCGTGATTGCACGCGGCTCGTCGTGTCACCCATGTTGTTTTCCATTTTCGAATCGATAGAATGAGAGGATGGTCCTTTGCGTCATCCTCTGGTCTTCGATTTTCGATATGAAACCTCGCGTTTTTCTCCCGCTTCTTTTCTGTCTCCTCGCTCCTGTCGGCGTGCTGCCGGCCCAGGACGAGGAGGCTTTGGTCTTTCCGGTCGACACCGGAAAATATCTCGGCCCTTCCGACCTGGCCGTTTCGCCGGACGGCCGGTTCCTTTTCGTCGCCGAATCCGACGCGATGCAACTCCGCAAGGTCCGGGCCGACGGCTCGGGGGTCGCCGAAATTCTGCCGCTCCCGGTCCGGCCGGGCCGAATCCGGCTTTTCAAGGACGGCGTCCGGCTTGCCGTGCTCGGCGGTGAGGTGCAAGGGCGGCTGCTCGTGATCGACACCGAAAAGATGCGGATCACCCACGACATTCCGGTCGGGCACACCCCGAGCGACGTCGCCGTCGATTCCCCCGATCCCGGCGAGAATTCGGGCGGCGGCTCCGACATCCTGTATATCAGCAACCGTTTCGGCGGCGATATTTCCATCGTCGATCTCGCCGAAAACCGGGAAATCAAACGCCTCCCTTTCGGCCGGGAACCGATTTCCCTCGCCGTCACCCCCGACGGCAAAACGCTGATCGTCGTCCCCCAGTTGCCGGAAGATAAGGCGATCGAGTCCGCGATTACCTTGACGGTTCGCATTTACGACACGGAAACGGGCGCCGTCACCCCCCTGCGGCTTCGCAACGGCATGGTCGACGGCCGCGACGTCGTGATCACCCCCGACGGGCATTACGCCTTCTTAACTTGCGTCGTCGCCCATTTCGAGAATGTGCCGACCCATGTCGACGGCGGTTGGATGGTCGAAAACCTGATCGCCGTCGTCGATTTGGAAACGAAACAGTACGCCGACACGTTTTACCTCGACGATTACGGCCGCGGGGCGGCCAATCCGTGGGGACTCTGCTGTTCGGCGGATTCGCGGTTTCTCGCCGTCGCCCATTCCGGCAGCGCCGAAATCACGCTCCTGAGCCTCCCGAAACTGCTGCGGATTCTCAACAGCCGCCCGTTGTCCAACCGGCCCGGCTTCGGGACGACGACGGCTTCCTACCCGGACCCGGGGGACAGCACGCTCCCTTCCCGCATCCGTAGTCCCGTCGGGCTGCAAGGGATGCGGCATGTCGTGATGTGCGGGGACTCCCTTTATTTTACCGCCTATTACGAGGATTCGATCGGCCGGATCGATATGACGATCACCGAACCGGTCCAGCCGCCCCGGGGGTTCGCGATCGACCCGAAAACCATCTCTTTCCCGGTTCGGCTTGAGGAAGAGCTCGTGCTCGCCGACACGACCGCCTTGCCGCTGCTTTTCGAAAAGCTTACTCCGCTCGATCCGATGCCGGGCGTCCATTTCGAACGAAGCGTCGCCCGATTGGGCCCGAAGCCGGTGTTGAGCGACATCCGTTTCGGCGACCAGCTGTTTCACGACGGGACGATTTGCTTCGAACAATGGCAAAGCTGCTCGACGTGTCATCCCGACGGTCGGAGCGATTGCATCAACTGGGACCTGCTCAACGACGGGATCGGCAACCCGAAAAACACCAAGAGCATGCTCCTCTCGCACGAAACGCCGCCGGCGATGATTTCCGGGATCCGCAAGGACGCCGAAACGGCGGTCCGGAGCGGAATCAAATCGATTTTGTTCGTCAAGCGTCCGGAACGGGAAGCCGAAGCGATCGACGCCTACCTGAAATCGCTTCGCCCGGTCCCGAGTCCGAGTTTGATCGACGGTCGATTGAACGAATCGGCGCAGCGGGGCAAGCGGATTTTCAACGATTCCCGGTCCGGTTGTGCCAACTGTCATCCCTCGCCGCTTTTTACCGATTTGCGGATGCATGATGTCGGTACGCGAACGTACCAGGACACGCAATCGGATTTCGACACACCGACGCTCGTCGAGATTTGGCGCACGGCTCCTTACCTACACGACGGAAGGTACACGACGATCAAGGAGACGATTGTCAAGGGGAAGCATTTCGCGGAGGATGACCGGCTTGAGAAACTTTCGGAACAGGACATCGACGATCTGGTCGAGTATGTTCTTTCTTTGTAGACGATAGTCTACAACGGGAGTAGTAAAATATTATTGCGCATCTGGTTAAGATTGCCCCAACGGGGCAACAACAAGGTAGCCGGTGGTGAGCGGTACTCCGCGAACCCCCGGTGATCGGACGGAGAAGCCAATCGTCCCCAACGGGGGCGCACAGGGCGGCTTTTTGTGGCACCCCGTTGGGGTGCATTTGGCTTGGTGCATTGTTTCCGGGGGTTCCGCGAGTACGCTTCACCCCCGGCTACCTTGTGGGCCCCCGTAGGGGGCGGGAAAATTGCCCCGAAAACTTGACGACACCCGTCTACAACCTTTTTTCCTTTTTTCTCTTGAGCGAAACCTCCGAAAAGGTTACACTGGGCGTCAACTTTTTTGAACGTTTTGGAATTTCAGCCTTATAATCAAATATGCTTCGTATCATCTTTCCTTGCGTCTTCTTGTTGTTCGGGCTTCCCGGTTTTCTTACGGCTGCGGAAACCTCCGGCCCGCGATTCCGGATCGATAACGAGCTTCGGGTCGAAAAAACCGGCACCACCTCCAAAACGACGACGATTTTCAGCGACGGTCTCGTTTACGATTGGATCGCCGAGAACGGAGAAATCACGGTTTTCGACAAGAAGAACGATTCGTTTGCGCTGTTGAATCCGGAGCTGCTCCTGCAAACGAAAATCGTCGCCTCGGAAATGAAAGAGGCCGTCGAACTGACCCGCAAGGAAATGGAAAAGCATGAGAACCCGTTTCTC
>JAVBSX010000148.1:0-3103 GCA_031556455.1 Thermoguttaceae bacterium
AGAGGAAACAATCCCGCGGATGTCGTACGACGAGGCAATGGAGCGGTTCGGGCACGATGCGCCCGATTTGCGATTCGGAATGGAGCTGATCGACCTGACCGAGATCGCGAAAGGGGTCGAATTCCGGGTCTTCAGCGAACCGGCCAAAAACGGTGGCCGGGTTCGCGGCATCAACGCGAAAGGGGCCGCCGAAAAGTATTCGCGCAAGGATATCGACACGCTCAACCAATACGTCGTCGAGAATTTCGGCGTCAAAGGCGTTGCCTGGCTCAAGGTCGACGCCGACGGCAATTTGGCCGGACCGATCGCGAAGAATTTCAAGCTGGAAGAGCTGGAGCAAATCGCCCAAAAACTGGACGCGAAGCCGGGCGACTTCCTGCTGTTTTCGGCGGACACCTTCGCGACGACCTGCCGGGTCCTCAACGGGTTGCGGCGGCGATTGGCGGTGGAATTGAAGCTGATCGACCCGAACGAAATGAATTTCTGCTGGATCATGCACTTTCCGATGTTCGATTGGGACGCGGAGGAGCAGCGTTGGGTCGCGATGCACCATCCCTTTACGGCTCCGCTTGCCGAACACGTTCAGTACCTGGACGGCGACCAGGGAAAAATCCGGGCGCAGGCTTACGATTTGGTGCTGAACGGATTCGAGGTCGGCGGCGGGACGATCCGGATTCACGATTCGAAAGTGCAGTCGAAGGTGTTCGAGTTGCTCGGGCTTTCGCAGGAAACGGCGAGAGAGATGTTCGGCTTTTTGCTCGATGCGCTCCAGTTCGGTGCTCCGCCGCACGGGGGAATCGCGCTCGGACTGGACCGGCTGGTGATGCTGTTCGGCGGGCTGGACAACATCCGGGACTGCATCGCGTTCCCGAAAACGACGAAGGCGTCCGATCTGATGACCGGAGCCCCCGGCGAGGTCGCGAAAAAACAGCTGGACGAACTCGGGATACAGGCGAAACGAAATAAGATTATTATTTAGGGTTTGCTGTTCGGCAGGTTTCTATCGATATAAAAACATACTTTTTCTCACAACGCTATGAAAGAGCAAGATAAAGTCATTGAAGCAGCTAAAAAGATACTGAAAGAGCATCCTGATGGTGTGCGGTTTAATCCCCTTGCCAAGCTCATAAAAAATCGAAATGAGGCCTTAGCATGGGGGACAATCACAGGAACATTATGCAAGCTGGAGCAACTCAATCCATCTATAATCAAACCGGAAAAGGGGCTTTTTCAACTTGTCGACTTTACGTCAAATACTACAGGGCAAACTCCGAATTTGAAGACTGTCAACCTCCGCCCTGCAAAGACAATCAAGGAAAAGAATTTTTACAAGCCATTTGCCTATTGGATAGTCAACGAACTTGACGAATGCACAAAAGCCGAAGAAGTGGGAGGAAGTATTTTCAAGGACAAGTGGGGAACACCTGATGTGATAGGAATCAAGGAATCCCGAAAAACAGACATCTTGAAATTTCCGACGCAGCTCATTGCTGCTGAAATCAAAACTGATGCGAATAACCTGATAACTGCTTTTGGGCAAGCCTGTGCCTACAAGCTTTTTAGTCATAAGTCTTATCTTGTTATTCCAAGAAATTCGGGTGAAGATGATTTGGCCCGAATGGAAAGTTTGAGTCTACTGCATGGGATCGGTTTAATCCGTTTTAATAATGATGATCCAGACAACCCGGAATTTGAGATTCGTAATCGAGCGATACAGCATGAACCGGACTTGTTTTATACTAACCGTTATGTGCGCATTCTTGCAGAAAACAACACTTTGTTTGATTGATCAAAATGTTGTCTTGATTTTTTCTAAAAAGATAAAGTCGGCGTCTGCGCCGCTCGGCTAAACGGAGGGACGTCGAACAAAGAGGAGGGGAACATTATCATGTCAGCAACAAATGAATTTGGATTCGATCACGTATACGATCTGGCTCGGAACCTTTCGCCGGAAGATCGGCAGCGGCTGGTCCGGGAACTGACGGAACCGGAAAAAGAAATCGAACTTGTTGAAATCACCGTTTCAACAGGCAACCCGATTTTCACGCCCGAGGATTTTGCCAGATACGAGAAAAACCGGGAAAGGCTCCTTGCATCCGTCGATTTGGAACAGGCGAAGAAGAATCACGAAGAATTGGGACAACTGCTCCGAGAATGCCCGATTGCAACCGAAGGGGAAATCGAAATGCAAAATGAAATCAGGAGGTCGATGGAACAATGGCAAACATAATTTGTATCGATTCCTGTATTTTGATCGAACATTTTCGTGCCAAAGACAAAACTCGAACATATTTCGAAAGAATTCACCGAGAATACGATATTCATTGCATTCCGTCGATTGCCAAATATGAGGTTTTGGCCGGTGTCGAAGACGAACATCTCGGGTATTGGGAAACGGAATTCAGCAAAATGCTTTTCCTCCCATTAACGGAACGGGCCGTCAGGGATGCGAGGACGATCGCCGTTCAACTGCGACGCAAACGGTTGCAACTTGACACACCGGATATCCTGATCGCGGCGACGGCGATCGCCAACGGGTTGCCGTTGGCGACGCTGAACCGAAACCATTTCGAACGGATTGACGGACTCAAGCTCGTTTTGCCGAAGTAAGCGTCGTAAACGCCGGCGTCTGCGCCGCTCGGCTAAACAACTCAACAAAATTTATCTCCAATAACAATATTTTTTGAAAATGAACAATAACACGTTGTTTGATTCTTTGAGCGATTCTGATTTCGTTGTAACCGACGCCGCGCGGACGGCTCCGCCGGAGCTTCGCAAGGACTCGGACCTGGGCCGGGTTTTTCCGAGCGGCGTCAAAATCGGCAGGGCCAAATACGGGCTCGGCGTTTTTTCCTACGCATTTATTCCCGCGGGCACGCCGATCGGGCGGGTTCGCGGAGTCGTCGTGCACGACCCCGATTACAGCAGCGATTACTGCATTGCCGCCGGCGAAGGGATGGCACTCGAACCGGCTCCGCCGTTCTGCTATCTCAATCACTCCTGCGAGCCGAATTGCACGCTCATGCATTACGTCAGCGAAGAGGAGTTCGACGGAACCGAAGTCGAAGGGTGTCTCGAACGGCCCGGGTTTTCCAGCCTCACG
>JAVBSX010000318.1:0-10745 GCA_031556455.1 Thermoguttaceae bacterium
GATTTGGGTCGGAACGCATTGGTTTCAGTACGGCGACCAGGCGACGACCGGGCGGCCGGACGGAGAAAATTACCAGATCGGCCTGCTCGATGTCTGCGATTCCCCGTATCCGGAAACGATCGACGCCCTTCGCGAGATCGGTTACCACCTTTACGAAATCCGAACGGCGGAATAGGTTTTCTGGTTACTGAATCCCAGATAAAAAACAACCTCTTTACAGTCATTGCGAGAAAATTATGCTTTCTGATTTCGCCCTGAAAGGGCGGCGCGTAACAGCCCAGGGCAGAGCGAAGCGCCGCCCTGGGCTATGGGCGTCCCCGCCCTCCTCGGCCTGTAAGGCCGACGCAAATCCTTTGTTCCCTTGCCCTTTGGGCGGCTAATGTTGAGGGGGCTCATCGCCCAGGGCGGCTTTCGCCTGGACGGCAGGTCCCCCTGGGCTGTAACGCGTCGGCCTTACAGGCCGAAGAGCGAAAACTGGCGTCCGATTTTTTTGCGATGCTCACAAAACGAATTCAAAAATTTTTCTGGATATCAGTAAAGGATTGATTTTGTTTTTCGGTCCCCCGTCTCACGGTTCCTCTTTCCGCAAAATCTCTTTGAGCGCGGATTTTCGGGGCAGGATCAATCGCACGGAACGTTCGAAAAAGAGATAGTCCCACGCCCAGTCGATCAGCACCATGATCCGGTTGTGAAAGCCGACGAGATATGTCAAGTGCACGCCGAGCCAAAGAACCCAGGCGATGACCCCGGAAAACTCGAACCGCCCCAATCGGGCGACCGCCGCGTTGCGGCCGATCGTCGCCAACGAACCTTTATCGTGATAGGCGAACGGCTTCGGCTCTTTCTTGCGCAGATGCCGGAGGATATTTTCCGCCGCACAGAGCCCCTGTTGAATCGCGTTCGGGGCGACCATCGGGAGGTTCATTCCCTCGGGCAAACTCAAATCCCCGGCGATATAAATTTCCGGGTGCTCCGGCAGCTGAAGCGTCGGCGAAACCGCGACCCGGCCTCCCCGGCCCAGCGGGAGATTCAATGCGGGCCCCAAATCGCTCCCCCGCACTCCGGCCGTCCAAACCACCGTCTTGCTCGGAAGGACGGTCCCGTCTCCCAACACGACGGCGTCGTCCCGGACCTCTTTGACCTGCGCGCCGGTCCGAACCGTAATGCCCATTCGCTCCAACCGCTTGTGGGCATAGGCTCGCAAACGCGGCGGAAAGCCGACCAAAATTTCGTCGACGGCATCGACCAGGGTTACTCGGGCGAAACCGGGCGGCATCTCGGAAAAATCGCGGCTCAGCGGCGTCCGGATCAATTCGGCCAAGGCTCCGGCGTACTCGACCCCGGCCGGGCCGCCGCCAACGACGACCAGGTGCGTCAAACCGTCCGGGGCCGTTTCGGGCAAAAGGGCGGCCTGTTCGAAACAACGCAAAATGTGGTTGCGTAAATGCACGGCTTCTTCAAGCGATTTCAGCGGAAAGGTGTTTTCCTCCGCGCCCGGGATCCCGAAAAAATTACTGATACTCCCCGTCGCGAGAATCAGGTAATCGTATTCAATGTCCGGGCCGTTGGTGTGCAAGAGGCGTTTTTCAAAATCCGCTCCGGTCACTTCGAGCATCGCGAGGGAAACCCGGGGGTATCGACGAAACAGGCCGCGCAGCGGGTTGGCGATTTCTTCCGAATCGAGTTCCGCGGCCGCGACCTGGTACAGGAGCGGTTGAAAGGTGTGGTAATTATTGCAATCGAGAAGCAGGATTTCGAGTTCCTTGACCCGGGCCAGACGCTTGGCCGCGGACAGCCCCGCGAAACCGGCCCCGACGATCACGACCCGGGTTTTGTTTTTGTCTTGAGTTCGCATTGTTGCTCCGTTACCAAAGTTGATTTTGAGTGTTGTCTGTTTAGCCGGGCGGCGCAGACGCCGGTGCTGCATCCTTTTCCGGTTCGATATGAATCACGACGTCGATCACGCCGGGCCCTTCGCGCAGCAGCCGGTCCTTGATTCGATGCGATAAGCGGTGCGAGTCCCGGACACTCATTTCCGGATCGACCTGGACGTGCAAATCGAGTGCGATCCCTTCGGGTCCGACCGTTCGCGTCCGGATTTTGTGCACCCCCCGGACCTCTTCGAACGAGCGGACCAGCGTTTGGATACGGCTTTCGTTTTCGTCGGTCGCCGCGGAATCGAGCAGCGTTCCCAATGTCGGCCGGACGATTTCCCAAGCGGCGTAAAGGATCAGGAACGAGACCAGGACCGTGCCGACCGGATCGAGAAAAGCGTAGGCATCGCCGAGGACGAGGCACAGACCGATCGTAATCGCCGTCGGGATCGAACTGATCGCGTCGCTGCGGTGATGCCAGGCGTTGGCGAGAACGGCGGTCGATTTCAACCGCGTTCCGACCTTGGCCGTCATTTGATAAAGGATTTCCTTGAGGACGACCGAGAGCAGGGCGATCAAAAACGTACAGGGATTCGGCGATTCGCGAACGATTTGTCCGAGCAGGATATGACGGAGCTGAACGACGGCGCCTTGCATCAGTTCGAGACCGACCAGGGCGAGGACGATCCCGATCAACAGCGTGATGAGCGTTTCGATTTTGGCGTGTCCGTGCGGATGCTTCTCATCGGCCGGGGCGTTCCAGTACCGCGAACCGAAAATCACGGCGAAATCGGTCGCCAGATCGGAAAGACTGTGAATCGCATCGGCGATGAGAACCTGGCTGTGCCCGAAATAACCACCGAAAAATTTCAGGACCGAGAGAGCGAGGTTGGCCCAAAGCCCGATCCAGGTGATTTTGCGAACGGCCTTGATCGTTTCGTGAGGGTCCATTGGTTTCGCAAGGCCGAAGGTTGTTGCTGTTCTGAAAAATCAATTTGGGATTGCTCTACAGAGATCCAAAATAATTGAAACTCTTTTTGAGAGCACCGAAAAAACTCAGACGTAAGTTTTCGTTCCTCGGCCTGTAAGAGGTCATTTTTAGTTGGACGCTGTCATTGTACAAGCCCATACAAAATACAAGACCGCGACGAATTTTTCAATGAAATACAAATTTTTCTCACAAAGGCACAAAGCTCACCAAGGTCGTGAAATCCGAGCCTTTGTGTCCTTCGTGCCTTTGTGAGAGACAAAAATCGCTACAGTCTCAACTTAACAAAGCATCGCAAACTTTATTTGCACGGTCGCGGATCATTTCTCCGGTTTCGGCACGCGGCCCTGGGGGTGCCGTTTTTTCCGGCCGCGTTCCGATTTCAACTTCGAGAAATCGACGACGCTGGAACGCCGGCCGATATGCTTTTTCAACTCCTCGATCCGGTCCCGCAGCACGGCCGCCCGCTCGAACTGGAGCGAGTCCGCCGCCGCGAGCATCTCCTTCTCCAGCTCGTTGATGTACTCCGCCGTGATAAACAGGTCGTCGTCCTTCTGTCCGACCGCCGCGTTCGCCTGCTGGTGAGCGTCCATTTCCGCTTCGATGCCGCGCGAAATGTTCTTCTTGATCGTCTCGGGGGTGATCCCGTGCTTCTCGTTGTACGCCTGCTGCAATTTCCGCCGCCGCTCGGTTTCATCGATCGCCCGTTGCATCGAATCGGTCACCTTATCGGCATACAGGATCACCTTGGCGTTGACGTTGCGGGCGCTGCGGCCGATCGTTTGAATGAGCGAGGTTTCGCTCCGCAAAAAACCTTCCTTATCGGCATCGAGAATCGCGACAAGCGAAACTTCCGGCAGGTCGAGCCCTTCCCGCAACAGGTTGACGCCGACCAGCACGTCGAACCGACCGGCCCGCAGGTCGCGGAGCAGCTCGACCCGTTCGAAAGCGTCCAGTTCGCTGTGCAACCATTTGCATCGAACCTCCTGCTTCGAAAAATACTCCGCCAAATCCTCGGCCAAACGCTTCGTTAACGCCGTCACCAACACGCGTTCGCCGAGTTTCGCCCGTTCCTTGATCTCTCCCAGCAAGTGCGGCACCTGCTTCGAGGCGGGAGCGATCTCGACCACCGGGTCGAGCAAGCCTGTCGGCCGGATCACCTGCTGTACGAGCCGGTCGTCCGATTTTTCCAATTCGTAGGGCCCCGGCGTCGCCGAAACGAACAAGACCTTGTTGATCCGCTCCTCCCATTCCGCGAACTTGAGCGGCCGGTTGTCGAGGGCGCTGGGGAGCCGGAAGCCGTGTTCGACGAGGTTCCCTTTGCGGGCCTGATCGCCGCTGAACATCGCCCGAATTTGCGGGACGCTGACGTGCGACTCGTCGACGAACAGGAGGTAATCGTCCGGGAAAAAATCGAAGAGCGTATCCGGCGGCGTTCCGGGCGCCCGACCGGCGAGGGCGCAACTGTAATTCTCGATGCCGGGGCAGTAGCCGATTTCCTGCATCAGCTCGATGTCGTATTTCGTTCGGGCCGCCAGCCGTTGGGCTTCGAGCAGCTTGCCTTGGTCCTTGAAGATTTTGAGTCGTTCGGCGAGCTCACCTTCGATCCGCTGGATCGCCTGGGCGATACGTTCTTCCGGCATCACGAAATGCTTCGCCGGATAAACGTAAAACTCCTGCTGCTTGCGGATTGTCTCCCCGGTCAGCGGACTGATGATCGAAAGCTGCTCGATCTCATCACCCCAGAACTCGACGCGAACGGCGAATTCTTCGTAGGAAGGGTAAATCTCAACGCAATCGCCGCGGACCCGGAATTGACCGCGTTCGAAGGCGATGTCGTTCCGGTCGTATTGAATGTCGATCAGCCGGGCGAGCATTTTGTCCCGCGGAATTTCCTCACCGACGCGGAGCGAGACCATCATGTTGCGATAATCCTGGGGGGAGCCGAGTCCGTAGATGCACGAAACGCTGGCGACGACGATCACGTCCTTTCGAGTGACGAGCGAAGAGGTCGCCGAGAGTCGCAGCCGGTCGATCTCCTCGTTGATCGAGGCGTCCTTTTCGATGTAGATGTCGCGTTGGGGAATGTAGGCTTCCGGCTGGTAATAATCGTAGTACGAAACGAAATACGCGACGGCGTTGTTCGGGAAGAACGCCTTGAACTCGCTGTAAAGCTGGGCCGCAAGCGTTTTGTTATGCGACATCACCAGTGCCGGCCGGTTGAAATGAGCGATCACGTTCGCCATGGTAAAGGTCTTGCCGGACCCGGTCACGCCCATGAGCGTCTGGTATTTTTCGCCGCGCTCGATCGAGCGGACGATCTTCTCGATCGCCTGCGGCTGGTCCCCCGAAGGTTGAAAAGGAGCTTGAAGGTCGAACATGGTTTCTATTTTTTGTTTCTCACCAAGGCACGAAGATCACAAAGGAGTTTGAATTTCCAAGTTTTCCTTTGTGTCCTTCGTGCCTTGGTGAGAGAAAAATCAATCCAAATATCCATTGATAATCCTGACAATGCCGGTTTTCATCAATTCTTCACCAAAATTCAGGACGAATCCGAGTTTCATTCCGGTTAGTTTCAGGTAGGTGAGTAATTGTTTTTTGTGAACGGGATTGAGTTTTTCAACGGATTTCAACTCGAGAATGACTTTTTCCTCAATAACGATATCCGCCCGAAATCCCTCGTCAAAACTTTCTCCGTTGAATTCGATCGGAATACCGGCTTGGCGACGAACGCGAAGTCCTCGTTTTGTAAGGAGCCTTGAAAGCACGGACTCGTAAACCGATTCCAGCAATCCCGGCCCTAATTCCTGGTGCAAATGCACAGCGGTGTCGACGACGATTCTTCCGATTTCGTTTTCCGTCATGATTTTATTTTTGTTTCTCACCAAGGCACGAAGATCACAAAGGAGTTTGAATTTCCAAGTTTTCCTTTGTGTCCTTCGTGTCTTTGTGAGAGAAATTTTTTGTGAATCGCCTGCGGCTGGTCGCCCGAAGGTTGAAAAGGAGCTTGAAGGCCGAACATGGTTTATGGTTTTATCGTTTAGCCGAGCGGCGCAGACGCCGGGGAATTCTTTTGCATGTTTGCAGGATCAGGAAGAATCAATTGTATTCGCCCCTCGTTTTTCGCGAAGAAAGACCACAAGATCAAAAGCGGCCAGAATATGATTATCCAAAGGAGTCCGAAAAAACAACTGAACGACAGGATAAACGCATCGCCAAGGCGATCGACCCACGCCGGGCACTTCGTGTCCCAAAGAAAGCGGATTACGGGATTGCGGCTCGGAGGCGGAACCGGTGGTTTTCGAGGAAACCGTTTGCTCGAAAAATCGGGAACGGACCGCCGCAATGCCAAAAGTTCGGCAAACGATTCGAAGGGATATTCGGCGTAGAGGACGATTCGATTCGGTCTGGACGGTTTCTCGAAGAAGAGCGATATAAAGATCACGGCCCCGCACAAAGCGTACAAGGGAATGCCGAAAACCAAAAGAACCGCCCAAGATTGCAGACAAAGGAAAATCAGGATCGGCAATGACAGCATCAGCACTGAAAATACGCCAATCCGCTGGGAAAGACTTCGGGGACGAGGCCGTTTATCAAATTGATATTCGGCATCGGAGGCCAAGAGGAGGCGAAGCCGATTGAAGAACTTCCAATAGGCACACTCGGATTGGAGGCGGTTTGTACCGCGGTCCTGATACGACTCGGAAAGCCAATCGCCGATTTCCCGGATGATCTCGTCGTTCGTGTTTGGAGCGATTGTCTCGTGCAACAGGCTGTTGAATTCCGTCGGCGAAATTTTTTCATCCATATAATCGTCGATTCCCTGGAGGAGACGATTTCGTGCGTTTCTATCGATCATGGTTCTCCGGCGTCTTCGCCGCTCGGCTAAACATGGGGTGATCCGGATTGTCCAAGGCGAAGTAAACCAAGCGGGCAAAATTCTCCGAGACAAGAAGCGGCTCGGGCGCAAAATACGTCCGTCATTTCCCGGAAGGTTTTTTTTCCGGTTGCCCCTTTTTTTCCGTCGACGGAGGTAGAATTTCGACAGGCTGGTTGACCTTCGCCTTTTGAAGACCTTGAACGATGTACCGGTCCTGGTGTGTCAACCCTTTGAGAACAACGCGGGTCCCGTCGTCCTGGAGCGGGCTGATTTGTATGTCTTTGCGGGAAACGATGTTTTTTTCATCGACCACCAATACGTATTTGTTGTTCAAATCGGTGCCGATCGCTTCGTCCCGAATCACGACGGCGTCTTTTTCGATGTAGGTCGGGACCCGGACATTGACGGTCTGACCGGGATAAATGATGTACTTTTCGTTCGGCACCTGCCCGCGAAATTGAATCGTTCCCGTCATCGGATCGATCTTGTTGCTGCTCAGGTCGATAATCCCGTCGAATTTGTAATCGATCACTCCGCCCGGCCCTTTGTCGAGGCCGATCGAAAAAAGTCGGTTTCTCTCACCGCCGGCCTTGAATTGTTCAACGACCTTGCTGAGCTCGGGATCTTTGGAATCAAGTCGCTCTTTTTCAGGCTGGCCCTCGTTCCCCGCCGGAGCAGGGGGCGCGGGAGCGGCCGACCCGGGAGCCGGAACCGCGACGGGTGTCGGCGGTTGTTGCAGAGGGACGACGGATTTCGGGGCATCGGGAGCCTTTTTCGCGTCTTTGGCTTTTTTCAATCTTTCAAGAACGGCGATGGTTTTATCATCGGCGATGCTCTGCAATTCGTGAAACAGGTTCGCCTCGACGGAACTGACGTCGAAATAGACCAGGATCGGGTCCAAATCGGCGATCGAGGTCAAATCCGTATTGTTGGCGGTCGTGCCGACCAGGTTGCCGCGGTCGATCAGGTTTTTTTCCGTCTTGCCCGAAATCGGCGCTCGGACATCGGTGTAACCCAATTCCAACTCCGCCTTGGCCAAATCGGCCTCGCCTTCGAGAATTTTCGCTTTGGCAACCTTGAATTTGGCGAGGTCCTGCTGGTACTCTTCTTCGGGAATGGTGTTGGTTTCCCGCAGTTTGACGGACCGGTCGAGATCGGCTTTCGCCAGTTCGGCCGCGGCATACGCCGAAGCGAGGGTCGCCTTGGCCGCCTCGACGTTCGCCTGGTACCGATCCGGTTCGATCAGGAACAGCGGGTCCCCTTCGAAAACGATGTCTCCCGGAGTGTAGCGGATTTCGCGAAGCTGTCCGGAAACACGCGCGGGAATGGTCGTATACTCATAGGCGGCCGCGGTGCCCTGGGTCGTAAAATAGAACTGGACGTCCCTTTTCTCCGGCGAGGCGACGACGACTTTCGGCGGCGGTTGCTGGACCTTGGGAGTCGATTTTTCACAACCGATGATCGAAATCGAAACGATCGCGGCCAAGCACGACAGCGGGAGCGACAAGCTGGGGTTGTGTAACGGAAAAATGCTCATTGTGTCAACGAAAAAAGTTTTCATGGGACGAGTTGCAGCGTGTTTTTTCGGGAACGACTTTTCAGGACGGTACGGCGGACGATGATTCCCAAGGGTAGACATGATTTTCGGATTATACTCCGCGAAGAAAAACCGTTCAATATTGGCCGGAAAAAGAGCAGGAGAATCGCAAAGTCAAAAAGTCGCCGTATTTCAGAAAAAATATCGAATCGGGCAGCAGCCGGAAGCGTCAGCGCCCGATTATCGAACGCGGAAACACGGGGCCAACCCGGCGCTGACCTCCGCGTTCTTTTCCTCCCCGGTGTTGATCGGCGTCTCGTTTCGCGGTATAACGGCGCAAAATCGGCGTCTGTGCCGCTCGGCTAAACTGTTGCACCCTAACCTAAGGAGTTTTTTTATGAAATTCGGTATCAACCTGCTGCTTTGGATCGATACGCTGACGGACGACAAATTTCCGCTTTTGGACATGATCAAAGGAATCGGATACGACGTCGTCGAGCTTCCGATGTTCGATAAAGACGTCCCGAACGCGGCCAAGTGGGGGAAGAAACTCGACGAGATCGGGCTCCTCCGAAGCGGGACCTGTGCTTATGGGCCGGACGATAACATGATCAGCGCGGACAAAAAGGTCCGGCGGCAGGGGATCGACACCAACAAGGCGATTCTCGATTGCTGTGCGGCGGCCGGTTGCTCGGTGATGGCCGGGAACTCCGCCTCTTCGCTCGGCGTCTTTTCCGGACAGGGACCGACCGAAGACGAGTTCAAATGGGCCGTCGAGGGGATGCAAGAGGTCGCCGAACACGCTCAAAAGGTCAACGTCCAAATCGGAATGGAAGCCCTCAACCGCTTCGAGGCGTATTTCGTCAACTGCGCGGCCGACGGCGTTAAATTCGTGAAGGCCGTCAACAACCCATCTTGCGGGATGATGTACGACACGTTTCATTCCCATATCGAGGAAAAGAGCATCCCGGAAGCGATCCGTTCGCTCAAGGGGGTTCTCAAGCACGTTCACATTTCGGAAAACGACCGCAGCACCCCGGGAACCGGGAATGTCCGCTGGGACGAGAATTTCGACACGCTGCACGAAATCGGGTACGACGGGCTGTTGGTGGTCGAAGCGTTCGGCCTCGCCCTTTCGAAGCTGGCAGCGGCGACGAAAATTTGGCGACGCATGTACGTCGATGAGAAACAGCTGGCGACCGATGCCCTCGCGTTTATGAAACGCGAAGTCGCCAAAAGATGGAAGTAAAAAATAAGAAGGCTGCGGGAGGAGGGATGAGAGCCGCGACCTGTGGTCGCGAAGTTCAATTTTCAATTTTCAATTCCCCTCTGTCCTCTACCCAAATTCCAAGCGAAAAACGGGTTTTCCAAATTTCGATTTCGCTCTCGGGCAGCAGCAGGGCGGCCGTCGCGAAGGCGTCGCTTTCGGCGGCGGTCTCGGCCGACACCCAGCAGCGGCGGTGTCGGGATTCGAACCGGCCGGATCGCGGGTTGAAGACATGCTCCCCGCGAACGGCCGTGCCCGAGCCGCTGATCGCCTTGCGGCGGATCAAGAGCCGGATCGGTTGGTGGTCCGGCCCGATTTCGACCTCCCAACCCTCGTCCGGCTCCGGGTGGTCGAGAGCCAACACCGTGCTCCGATCCGCCCAAAGGAGCGCCTCGGTCAATTCGTAATGCTCCAAAATTTTCGCGGCGAGGTCGAGAGCGTAACCTTTGCCGATCCCCCCCAAATCGATTTGGAGGTCTTCGGTCAACGAACCGACCCTTGGCGGTTTGGTTCGCAATTCGAATCGCGGGAGGTTTTCGCTTCGCGGGCGATCCCCGGAGCGAAACGCGACATCGAACAGCCCCGCGGTCGCGATCCGAATTTTTTCGGCGATTTCCAGACAGCGGAAGGTTTCTGGCGAAACCGGAGCGAACTCCCCCCGCCGGAGCCGGTTGAGCCTGCAAACGTCGCTGCCGGGAACGAACCGGCTCAAAAACGTTTCGAGCCGGGTGATTTCCCGGAACACCTCTTGTGTGACTTTTTCGGCGAAAAGCGGATCCTCCGCGTAAAGCAGGATCCGGAACGTGCCGTTCATGATCTCGTCCCGAAACTCAAGCGGCTCGGCAATCATTCGGCGGTGGTCGTGATTGGTCGGCATTGATACATTCTCAAACGGTTACGGTCATGTTGCAGCGCCGGCGTCTACGTCACTCGGCTAAACATGAGGGTTCGTTCCAAAAAAATCGGAATTTCAAGCCCGGCTCCTTGAATCTTTCGCGAAAGCGGGTATATTGTCGATTTCCTAGATAGTGGGTTTTCTCGGTGAGGGCGATGTCCGCCCCAGAGCAAGCCTGAAATCTCTTTCGTATTTTATCAGATTAGTCAGTTTATCAGAGTCAAAGTCGCTGGAAAAACATTATGCCGAGACCGCAGGGACAAAAACGGAACAATCGTTTCAATCAGAAAAAACGGACCAAGCA
>JAVBSX010000320.1:0-2740 GCA_031556455.1 Thermoguttaceae bacterium
CGTCGGGCCAACGTTTTGCCGCGACTTCCTTCGGATTCGGCCTCGCGGCCGACACCCTTGCCTTCTGGCTAACGGTTCCCCCTGACGGGTCCGTAGAGGACTTCCACCTCCAAGTTCAATAACATGCCGAGCGCACAAAAATAAGCCTTGCGCAACTCTTTGTTACGCAAGGCTTTACAAATCGGGGCGACAGGATTTGAACCTGCGACCTTCTGACCCCCAGTCAGACGCGCTAAACCAGGCTGCGCCACGCCCCGATTCGAGCTTATGCATAAATAAGAAATGATCGCACAAGCTCCGGAAACTGGAACGCTATTATCCCCATTATCTCCGGCTTGGCAATCCCCCGGAAAAAGAGGAAAAACGCGATGTACCCCGTGCGACTGGCCGCCGCTACCAATGGAGCAAAAACACCCAGTTCACTCCGATCAGAAAATCCCGGTTGAAACTGAAAGTCTCGGTGTAGTACCACGGTTTCGTTTCACCGTCCGAATAGATGACTTCCCCCTCGTATCGGAACGTATATTTTTTCGAGGAAACAATGCAGTCGTAATGATCGTAGGGCTTGTCACACTCTATGGATTTTGAAGAGGTGTTTTGATGCTTTTCAAAAGAAAAGCTGAAATCAACGGGAACAATGGTCCGCTTTCCTGAATGATCGTCGATGGAAAGCGATGTCAACTTGACGGCGACAATGCGATTCAAATCCGCAGATGCTTCGGAATCGTCGGTTTTTTTCACGTATAAATACAGTGAAATGCCGGCGGAATCACGGTAGGTGTTGATATAGCAGAATAGGGGCAGATTCCATAACACCTGCCGGAATCCAAAGTTAGGCGTACTGGCCGCCATCGCCTCGTCGAACCCGGCGGACATCTTACGTTTTTCCTGGTGTTTGAATACTCCTTTTGAGATGACGATGCCGCCTCCCGTCGCAATTTCATAGATGACGAACAGGACGATCGCGATAATCAGCCAGCGTTTTTTCCGTGTCTCACGATCCGTCATGTTCGTCGCCCCCCCTTTCCGCTCTAAAAGATGAAGACCGCCGAGCAACCGCCGGAAAATTGGTGGTCCTTTCCGGTCCGGGTCCCGTCAAACGGCCCCGGAAGACCGGCGTCGTCCTGCGAGATCGTGTCATACCGAATCTCAGGCCGCAGCAGGAAGCACTTCGTCGGCGTCCAGTTGAGACCGAATGTCAGCTCGTAGAGATCGGCTTCCAGATTGTTGCTGCGCAACCACTCGAACCGGCCGCCGAGAGCCCAGCACGGATTGATTCGGTAAATCAGCTCCTGGTTGATGCCGTAAGCCCCGCCCATATTCTCGTAATCGGTCAACGTCCATTCAAAAACGTAATTCCAACACCGGTTCAAATCCCACAAAAACAGGAACGTGTGTTGGTAATACGTCCCGAGATCGGAAAAATCGCTCCGGTCGTCCCCCGCGATCAGGTTGTAAGCGAGCGTCGCCCGCGGCGTCAGGTGGTATTCGATCCCCCCGAGAAACGCGTTGTCGTCGAGATTGGCGAACGTCTTGTCGAGGCCGTTGACCCAGCCGCCGGACAGCGTGATCTTGTCGTTGACATCCCAAAATCCGAGAGCACCCCCGTGCACGTTGGCCGCCGCATCGTACGAATACGATTGGCTATAGAAAAACCGGTCCGGGGCTCGGGCCGCGGAATAGCCGATCGGCGATTCGAATTTTCCGACCATGAAACGGGTGTTCCGGTATCCGCCTTGAAAATAAAGCTGTCCGATCGCCGTGTAGTAATCGCCGCTACGCATTCCGTAATCGAACGATTCGTCGCCGATCGACTGCAAGAAGCGGCCGTCGGTTCCGTAAATTGCATCGACGCGGTACCCGAAATCCCAACCGCAGTCGGTATTCAACTCCTTTTCGGCAAACAACCAAAGCTGGTTCAATTGAACTCCGGTTTGCCGGACGTTGGCAAGCAAATCGGTGTTGCCTGAGACGGGGTTCATGTGATTGCGGTCCAGGCTCGCGGGATCGTAAGAGGTCCGTTGCCCGTACTCGTTGGCAAAAAAGCCGGCTTCCAGCCAACCGCCGTAAGTCGTCGGGGCGAACCAATTGGATGTTTTCCGGCACGAGAAAGTGTTGGAACAGCCTAAAAAGTCGCAATTTGCGGCCTGTAGTGATTGCGCGGCTGAAATGATTATTGCTCCGAAAAGAGCAATTGATCCCAATAGTCGAAAAGGAGATTTCATGATCGTAATACTGGTGGTGATCGGTTTGCAAAAGACAACCCTGTCAACCAATACTATCGGAGCAGGCCGAACTTGTTCCAAAAGAAAAAATTGTCGCCCAAAAAAACCGGTTTAACCGTTGAAAATGGAACTTGTGGTAATCTTGTTGCTCTTTCCGATTGAGAAAGGTCGGCGACCGACCATGATGTCTGCGTTGTTGGGGACCGGCGTCTGCGCCGCTCGGCTAAACAGTTGATTGGCTTTGGTGATGCTCGACGACGGCGACGAACATTTTTCGAGGGGTTTACCGTCCCGGGGAATTTCGGTATATTTTCCTTACAACTCCGAATCGGTGATCCTTTGTTGTTCGAAATACTGAAGGTGCCGGGGTACCGGCTCAATTAGCCGGGTTGGAGACTCCTCATCCATACTTTTATAACCTTCGAAGACTGATGCATTCTTTTACAACCTGGTTGGACCAGCGGACCGGTTTGGTTTCGCTTTGGAATACGATTTCGCACGCGACGGTTCAAAAA
>JAVBSX010000369.1:0-17320 GCA_031556455.1 Thermoguttaceae bacterium
ATCTTGTCGGCTCCGTCCCCGCCGATGCCGTCGAAGTGCGACATCAGGAACAGCCGCAAGGTCCGGGCGTCGCTTTCGCCAAGCATTTCGGCGAGGCCGTCTTTCGAAATCCGGTGCATCGTCGGGCCGCCGCCGTAGGCGAGACCGACCTCGATTTGGAACGGATTTCCCCGGTACACCGCCGGGGGCCGGGTCGCGGCCGCGAAAAATTCCCCCGGCACGACCTTGTGCAAGCCCCGCAAGATGTGATCCTCCCCGATCGGCGAGATGCAATCGGTCGAGGGAGCCGGAATTTTCGTTTCCTGGATCACATGATATATCTTTTCGGCCTCGGGCCGGGCGATCTTGTCCAACGTCGAACGAACGCTAATGCCGGCCGCTTCGCAAATCTGCTTCGCGATCGAAGGACTCACCTTCGAGAACGATTCGGTCAAGAACTTGACGATACTCGACTCGTGGGATTCGTGTATCATGTGGGCGAGCCGGCCCAGCTCGACGCCGTAAGGGTGCGGCTTGATCTCGACCGGCTCCCGGGGCAATTCGGAAACGACCGCCAAATAATCCTTTAGCTCCCCTTCCGGATCGAGATAATGAATCGTAACATGCGGGTTGGAAATCGCCGTCTGCTCCAAATATTCGTCGACGCTCCCGCGACCCCGGGTGTATTTCGCCTCCATTTCAATGGTAACCCGGGTCCCGTGATTGACCTCGACCCATTCGATGCCCTGGGCGATAATCATTTTTCGCCCTTCGTCGTTCGGCGGAATGTCAACCCCTTCGCCGTCACCGTTGAGAATGTCCGGCCGGTTCAGTTTTGTGTCGATCCGGATCAGGTAATAATGAGCCGGCCGTCGCGGGGAGATTTTCGACATCACCTTGAGCGGCTTTCCGGTCGTCAGATGCCCGTACATCCCGGCCGCCGAAATGCCGATCCCTTGCTGTCCGCGACTCATCCGCATTCTGTGAAACTTCGAACCGTAAAGCAGTTTGCCGAAAATCAGCGGAATCTGTTTTTTGACGATGCCGGGGCCGTTGTCCTGAACGGCGACTTTGTACCGGTTTTTGCCGGTTTCTTCGACATGCACCCAGATTTCCGGCAGGATCCCGGCCTCTTCGCAGGCGTCCAGCGAGTTGTCGACCGCTTCTTTGACGGAGGTGAGCAGCGCTTTTCGCGGGTTGTCGAACCCGAGCAGGTGCCGGTTCTTGGCGAAAAACTCGCTCACCGAAATCTCTTTTTGGCCTTTGGCCATATTTTCGGCGGTCGAGCGGCGTTTCGGAGAGGCGGACGTTTCGGAATCGGCGGTCGGTTCGTATTCGGACATTGATCACAATAATAGGAAAATCGTCGCGAACCGGGCCTATGGTCGGTTTGTCCGGATCGCGACTCATCAAGAAAAAACATCCCGCAATTATTACGGAAATCTCCTATTTTGAAAAGACCGGTCGAAAAAGGGGCGAAAAGTTTGGCATGACTGATCCGAAAATAAAATTTGACCCGAAAAACAGCAGCCGGAAAGGAGCACAGCGTATTGACGGTGTGTTGGGATTGAACGCCAACACACCGTCAATACGCCGAGTACGGCTTCTTTCCGGCTTTTGTTTTCAACCAATCAAAAATTATCATCGGATCAGTAAAGGTCGGCAACCTGCCTTGCCAACAAAGTTTGAGCGCACCCTCCGAAAGTGGCCCCCGTTTTTTTCTCTTTACATGCTATCCCGAAAAGGGTAAAATGCGGGCTTGTTTTTCATATTCCCCCAGTTCTGCCCAATCCTACTTTTTTAACACAGGGAAGTCCCATTATGCCGAAAAAAGTCGCCGCCAAACCGCAAGCCCCTGCCGCCAAGACGGCGAAGGACGCGAAATCGACCAAAATCGATACGCTTTACAACAAGAATCCCGAACTGAAAAACGCCGTCTCGCAGATCGAAAAGCAGTTCGGCGAAGGGGCGATCATGTCCCTCGGTATGGACCGGGCGCCGGGCTTGAGCGGCATTTCGACCGGGAGCCTTTCGCTCGACCTCGCGCTCGGCGGGTTCGGCATTCCGAAAGGGCGGATCATCGAAATTTTCGGCCCGGAATCGAGCGGCAAAACGACCTTGACGCTGCATATCGTCGCCAGCGCCCAAAAAGCGGGCGGCATCGCGGCGTTTATCGACGCGGAACACGCCCTTGACCCGAGCTGGGCCAAGAAACTCGGCGTCGACCTCGAAAGCCTGTTGGTTTCCCAACCGAGCAGCGGCGAAGAGGCGATGCGGATCGCCGAGATGCTCGTCAAATCGAACGCCGTCGATGTGATCGTCGTCGATTCGGTCGCCGCTCTCGTCCCCGAAAAGGAACTGCAAGGGGAAATCGGCGATTCGCATGTCGGCTTGCAGGCGCGGCTCATGAGCCAAGCGCTGCGGAAACTGACCGGGGTGATCGCCCGGAGCAAGACCTCGGTCATTTTCATCAACCAGATTCGCGAAAAAATCGGCGTGATGTTCGGCTCGCCAGAAACGACCCCGGGCGGTCGGGCTCTCAAATTTTACTGCTCGTGCCGGATCGACGTTCGCCGGATCGGCCAGATCAAGGAAGGCGAGGACGTGATCGGCCAACGGGTCAAGGCGAAAGTCGTCAAGAACAAGGTCGCCCCGCCGTTTCGGGCGGCCGAATTCGACATGATGCACACGAACGGCATTTCGCTCGAAGGGGACATTTTGGACCTCGCGATCGCGAAAAAGCTGGTGATCAAATCGGGCGCCTGGTTCCGGTACGGCGATCAGCCGCTCGGGCAGGGCCGGGAAAAGGCCCGGCAGCACTTCAAGGACAACCCGGAATTTACGGAAAGCATCCGGTCCCAGATCATGGCCTCCGTCCAGGAAGACGGCGGCGCCGGCCTCTTCGGAGCAACAGGGGAAGAGTTTTAAAAACTGTGCCTGATTACGTCTATAATGCCCGCAACCTCGCCGGAGGGGATGTCGTCGGGAAACTTTCGGCCAATTCCCGTCGGGAAGCGCTCGAGCTGCTCGCGAGGCAGTCGCTCTTCCCGATCTCGATCGAGGATGCGCGCAAAGGGCAGATCGAGCTGAAATTCTTCAAGAAGAGAATCCCGGAATCGCTGATCGCCTCGACGCTGGCCCAGTTGGCCGATTTGCTCGAAAACGGTGTCCCGGTGCTGACCGCGTTTCAGGTTCTGACCAAGCAAACGACGCATTCGACGCTGAAAGAGGTGTTGACCGATCTGCACGATCAGGTTTCCGACGGGGAATCGATCGACAACGCGTTCGCCTCTCACCCGCGGGTGTTCAACGATTTGACGATCAGCATCATCCGGGCGGGGACGGAAGGGGCGTTTCTCGAAGACGCTCTCAAGCGGGTCGCGAAATTTCTCGAAGCCCAGGCCGAAATGCGGGCCAAGATTCTCGGGGCGATGATTTACCCGATCATCCTCGCGGTCGTCGGGGTCGTGTTGGTTACGGTTTTGGTCGTCTTTTTCGTGCCGATGTTCGAACCGATGTTCGATCAGGTCGTCGCCCAGGGCGGAACCTTGCCCGGAGCGACCATCTTTTTGCTCGATACCCGCGATTTTCTGTTCCAGTATTACCTGTACGTTCTCGGCGGGCTGGCAATCCTCATTTTTTGGGGACGGGCGCAACTCTCAAGCAAGTGGGGCCGCCGACTGCTGGACCGCTGGAAATTGAAACTGCCGATCGTCGGCCGGATCATGCTTGAATCGGCCGTTTCCCGGTTTTGCCGCGTGTTCGGCACGTTGCTGGAAAACGGCGTACCGATCTTACGGTCCCTGGAAATTTCGAGCAGTTCGACGGGCAACGCAATCCTTTCCGAGGCGATCGTGAAATCGGCGGAAAACGTTTCCTCGGGCGAGTCGCTTTCGAAGCCGCTTTCGGACACGGGCATTTTTCCGCCCCAGGTGATGGCGATGATCACGATCGCCGAGGAATCGAACACCCTGGAAACCGTATTGATCGGTGTCGCGGATTCGGTCGAACGAGGCACGTCCCGGCGTATCGATACCCTGGTTCGGCTTATCGAACCACTCATGCTTTTGGGAATGGGCGGGGTCGTTCTTTATATCATTCTCGCCCTTTTGCTGCCAGTTTTCCAAATGGGCAGCAACATCCAAATGTAGGGGCGCCGGATTGTATTTTCTCTTGAAATCGGTTAGGATATTTTGAATCGGGAATGTCCGAAATTTCACTTTCTCAAAATAAAGGCTACAAAAATGCGTACAGTTGATATTCGAAACCGCGACAAAGGTTTCACTTTGCTCGAACTCCTCATCGTTATGTCGATCCTGGTCATTTTGATCGCCGTGCTGTTGCCGATCGTCTGGAGTCGTTACGCAGCGTCCTTGGAGAGCGGCACCAGGCTGGAAATCTCCAACCTCATGCAAACTCTGGAGCTTTATAAACTGGATCGCGGCGATTATCCGAAAACCCAGGCGGACGGTTTCCTGCCGAACGTGCTGATCGGCGATACCAGTATGTTGCAGCAGTCGACGACCATGCCGGGTAATGGGACGATGCTCGGAACACCGACGACTCCCGGGGGTGCTCCGGGAATGATGCCGACGCCCGGAATGCAGCCGATGCCCGGCCCCGGAATGGATCCTACGATGCCGCAGCCGGTGGGCGGCGATCCTCTCAACCCCGCCGGTCCCGCTGCGACGACGGCCGTCGGTACGGATCCGACGATGGGTGGGCCGGGAAATCTCGGCGCCCCGACGGGAATGCCCGGGATGCCCAATCCCGGAATGCCGGAAGCGCCGGGAATGACTAATCCGGGAATGCCGGGAATGACCGATCCGGCGGGTGGTTTTGGCGCGGTCGGGACACCCGGAGTTCCCGGTGCCGGTATAACTCCCGGCACGGGGATGAGCGGTGTTTCAATGACCCACGGTATGGGAAAGA
This sequence comes from Thermoguttaceae bacterium, assembly GCA_031556455.1. Classification (GTDB taxonomy): domain Bacteria; phylum Planctomycetota; class Planctomycetia; order Pirellulales; family Thermoguttaceae; genus JAVBSX01. The sequence continues at coordinate 4,912 of JAVBSX010000369.1, forward strand.
CCAAGAACTACATCGGCAAAGACGCTTCGCTCCCGCTCGATCGTTGGAACCAGAAGTTCAAATATGAGTACCCGACCTTTCGAACCCCGAGCGGCATGCCCGCGATCTGGTCCGCCGGGCCGGATAAAATTTATGACACGGACGACGATGTCGTCAGCTGGGAAGACGAGTTGAAAAAACTCGAAACCGACCCGGCGATGAAACAGCGTTACGAACTACGACGTGCCCAGCAACAGCAGCAACAGCAGCAAATGCAGCAACAACAGATGCAGCAGCAGAGCATGGGCGGGGCGATGAATCCCATGAATCCGATGGATCCGAATAGCATACAAGGGATGCCGACGACGGGAATGCCGACGACCCCGCCGATGCCGACGACACCGACGATGCCGGGCGTTCCACCAACTCAGCCGATGGACCCGACATTCGCGCAGCCGCAACCGACTATGCCGACGACAACGCCGATGCCGACGACACCTCAACCGCAGCCGCCGACAACACCGATGCCAACAACGCCGCAACCGCAGCCGCCGGCACCGCCGATGTAATTGAGAGTTGAGTCCCGACCGCGAGCCTCGACCTGAAAAAGAGCGCGGCCTCAAAAAGAGCCGCGACCTGCGGTCGCGAAGGGAAGACGCGGCCCCGCGTTTGAAGAACGGAGCGCGTAAGAGTCGATCGTTCCTTTCGCGACCGTAGGTCGCGGCTCCGTTTTGTGTCGCGGTTTTTGGTTGCGGCTCCGATTGGTGGGGCGTTTTTTGCTCGCGGCTCTTTTTTACATTCTTTCTTTGTCGATGTCGAATATCGCTTTGATGCTTACGGAAAGGGCGGGGCGGCGGCCCGAGGCGGTCGCGATCGCCGAGCCGCTCCCGAAACGTTCTTCCGGCGAAAAGCGATCCTATCGAACGATCACCTTTCGCGAGCTGGACGCCGAGAGTGACCGGATCGCCGCCGCCCTGATCGGCTCCGGCGTGCGGCCCGGGATGCGAATCGTCCTCATGGTCCGGCAGGGGATCGACTTCATTTCGCTCGTCTTCGGCCTCTTCAAATCGGGGGCGACCCTCGTCCTGATCGATCCCGGCATGGGCCTGAAGCCGATGATCCGTTGTCTCGCCGAGGTCGAGCTCGACGGCTTCGCCGCCCTTTCGCCGGTGCAAGCCGTTCGTGTCCTGCTCACCCGCCGTTTCCCGAAAGCGAAACACAACCTGACCGTCGGCCGCCGTTGGTTTTGGGGCGGTCTCTCGCTCGCCGAGATTCGTAAGCAACCTGATCCCGGTCCGGTCGCCGTCGAGCGGGCGTGGGACGATCCGGCCGCGATCATCTTTACCAGCGGGAGCACCGGCGTCGCGAAAGGGGTTCTCTTTACGCACGGGATTTTCCGGACACAGGCGACCGAAATTCAGAAGCGGCTCGACATTCAAGAAGGCGAAGTCGATTTGGCCGGGTTTCCGTTTTTCGGTCTTTTCAACGCGGCGATGGGGGTCACGGCCGTGATCCCGAATATGGATTCAAGCCGCCCCGGCCGGGTCGATCCGCGCAACATTCTCGAAGCCGCCCGCGATTGGAAGATCGACCAGTCGTTCGGCTCCCCCGCCCTTTGGAATCGGGTGATCGATCACTGCCTTGCAACCGGCGAGCGATTCGAAACGCTGCGACGCGTCGTTTCGGCCGGAGCCCCGATCGCCGCGACGATGCTCGAACGGCTCAAACGCTGCCTGCCGGACGACGCTGAAATTTACACCCCCTACGGAGCGACCGAAGCGCTGCCGGTTTCGCTCATCAGCGCGAGCGAAATTCTTTCAGAGACAGCCAACAAAACGGAAGAAGGAGCCGGCATCTGCGTCGGAACGCCGTTCGAGTCGATTTCCTGGAAGGTGATCGCGATCACAGAGGAGCCGATCGGGCGTTTGGACGAAGCGAAAGAATGCCCGAACGGGGAAATCGGCGAGCTGATCGTCTCCGGCCCTCAGGTGACGACCGAGTATGTAACCCGGCGGGAGGCGAACGCGCTCGCGAAGATCGCCGATGCGGCGGGCAAAATCTGGCATCGGATGGGGGATGTCGGTTACCTGGACGCTCAAAACCGTTTTTGGTTTTGCGGCCGCAAGGCGCATCGGGTTGAAACGTCGGCCGGACCGCTCTTTTCGATTCCGTGCGAATCGGTTTTCAACCGGCATCCCAAGGTGTTTCGGACGGCGTTGGTCGGGATTCCCGCCGGATCGGGACAGTTCAAGGAACCGGCGTTGTTCGTCGAATGTTTCCCGGAGCATCGCCCAAAAACGGAGGCGGAAAAGGCAATGCTGCTTGATGAGCTGCGGGAGCTTGGCCGCGGCTCGCCGTCGACGGCCGCGATCGAGCGGTTTTTCTTTCTCGACACCTTCCCGGTCGACACCCGGCACAACGCGAAGATCAACCGGGAGCAATTGGCGGAGCTTGCCGAGGGCGTTTAGCCGAGCGGCGCAGACGCCGGTGTCGGCACCGTCATTCAAGAGTCGCCCCCCCGAAAAATCCGCGATCTAAACAGAGCCGCGACCTCAAGGTCGCGAAGAAATGATGCGGCCCCGTGTTTGAAGAACGGATGCGTAAGAATCGACCATTCCCGTCGCGACCGTAGGTCGCGGCTCTGTTTTGGGCGTCGTTTTTTGGCTGCGGCTCATTCTTTGTTTTCCGGTCCGAGGAAATCGCCGGGCTGAATTCGATAGCCGTTGATCAGGGAGGCCGCACTCATTACCCCTTTGCCGGACGGTTGCACGCTCGAAACGCGGACGATCTCGTCGGCCGCCGCGATCCAAAGGTCGTCTCCCCGTGCCTTCAAAACGGTTCCCGGAGCGACACCGTTCGGAGAGACCTCGGCTTCGCTCGCGGGGAGTAATTCCGCGGCATGCAGGATCAGCCGGACCGGCGTCCCTTTTTCCCGATGCCAATACGTATACGATTTCGGCCAGGGAACCATCGCCCGGATGTGGTTGCACACGAATTGACCGCCGCGATTCCAATCGAGGAGCCCTTCTTCTTTTTTGAGTTTCGGGGCTTTGGAAATCTGCTCGTGCAGCTGCGGGATCGCCGGGAGCCGGCCGGTTTCCATTTGCGTGATCGTTTGGACGATCAACCAGGAACCGATCGTTGCCAAGCGTCCTTCGAGTTCGATCGCGGTGTCGTTCGGCCCGATCGGGATCATCGGGCTTTTGGCGACGACCGGACCGGCGTCGACCTCGGGAATCATGTGTATGACGCTCACCCCGGTGTAGGGAGCCCCGTCCAGGATCGCCCGGTTGATCGGGGCGGCGCCCCGGTATCGCGGCAGCAACGAGCCGTGCAGGTTCAGACCGCCCATCCGCGAGGTTTTGAGGATTTCTTCGGAGAGAATTCTGCCGTAATCGCAGACGAAAAAGACTTCGGCCGCCAAAAGATAAAGCAGGTCGCGGCATTCCGGGGAATTGATGTTCTCGGGATCGTAGATCGGGATGTCGTGCTCAAGGGCGATCTCACGCATCGGGGTTACCGTCGGGTTTCTTCCCGATTGACCCCGGATCGGCATCGTCACAAGCGCAAGAATTTCGTGGTCCGCTTCGATCAGACGCTGAAACGAAGGAACCGCGAAACCGCCTGTTCCCATAACGATAATTCTCATGCTTTGAAAAGTAGACTACGTGCCGAAAAGGAGGAAGCCGCAAGAGGGCTAACACGACAAAGAAAAGAGTATACCCGTTTTTCGGGAAATGACAATCAACGCGCAAGAGAACCGCACAGTTCCGTTGGCAGATTCTCAGTTTTCGGGTTTCGCGGCGTTTGCGCAACTGGCCAAACGGTCGTGATAAGCGAGGATGATGTCTTTTTTGTGAAGAAGGCCGAGGATTTTTCGGGGATGTGACGGATCGACCACCGGAATTTCGTTGACCCCGAAACGAACCGAGTGCCGCAAAGCCGTTTCGAGGTTGTCCCGAGGAGTCAGGAACAAACCCTGAAAATGCGCAAGGTCGCCGGCGAGCAATCGATTGCCCGGACCGCGGCTTTGAAAAACCGAACGAACGTCCCCGGCCGGGAGCAGACCGATCAAAAGTCCTTCCGAATCGACGACGGGAAACACCGAAACCGACCCGCCCGCGACCTGTCGCATCATTTCGGAAAGGTCCGTATCGGAGGTCATTCTCGGGAAGTTTTCTCCTTTTTGATAAACCTCTTCGACGGGGATTCCCCGCAGAAGGTCGACCGAAAAATCTCCCAAATGAACCGGCGAGTCTTCGAAAGTGGGAATTTGTTCCCTGAAAAGCGTCGTTCTCGGGGATAGAATCGCGATTTGTACCAAACTCACGCCCAGGAGCGGAACGACCAATTCGTAGGAACCGATCATATCGCAAACGAGGATCGTCGCCGTCAAAGGAACTTTGCCGATTCCGGCGAAAAACGACCCCATGCCGAGGAGGACGTACAATTCGAGATCGGGGGCGAGTTCGGGGATACCCAGTATGCCGCAAAGTCCTTGTCCCAAAAGCGCAAAGATTCCCCCAAACAGCCCGCCGATCAGGAGCGAAGGGCCCAGGAGGCCTCCGCATCCTCCCGAGGTCAGCGTCAATGCGGTTGCGAGCATTTTGCCGATCAATAAGGCAAACAGCAATCCGAGCGGCAGGAAGCCGTTGGCGACTGCCTGATAGTATTCGTATCCTCCCCCACGACATTGCGGGAGGAAAAGGGCGATACAGCCGAGCAAAAGTCCGCCGAGGGCGGGTTTGAGGAAATCGGGCAGGAGCATCCGGGCGAAGAACCGGTTGCGGAAAATCTGTTGCATCTGGACGAAAAGCAAGCCGAGCAGCGCACAACAGACGGCGAAGAGCAGAAGCCAAGGAATGTCGAAAGCCGGATGATAGGACAACGGCTCCGCGAGAACGATTTTTCGGGAATGCTCGCAGAAAAACCCGAGTGTCGCATATCCGACGAGCGAAGAGACGAGACAGGGGAGCAGGACGGAGTATTCGATTGCGGTACTGCAAAAAAGAACTTCGGCCGCGAAAACCGCTCCGCCGAACGGCGTTTGAAAGATCGCCCCGATTCCTCCGGCCGCTCCGGCGAGAAGGAGGATGCGGCGTTCGCGGGCGTCGATTTTCCAAACCCGGCTCAGCAGGGTACTGACGCCCGCCCCGAGCAGCGACATCGGTCCTTCCCAGCCGGCGGAGCCGCCGGTGCCGATCGTTGCGAGGCTGGCCAAACCTTTGACCGGAGCGTTTCGCAATCGCATCATGCCGCTCCGATAATGATATGTTTTGATCAAAGAGTCGGTTCCCTCGGTTTCCCCTTCGGGAGCGAACCCTTGAATCAACAGTCCGCAAATCAAACCGCCAAGAGCGGGAACCAAGAGCGTGATCGCCCAATACCGCGGAAAGGCGAAGACCCCGCCGAAGATGGAATCGGTTCGCGTTTCCGGCGTGAGAAAAGGGTTGTCTTGCTTTTCGTCCGCTTCGGGAAATCGCGTCTGTGTTTCCCCTTGCGGGCGAGGGGGCGTGTCCAACGAGATTTTATCCGGCTGCAACCAGCGGATTCCGGCGGAGGCGTACACTTGCGTTACACCTTCCTCGGCGAACGACATCGCTTCGAGGTAGAGCACGCCGGCGAGCCCGGCACCCAGCCCGACCAGGACGCAACAGATCATCAGCCGCCCGGTCGAGCCGAAATCGAATTTTTCCCGGATTTTCGCGAAAATGTTCGTTAGCACGGAGAAAAAACAAAATAGGATTCGCGGAATGTCGAATCAAGCACGGAGTATCGATTCAATCGCGGAGTACCGAAGCAAACGCGGAGTACCGGCTAAATTGTGTTGTCGTTACTCTTCCGCTTTCTTTTCCAGCATTTGAAGGACGGGCCAGATTCCGAGCGAAGCGGAGCAGTCCCTTGTACAGTTGCCGCAGCCGGAACAAAGGATGACGCCGAATTTCCCGGGATAAATACTGAACTTGTGTTGGACGCGGTTGCGCTGCCGTTGCGCCTGATTCGAACGGGGATTGTGTCCCGAAGCATGGTGCGTAAAAAGGGCGAATTGGCAGGTGTCCCAATTTTTGACCCGTCGACCTTGTTTCATTCCCCCTTCGTCGACGATGTCGAAACAATGACAGGTCGGACAAATGTACGTGCACGCTCCGCAGCCGACGCAACGCAAGCTCGTTTCGGCGTAAAGCGGATCGTCGAAATGTTCGGCGAGATATTTTGTCACTTTCTCGACGTCGAATTTTTTCTCCGGCGGTGCGGCCGTTTGGCCGGTTTGGGTCGATTCGGTCGTCTTGCCCGCGAATAATTTTTTTCCTTTTTCGGTTACGATCCGGACTTCGAAGGAGCCGTCTCCCAAATCGAGAAGGACCGCGTCGGCTCCTTCGGTCGACGCGGGCGAAAGACCGACGGAAGTACAAAAGCAATTCGCATCGGCCGCTCGGCAGGCGAGAGTAACGACGGTCGTTCGCTCACGCCGCTCCTGGTAAAAACGATCTTGAAAGTCCCAGGCGAACACCTTATCGAGAATCGGCAACGAAGCGGCGTCGCAAGGCCGTGCCCCGAACACGACCTGTTCCGAGGAAAAAGCGGGGGCATCGGTCAATTCGATCTCTTTTCCGGTTCGGCCGTATTGGTACAGCACCTCGTGTTTCGGAAAAAAGAATTCCTTGATCGAGTTCGTCGGCATGATCGTCGGATCGAGAACCAGGGTGTCCGGGTCGGAGAGCAGGCGGAAAAAGAACCGCTCGGCCGGCCCGGCGACCGGGCCGCCGACGAGGGTTTTCTTGGCGAGCAACGAGCGAACAAGCTCGATAATTTGCGCTTTCGTAATGATTTGGCTCATATCAAAAAATCGTCAACCGTTGCGAATCCCCGGTGGGCCGGAATGCCGGTTCAACGATAAAAGGGGGGATAAAGGAAATAACTCTTCTTCCTCGAAGAGCAATTGCTAACTTTATACTAGCCCCAAGCGTCAGCGCGGGGGGATTGAGCCCATTTCCGACGCAATATCACCCCGCGCTGACGCTTGGGGCTAGTATCAATGAAAACGTGAAATGCTCTGCAGGGCTCGTTTTCCAACCGTTCCCTACAGCCTACGGTCTATAGCCTACAGCCTCTATTGCTTCGGGACGGAAAAACCTTTGAGGAACCAGCCGGTTTCTTCCGTAACGCCGAACAGGGCGGCGGTTCCGAAATGATCTTTGATCGTCTCGAATTCGGGCATTTTGCTGCCGTCGATTTTTGCGGGCCGTTCGCCGGGAAGCAGATCGGGCGGAGTCAGAATCCGGTTGAGAATTTGTCCGAGCACCGATTTCGATTGGGGCATTTTTCCCTGTCGGAGCAATTCGTAGGTCGGACGAATCACGTCCGCCGTTTTGGAGAACGATTGCAGAAACCGCGGTTGGTGACCGATTTCCGAAAGGGAGAAAATCTCCCGGACCTTGAGAAATTCGGGATTGTCTTCGAACGAGCCGGAATTCGAATCGGCGTCGTTCAAAATTTCTTCCAGATACTCGACGTTGTTGGCGAGTAGCAAATGACCGAGACCGATCGCGACGGCCCCGCGCGGGAAAAACGGCTCGACTTCCTTTTCCGCGCCGAGTCGGTCGATGGTCTGGCTCGCGGGAGTCGCTTTTCCAGGTACCAACGAAGGGACGCCAGGCCCGATTTTGAATTCGAGTCGTTGTACTCCCTCGAAAGGTTTGGATTGCCAAAAGGTAACGCCTTTGAATTCGCGTTGCTCGAAATCGGGATCCCCTTCAAGAATGGTCGTAAGGGCCTTATGCATTTCCTCGACCTTGCCGTCCCGAATGGGAATCGCAACGAAAAGGTTTTCGCTTTCCGTGGTGATCGGCAGTCGATAGCGCGAAGTTAAAATGATTCCGGTCCCCAAATAGCGGACGAAATCTTCGCGTAAATCGATCTGTTTCCCGTAAGGGTCCTCTTTCATGGAACGGACGACATCCTCCCAAGCCCCTTTCTCCCCTTGCATGACGACGGCGTCGAAGAGAGGGCCGAAGTGATCGAAAGCGGCGAGCGGATCGAAGCTGAGGCAGGTTCCGGCGGCAACGTCTCCGGGGACCCATTTCGGGACGGAGAAATCGGTCGTGTTGGGAAAGACGAACATTTGCATCGCTTCGCGGTGCGGCTTCGGAGCGTAAATAAACATCCGGTGCACGACGTCGAGTTCGCCCGATTTGAGTGCAACCGTCCCGCCGATTCCGAGCAAGGCATCAAATCCGGCTTCGGAAAGGACCGTAAAGATCGAGGTCCGTGCCCGCAGTTTTTCCGGCAGGTTGATGATCGAACGGACGGCTTCCCCGTATTGAAGCGGTTGGATGAACCAACGAACCATCGGTTTGGCGTCTTCGGGCCTTAAATCGGCATCGCAGCGTTGCATCACGGCCTGATATCCCGGTTCCTGGGACAACGGGGCGTCTTTTTCTCCTTTGATGCGTTTCGCGATCAATTCGACGAGGTAAATCTGGTCCGCGACGATCAGGTAATCCCCGCTCCGGAGATAAACCGCCCGCCGCTCGGTCGGGTCGTCCTCGAGTTCCGGAAATTTGTAGATGGTCGCATTTTCGCCGATGATCGTGATCGAGGATTTCGTGATTTTGCGTTCGGCGAAGATCGCATCGAGTTTCGCGGCCAGGTTTTTGGCTTCGGCTTCTTTTCCGGCGATATTCATAACGAGGACGAAACCGGGAATTTGACCGACCGGAGCGACCAACCCGCCCGCGATTTCCCCGGAGGGAACCGTGCGGATGTCGTCCAAGGTCAAACCGAAACGGACTGAAACCTGCGAACTGATCTGTTTTCGCAGGTCGACCGCGAAATCCTTCATATCCGGGCGTTGGATCAATTGACCGAAAGCCGTTTCGTTCCAAAGCTCGGCAAACTGTTTGGCATCGGTGATCGAAAAATAACCTTTCGTCGAATCGGGAAAAACTTTTTCAAGTTCCAGCCCAAACGAGAAGGGGGTTAAATTCCCCAACAGGCAACAAATCAAGAGTGATCGAATGTGAGAAAGAAATGTTTTTCTCATCGTTTTCATAATCGTAAAAACCACTTTGTATCTCCTCGGACTCCCGAAATTATATATTAGTAATAACCTTGTGATTTCAAGGCTGTTTCATATAACCATACAAAAACCTATTATCGCATCCTCCGTTATTATCGACAAGAAGGTTCTTTTAAAAAAGTATTTTTTGGAAATTTGAAATGCTTCAGTCGTTTGGAGTTTTTTGGAATAACCTCCACCGTTCGTCATTTCGAGCGGAGCGAGAAAAATCACCCACGCCGAAAGGGTTGAAATAAAAATCGCTCGCGAGTGTGAGATTTCTCCTTACGCTGCGCTTCAGTCGAAATGACGAAAATTACCATTCGGCTGAGTATTGCGAAATTTGAAACACTTCCGCTGTGTAACCGGCGTCTTCGCCGCTCGGCTAACCAGATTTTGTCAAAGTTGGCTCAAACAACGATTATCGCTCGATATTCAATTTCGGCGGTCGCCGTTTGCTCTTGCGGGGATTTGACAAACTCTTTACTATTCCGGCCCGGATTTCGTCGCTTTCCGAATTGGTTCGTATGCGCGGAGCACCGGTTCAAAGGGAGATACGACGAAATAATACTGAACTACTGAACAATCTCCCCTTTTTTGAAATAAACTCCCTCTCGTTGGAGAATAATAAATATGATGCCCCCTTTTTCTTTCAATCCCCGGACCAAAGGATTGTTTTCTGTTTTAATCGCGTTTTTTCTTTGGGGCTTGCTCGGTCCCGCCAACGCTTTTTGCGACGAACTTGTGGTTGGCGATACCGAATTGAACAAGACCGGGACCGGCGAAACGTTTAGCGGTATCATTTCCGGAACCGGGAAGATCGTTCTCGAACACGGCGAAGAGGCGATCGATTGGACGCTGTCCGGCAACAGTGCCGCAAGCTGGACCGGAACGATCGAGGTGCTCGAAGGGGGCGTGTTGGTCGCAACCCGGGACGGAGCGCTCGGGGCTTACGATCCGGATTCGAGCGCAACCGCGACCGTCCGGCTCGGCGACAGCAAGCTGGTGATTGCCGGGCCTACAGGGCTGGGGAATCTCGAATTGAAACACGATCTCGCGGGGGAGGTGCAAATCAATGGGGCCTATAATTACCTTTATATCGGCAATCTTCTCGGAGACGGCGGGTTCGTCAAAACCGGAACGGGGAGTGCTTTGCTCTTGGGAACCAACGAAAATTTCGCAGGCGACGTTCTTTTCAAAAACGGGACCATCACCTTGAAACATGATTCCGGGACCGGGACGGGAACCTGGATAATTGACGGGGAAAAAACTGACGAGGAAGAAACGGGCTCCCGAATGTTGAACGTGTTCTTGAGCGATCAGGATACGGTTTTGCCGGTTTCCAAAACGATCGGGAACGACATGATCGCCAACCAGTCGTTGACGCTTTATACGAACGGGACAACGGAAGATACGTTGACGCTTTCCGGAGAATTGTCCGGGGAGGGAGGAATTTACAAAGTCGGCTATTCGACGCTGGTTTTGGACGGTACGTACGATCAATACAAGGGCTCGGTGTTTGCCGGAGCCGGGACGGTTCAACTGGGGCTCGACGGCTCGGGCAAAGACCTGGTTCAATCCAATTTCGGCGTTCTTGCCGGCGGTACGCTTTTCGGGAGCGGAACCCTGAACGGGCTCGGCGTCGCCTCGGGCGGCCGCGTCGTGCTGCCCGGAGCGAACGATACTTTGGTGATCAATGAAAACATGTCGTGGGAACAAAATGCGCTTATTGCGGTCCGCAACGACGGCACCGATTCCGGACATTTCGTGATCGACGGCGGCGCGGCGGTGATCAACGGCGGGATCGTGTATATCGAAACGACCGGCGATATCGATTTCAGCAAGACGTTTCAGCTGATTTTGACCCAAGGCGAGGACGCGAGCCTGACCGTTAACAATACCCTTTCGTTTACCGATAACGTCAAGGGAATGCGGGTTGTGGGCACTTACGACGAAGCCGGCGGGGTTTACGACTATTCCTTTGTCGCGTTCGATTATTTGGAAGGAGCCCGGAATCCGGGGCAAATCCGGATGGGCAACTACCTCAACGGCATTGCGGAAAACGAGGCAATGTCCGAATCAATGAGTGCGGCGCTCGATCATTTGGAGACCCTTTTGGGAAACGATCCGGATTTGGCCCGGCTCGCTTATAACGAGTTGGGCGGCAATCTGTACGCTTCGTTGGGAGCGGCCCAGGTTCAGGCGACGGCGATGTTGAATCAGGTCGTCGCCGGGCAAGTTCGTCCGGGAGCGAGAATCGCCGGTCGCTGGGACGGAACCGGAACGCGGCGGGGGCAATCGTTTTCCGATCGGGGACTCTCCGGTTGGATGAGCGGTTACGGAATGTTCGGCAGCGTCGACCCCGACGGCGATGCGGCCGGTTACGATTTGGACGTATACGGCGGGCTGATCGGAATCGAACGCTGCTCCTACAATATGAAAGGCCGACTCGGGTTTTATTACGGTTACGGCTCGACAAAAGCGGACACCGGCTCGTCCTTCGGTCGGGCACGTTCGGATGATCATCGGATCGGGCTCTATTTGAAATGGGATGATCGTTTCGGATACGCGATCATGACCGGCGGCGTCGCCTTCAATCGGGTCTCCCTCGACCGCGAGTTGACCGTGGTCGTCCCGGAACGGTTGCATTCGAGTTTCAACGGCAGCCAACCGAGCTTTTACGCGGAGAGAGGGGTTGACTGGAAGTTCGCGAAGGGGGTTTTGCAACCGTTTATCGGTTTACAGTACGCCTATCAAGGGTTCGACGCGATTGCGGAAACCGGCGGGACATTCGAACTGTTGAACTCCGGATCCTACACGAACAGTTTGCGAATGTTGCTGGGCGGTCGGTTCGTCAGAGACATTTCCTTGGGCCGAGGGTCTGTGCAATACTACCTTCAGGGACATTGGATGCACGAGTATTTGGACACCGCCGGGACCATGAGCGCGAGTTTCGCCGGCGTTCCGGGGGGCGGAGCCTTCGAGGTGACCGGGGCGGGGATGGGCCGCGATTGGATCGTCCTCGGCACCGGCCTGCAATGGTATATCAATTCCAAAACCAATCTTTTCGGCTCATACGATGCTCAGTTGAACGACCGGACGAGCCTGCATGCCGTAACCGCCGGATTGAGAACGGTTTGGTAAAAACCATTGAACCGGTACTCCGGCAGTACTCCGCATTGGTGCTCCGCGTTTTTCAATGTTTGAAGAAGCCGGGCGTTGCGTCAAGAAAACTGCAAAGTTGAATTTGTGAGAAGATAGAGAAAAGAGGATGCGTCATTTCGAGCCCCACGCTTCGCTCAGGGCAGGCTCCGCGAGAAATCTCACCCTCGCCGAAAAGGCAGGAATCCCGGCCCTCGCGCGAGGGTGAGA